>CAZNYR010000186.1:271-1501 GCA_964577275.1 uncultured Cytophagales bacterium | reverse complement strand
AAAATAGAACCCACCGCCCAACTCATTTTGTACGGCAGCCGAGCCAGAGGCGATGCCCAGCCCGATTCGGATTGGGATTTGTTGCTTTTGACCGAAAAACCCAAACTTTCTTTTGAGTTAGAAGACGCTTTGCGTATGCCCGTTACTCTGATGGAATTAGAATTGGCGGAAGTTTTGAGTTTGCAAATTTTTAACCTCAACGAATGGCACAGTAAATTCCGAATTACACCTTATTACCATAATATCCAAAGGGAGGGGATTTTGGTATGACACCTCAAGAAAAGATAGATTATGTTCGGTATCGCCTCGAAAAAGCAGATGAAATCCTTAATAAAACCTACCCAACAATTTATTGAAATAATTAAAAATCTACTGAAATGACAAAAACCAAAGCTCAACAAATTCACGAACTCATCAACGAAAATAATTTTTCGGAGGTCTTTCGTCTTTTGAAAATGCAAAACTCGCATATACAGCAAGTTAATCGTCTGGAAAATACGTTTCTCTACGAAAACGTAACTTTTGATTTTATCCAACGATTGCGTACTTTGACCAATCAAATTTTTTCAGAAATCCCCAAAAAAATAATTCAAATGGAAGAAACTCTCTTAGCATCATTAATCGCCAGTTATGGCAGTGGCGCAATCACATTTTTGCAAGGAATCGGCGTAAATTTTGCCTACGACAAACTTAAAAATTCTGAACAACTCCAAAAGCTAAGTCAAAAAGTCCTCGATTTTTTCAAAGGAAAACCCGAAGAAGATACGCTTGATGCTTTAGAATCCGCTGTTTCCAAAAAAAATACGGAAAAATTTAACGCAAAATCCAAACAAGTCATGGAAATTCTAAAAAATACCGTTGAAAATAATGCCGATTTCCGAAAAGATGTCGAAAATATCCTAAACGGTTTGGACGAAAAAAGCAAAAACGAACTCGGAAAAATTACCCAGAATATTTCCACTATTCTTGGCAATGATAATACGGTTGTTCAGGGCGTTGTAGGAAACGTTACTATTCATAAAGGCGATGTCGTGCATCGAGATAAAATCAAAAAACAATTCAATATCAAAGGCAATTTTTACGAAAATAAAAGCGATACAGATGAAAACAGATAACATAAGAGATAAAATCAAAAACCAATTTAATATTGATAGAGATTATATTGAAAATCAGACCATTCAATACGGCGAACCTAAAATAACACGCCTGCTCACTTCCCCACCCTTCAAT
>CAZNYR010000186.1:0-261 GCA_964577275.1 uncultured Cytophagales bacterium | reverse complement strand
AATATTGGTAGGGATTATATTGAAAATCTCAAACAAATTGGAAAACTCAACAAAGCCGAAATTGACGGAAACGGAAATTTTGTTTTGCAGGACATAAACGGTTCTACCATCAATATTTCGTTTAATGACCTTACGGAAGTCATGGAAATTTTGCAAGCACAGGGCAAAATGACTACGGCAATTTTCGAAGAGTTGAAAAGACTGAAAAATGAGCAAAAGCCCAAACCCATTCTCCTCACCTCCCCACCCTTCAATCCCCCT
>CAZNYR010000185.1:0-1929 GCA_964577275.1 uncultured Cytophagales bacterium | reverse complement strand
CCGCACGCACGGTTCGGAGGGAGGGGAATGCCGTAAGGCTTTTCTCTACCCCTATCAGTCACGACATGCCACATCGGGTACAACAAGGACAATCTAGTGACTCACATTAGGCAGGGTTCAGGTTAAACAAAGTACGAACCCGAAAATTTTCATTACTCATTAATGTTTCCAAAGGCAAATTAAGTCGTTATTTTTCCATTTATTTTTAAGTTAATTATTTCTAAATTTTCTAAACCATCGTTATCAACCACTTTAACCGCAATTTGAAATGAACCTGTTTTAAATTTATGCGATTGTTTGCCGATTTTATCAATCATAATATTAGCTTTAAAACCGTCATCTTCTCGATAATCGAAATCCCACGCATAAAATTCAATGCCTGCCTCTGATTCACCATTAGCAATAAATTCAATTTCACGTAATTTTTTCGTATTTAAACCTAAATCGCTGAATGTAACACTTAATTTTGGCTTTTTAGAAATCGGAATAATTTGCTCAACAGTCATTAATTCAATGATAATATTTTCTTGATTTTTTAACCGTGCCACTTCTTGAATCGCACCTTTACCAAAACTAAACGCAATGATTATCCCAATCGGATTTTTAATAGCTTGATTTTCATTGAATTTTTTACTATCGAATCGCTTGCTCGCCGATTGAAAGTTATCAATCACATTACGTCCAATATTATCCGAACGCTTGACTTGAATCGGAATGCCTTCACGAGTTTTGCCATCAATGCCTAAATCATTGTGTTGCTTGATGTTGGACACGCCGCCGTATTGCTGAATAATCCAATTTTCAAATTCAAACGCATTGGAATAACGCAACGTATCATAATCATATTTGTGTAATTGCACGACAAACGGTTTTGAAAATAAATCTTGTTGTTTTTGCAGCCGCATTTCTGATACTTTAATGGCTTGTACCGATTGATCAATGCCTATCCATTCTCTTTTTAGCTTATCCGCTACCGCCACCGTTGTCCCGCCGCCAACAAACGGGTCTAATATCACATCATTTTCGTTTGAGGCGCATAAAATAATGCGTTCTAAAAGTTTTTCAGGTTTTTGCGTGGGATAGCCTATGCGTTCATCGCTATTCCTAGTATGAATTTGTCCAATATCGTCCCATAAATTATCAATTAAAACACCATCTTCCATACTCAAATACTTCTTATAACGTGGATATTTCAGACCTTTTCCTTCCCGAATATTTCCAGTACTCCGCAAATAATCGAGTCTTTCTTGAGAAACTGTTTTGAGGGGTACCCACATAAAACGACCAATTTCATCAATTTTATCATAACGTTTTAAAGCACCTTCATTTAACGGTCTTGTAATTTTGTTAAAAGTGTATTTTTTTGATTTGATATACCAAAAAATAGTATCTGTATTTAAAGGAAATTTTTTAGCAATAGATTTACTACTACCAGAGTTAAATGTTCTTTTCCAGATAATTTCACTTAAAAAGTGTTTTTCCCCAAAAATCTTATCCAAAATAAACACTCGAATATACGCATTCGCGTGCCAGTCGCAATGCAGAAAAATAGAACCTGTCGATTTCAAAATGCGGTGCATTTCTACAACCCGCTCTTTAAGCCACGCAATATAATGATCAATTCCACCACTCCAGCGGTCTTCAAAACTGCGAATTTCACCTTTATCGCCCCAAATAAGCTCATAATTGCGATTTGAAAAAAAAGGTGGGTCTAAATAAATTAAATCCACCGATTCGGAATCTAAATTTTTTAAGATTTGCAGATTGTCGCCTAAAATGAGCTTATTCATGATGTTTTCAATTATTATTCATTATGTTGGGAGTTACGCAGTTCAAACAAAAATTTCACTCTTCCCAATGGTTTCTGTTGGAAACAGCAATTCTCATTTTAAATTTCATGAATCTAGTCAATACCTTCGCCAAAGGTTG
>CAZNYR010000184.1:892-1970 GCA_964577275.1 uncultured Cytophagales bacterium | reverse complement strand
TTGTTATTATTTGGCACAGAATTTTCTTCTTGTCCAACAGTAAATCGCCACGTATTTTTATCTTGAATTCCAAGATATTGATTGGTTGCCAAGTCAATTATGCTTCCGTAATCCATCAAAACATACACCTCAAAGGGAGCTTCTATTTGTCCATTTTTAGGCGTTAAATTATCAGGTTGAATTTGTAGCGTTGAATTGCTCAAAGCAACTTGATCACTTTGCATATCAATGGTTTGTAAGAGCGTTCCATCGGATTGGAAAATGTATAGTTTTCCTTGATTCCGTTTGATAGCCTCATCAAAATTAATCGTTAATTTGGTGCTGGAAGCCACGCCTGTTTCGCCATTAGCAGGAATTAACGCCGTATTTTTCGGAGCAACCAAATCCGCCCAAATTCGGGTATCGGATTGATTGGTAATAATTGGCGTATTGTAATCAAAATAAATGTAGGCTTTCGTCCCGAATTTATCGCCAAACTTAACCGAGCCATCATTTTTAATTTTGATTTGATATTCAAATTGCCCATGACTTCCTGGTTCATTGACCTTATCATCAGGCAATAAAATATTATCAAAATACCAAATAGCTTTGCCTGTGCTGTCGATTTCCAAACGATAATTGTGGTCTGCGCCCAACATTTTTAAGGATTCCCAATCCAATTTTTCGGATAATTGGTCTTCGACCCGTACATTAAATGCGGTATCCGTTCCCGAATTTTGGAATCGAACTCGGTAGGTCAAATACTCCTCATTTTCAACAAATTCTGGCGGAACATCTCCCGCAGGCAAGACTCGTTTGTCGTTCGGGTCATAAGAACCTGTAATGACACGAGTTTCGATATATTTATTATTTTTTGGGTTGCTATCTGTTCCCGAAGAAGTTATTTCGGACGTACAATACATGGTTTCGCCCAAAAGATTGCGCTGTGCGGTCGGTCGCTGAATCCGAACTTTGACCACAATATATCGACTTTCCCCTGGGTTTAAATTGGAGTAAGTCCAAGATAATGTATTGTTGGAATTGGCTAATAATTGGGCTTTATTTGGTTTTGGTTTGTTGCCCCACCAGTGCCACCAAT
>CAZNYR010000184.1:0-882 GCA_964577275.1 uncultured Cytophagales bacterium | reverse complement strand
CATGCCAATCCTCGAAGGTCAAAAGTTTATCATACTCGAAAGAAATTACGCCATTTTTAGGTTCTGTACCATCATTTTGATACTTGATATAAAAATAAGTTGTAAACCCAGGACGAGAGTTCCAATCCCACCAGCTCATAATCCGAGTGCTGACATCTTGGGTATGATTCGGCACTTGTAGGGCAAAATGTTTTCCACTCAAATAACCTTGTTCCGTAACATTATTATCTTCATAATTTGGAGGCGTAAATGTGGCATTTGCAGGGAAATCATTTGCTCGTGGCTCAAATTTGTAGTAGCCTGCCCCTGTTTTGGTTGGATAAATATACGCATAGTAACTTCCGTCATCCATCGTATTTGTTGTCCAGTTATAAAAATGATTTCCTGACCATGATTTTTTACGCACTTTTATGCCTCGCTGGACGGCTGGATATTCGGTATTTTTATCATACAAACCATTCTGATTTACGTCATAAAAGACATAATTTTTAGGCATAATCCAAACCCAGCATTTTCGTTTTTCGGAGGTATTGGTATTTGGATGATTGCTTGCGCCATCATCCTGAGCATAAATTTCGAGGTATGTATAGCCGCCCATTTCTGGATTTGGCTCAAAGCATAATTGTCCATTTGCTGTGATAAATGGCTGAACCTTAAATAGTTCTGGTTTTTGTGCCGTTACAAAAAATGTTACATGTTGTTCTAAATCCGAATCGCCGTCATTAATTGCCGTTACGAAATTATTTCGTTGGTGCTTGCCGATGTCATTCGGAATACTAAACCAATTCCATCGCTCCGCAATTTTGAAATTTGGCGGGTCATTAAATTGATTTTCCAACACTTGCACTACGGTCGAGAACAAAACCTCGCAACCATTTGTAT
>CAZNYR010000183.1:0-1978 GCA_964577275.1 uncultured Cytophagales bacterium | reverse complement strand
AAAGGCTAAAATATGGACACACACAATGTTCAAAATCTTAGCCGTATTCAAAAAGGATACGGCAAAGATACGCCCAAAGGATGCGAAAATCCAAATAAAGTAGGGTTTAATTTGACCGCCCAAGCGATGAACGCATCGGCTAAGCGTATTATTCCTGAATCGGAAAAATTACAAACGGTGGAGTTCCCTCTGCAGGTATTCCCCGAAAAATTGCAGAGAATTGTAAAGGAAACCAAATCAAAAAAACAATTCCCTATTGATTTTACAGGCACTTCTATCATGTTTGCCTTATCCGTAGCAATGGGTAATAGTTTTGAGTATAACGCCTTAAATTATAGTGGCAAAGCCTCGTTTTGGTTTGCTAATGTGGGAGGCTCTGGTGTCAATAAAACGTCCCCTATGAGCTTTGCCTTAAACCCCATCGAAAAGCGTAACGAATCGTTATACAATAAATATCGTGATGAGGCATCTAATTATGAAGCAAACTTACGACTATCCAAAGATGACCAAGACGACTCCCTAAGCAAGCCCGTATTACGTAAACATTTGCTCACAGATTTTACGCCCGAAACTTTGGCTTTTGTCCATCAAAACAACCCCAAAGGTTTAGGGGTACACGCCGATGAATTAAAATCATGGTTTGGGAATTTTAATCGCTATAATTCGGGTGCCGTAACGGAAAGTTGGCTTTCTGGATGGTCCCAACAAAGTCATTCGATTGACCGAAAGAACGAAAATATTTATTTTTCAAACCCGTTTGTTTCGGTTTGTGGTGGCATACAGCCCAGTGTTTTACAAGATTTGACCAAAAACGGGAACGCTAATAATGGTTTTTTGCATCGCATTTTATTTACTTATCCTACAGATGTTATCCCCGAATATCCATCCCTTGAGGGCATTGATTATAATGCGTATGTGGATTATGAACGCATAATCAATCATTTGTTAGATACCCCTTATTCGGAGACTCCCCAAACCTTACACCCCGACCCTGACGCTAAAGCAAAACTATATGCCTATAAATGTGAATTGATTGATTTACAACGGGATGCAAACGATGAAATGAACGCCAGCCAAAACAGTAAACTACAAATTTACTTGTTTCGCTTTGCCTTATTATTCGAGGGAATGTTTTTCGCTTGTGGTGAATCAGAAATGAAGTCCATTTCATTGCGCGCCGTAGAGGCATCCATCGCCACCATCGAATATTTTAAAAATTCGGGTGAACGGGTGTATGATATACTCCAAAATCCCGAAAATAAAATTTTTAGACTGCCACAAAACAAACAATCCATTTACACCGAACTGCCAAACGAGTTCAAAACCAATGATGCCGTACAGGTGGGGGAAAAATATGGATTAAAAAAATCGGCAATCGAAAAATTCTTACGAAAATCCGATTTCTTTACATCCATTTCGCATGGTCGTTACTCTAAGGTTTTGGGGTAACGTACGGTTTGTACGGTTTGTACGGTTTGGTTTGCAAGTAATTAAAAATCAATACTTTAAACGATTTTAAATCCGTACGCAATCCGTACAAGCCGTACGGACTAAATTTACAAACCGTACGGAACGTACGGATTCGGTACGGATTTGTTTGTTTGTAATTTACTCATTACCAGACTTTTATAAGTCAATCCGTACAAACCGTACAAACCGTACGGAGAGTAAGAATCCAAAAAAAAATCTTTCAATTTTTATCTATAAACTTACATGAAAAATCATATCAATTTTGATGCTGTTTGGAGAGCGATTCGCGGGGACGGTGGGGAGCGGGTTTTTACTGCGCTCGACATTCCGATAAAGAAAATACAAGTTAGTCCCTTACGTGCCGAAAAAAACGCCTCGTTTTCGGTTTTCTCCAAAGATGGGCTTATTCTGTTCAATGATTTTGCGATGGATAATCATAAAGGTAATGCCGTTGATTTGGTCAAGATTTGGGAATCATGCGACTACAAAACCGCAATGGAAATCATAG
>CAZNYR010000182.1:0-1995 GCA_964577275.1 uncultured Cytophagales bacterium | reverse complement strand
CCAAGCCAAATGTACAAAATCGGAATCACGACCAGCGTCAATAAAGTAGCCGTACACAGCCCACCGATAACCACCGTTGCCAAAGGTTTTTGCACTTCTGCGCCTGCTCCTTGCGAAAATGCCATCGGGAAAAATCCCAAACTCGCCACAGCTGCCGTCATCAGGACGGGACGCAAACGGACTTTTGTACCTTCCAAAACACGATGATAAATATTTCGTAATCCATTGATTTCCAATTCATTAAAATAAGAAATTAATACAATTCCGTTCAAAACTGCCACGCCAAAAAGTGCAATAAATCCGACTCCCGCCGAAATACTAAACGGCATCTGGCGAAGCCACAGGGCAAAAATTCCTCCAATCGCCGAAAGCGGAATCGCCGTAAAAATCAAAAGGCTTTGTTTGGCAGATTGAAAAGTCATGTATAATAAACTGAAAATCAGTACTAAAGCCAAAGGAACAGCGACCAAAAGGCGATTTCTGGCACGCTCCAAATTTTCAAATTGCCCGCCATACTCGAAAAAATAGCCGGCAGGCAGCTGAATTGTGTTGTTTAATTGGGCTTTAATTTGCTGTACGGCACTTTCGACATCACGCCCACGCACGTTAAGCCCTACGGTCATTAAACGGCGTGTATTTTCTCTTGAAACCTGAACAGGCGCATTAACTAACTGAATATGAGCTACTTGACTTAACGGGATTTGTCCACCATTTGGCAAGTCAAGATATAAATTTTCTAAATTTTCAAAATGATTTCGGAGTTCGGGTGCATACCTCACCACGAGTTCAAAAGTTTTTTCGCCTTCATAAATTACGCCCGCCACTTCGCCCGCAAACGCCATGCGAATTTGTCGGTTAATATCCTGAATTTGTAAGCCGTATTTTGCAATTTGATTGCGCTGATATTGGATTTGCATTTGAGGTACTCCTCGTATAGATTCGACTTTAATATCAGTAACACCTTCAATTTTTTGGATAGTTTGTGCAATTTCATCACCTTTTTCGGCTAATAGGGTCAAATCTTCACCATATAATTTGATGGCAACATCCGATTTTACGCCAGTAATTAATTCATTAAATCGCATTTCAATCGGTTGTTGAAACTCGACCTGAACGGCAGGGATGACGGCGATGGCATTTTTCATTTTTTCGATGAGTTCATCCTTGGTTTTTGCTGTTATCCATTCGGATTTATCTTTCAGAACGACCATCAAATCGTTGGCTTCGATGGGCATGGGGTCTGTCGGAATTTCGGATGTGCCAACTTTTGAAACGCACGTTTTGACTTCGGGAAATTGCATCAAAATCTGTTCAATTTTTTGAGAAGTCTGGACGGTTTGCGTCAGACTTGTCCCGGTTGGCATGCGCACTTCGAGTGCCAAATCGCCTTCGTCAAGTTGAGGCATAAATTCGCCACCCATTCGGCTAAAAATCCATAAAGTAACTCCAAAACTTATGATTGTCAGGAAGATAACTACAAATTGATGACGCAAAGCTGTCCGAATTATGGGCTGATAAATACGTTCCAAAAAGCCCATTATTTTATCTGAAAAACTAATTTCGTGTTTGATTTTACGTTTCAGAACCAGTGCTGTCATGGCGGGGACGTAGGTTATGGATAAAATTAATGCGCCCAGAATCGCAAAAACGACTGTTTTAGCCATCGGACTGAACATTTTGCCTTCGATGCCCACCAGCGTTAAAATTGGCAAATAAACGATTAAAATAATAATTTCGCCAAAAGCGGCGGACTTTCGGATACGCAAAGAAGAATCAAGCACTTGCCTATCCATTTCGGCACGGCTAAGGGTTTGATTTGGAAATTGAACATACAAACGATGCACAATCGCCTCGACAATAATGACCGCACCATCGACCACCAGCCCGAAATCAATCGCCCCCAAACTCATCAAATTTGCGGAAACACCAAAAACGCGCATCATGCCCAAAGCAAACAATAACGCCAACGGAATGACCGAAGCCACGACCAAGCCC
>CAZNYR010000181.1:0-2589 GCA_964577275.1 uncultured Cytophagales bacterium | reverse complement strand
TTATATCGCATTCATTCTTCTCTTTTTAAGAGCGACTTTTTAAACAACCTCAATTATTTATGATTCCGAGAATAATTGTTTACTTCAAACATGGAATTCTTACTCTAATTCTGTGCAGTTTAGAGAAGGAATTATTCAAACTTTAAAAGCTGTGGAAAAATATCACACCAAAAAACTGTTATCTGATACACGGAAGCACGCAGTTGTAACGTTGAATGATAGCACTTGGGTTGCGAAGGAAATTGTTCCAAAATTAATTTCTGCTGGTCTTAAATACCATGCAATGGTTTTGCCTGAAAGTATTTTTGGAAAAATGGCGATAGATAATTACCAAGCAAATGTTAATAATAATCTGTTTATTCAAAATTTTAAAAGTAGAGAAATTGCTATCCAGTGGTTACAAACATGCAAGTAAAAATATTTTTTTTTGTTTAAATTTGTTTTGGGACGAGTAAATACGCTATAAAAAAGAGAGCTTATTTTATGCGGTCAATCGTTGTTTAGCCAATATCGGCACAGAATTAATTATAAATTTTACAGATTTTAAACACAAGTAATTTTAAAGGATTACTTATTTGCCGATTTTTACCTAATTTTAGACACAAATACAGAACCCGATAGGCTCACTTGCGTATCGGGTTTTCCTTACTCTAAAAAATATGCACGATTATGGGACAGACATTATTCGATAAGATTTGGGGGAAACACGTCGTAACTCGACAGGAAGGTTATCCCGATGTATTTTATATTGACCGACACTACATCCACGAAGTAACCACGCCACAGGCTTTTGATACGTTACGCCAACGCAATTTGCCTGTTTTTAGACCCCAACAAACGACCGCCACGGCAGACCATAACGTACCGACCAAAGACCAACATTTGCCCATTCAAGAAAAATTATCTCGGATGCAAGTCGAAAAATTAACCCAAAATTGCGCTGATTTTGGCATCGAATTGTATGGCTTAGGGCATCCGTATCAGGGCATTGTCCATGTGATTGGTCCTGAATTAGGATTGACATTACCCGGCATGACGATGGTTTGTGGTGATAGTCATACGTCCACGCACGGCGCATTCGGGGCGATTGCCTTCGGAATCGGCACGAGCATGGTCGGGCAAGTATTGGCTACGCAATGTATTCTGCAACACAAACCCAAACGAATGCTCATCCAAATTGATGGCGAACTCCAAAAAGGCGTTTCGGCAAAGGATGTGATTCTTTATATTATTTCTAAATTGACCGCAGGCGGCGGAACAGGCTATTTTGTCGAATATGCGGGGACAGTTTTTGAAAATATGAGTATGGAAGAGCGCATGACGGTCTGCAATATGAGTATCGAAATGGGCGCACGAGGCGGATTAATTGCCCCTGATGCCACCACATTCGAGTACATCAAAGGGCGGGAATTTGCACCAAAAGGCGAAAATTGGGAAAAATCTTTGGCATATTGGAAAACACTCAAAACGGATACCGATGCTCAATTTGATAAAGTCTATCACTTTGAGGCTCAAGATATTAGCCCCATGATTACGTATGGCACAAATCCGGGCATGGGCATTGCCATCACCGATGCCGTACCTAAATCTGACGAACTGGCGGATGCCTCCGAGATTCCTTCCTTCAAAAAATCATTGGCGTACATGGGCTTGCAAGAAGGCGAAGCAATGAAAGGCAAAAAAATTGATTATGTTTTTATCGGCAGTTGCACCAATTCACGCATCGAAGATTTGCGGACGGTCGCCAATTTTGTCAAGGGAAAACAAAAAGCCAAAGATACGGTAGTATGGATAGTGCCTGGGTCAAAGCAAGTTGAAAATCAGGCAAAAGCCGAAGGGTTAGACAAGATTTTTGCTCAAGCAGGCTTTGATTTGCGTGAGCCGGGATGCTCGGCGTGTTTGGGCATGAACGAAGACAAAGTCCCCGCAGGAATGTATTGCGTTTCGACTTCCAACCGAAATTTTGAGGGGCGACAAGGACAAGGCGCACGCACATTTTTGGCAAGCCCATTGACCGCTGCCGTGGCGGCAGTTACGGGGCGAATCCAAGATGTACGCCAATTTGTCTAAACGCCTTATTTTTTTTATTAATATATTGATTATCAATGGATAAACCCTCATAGATTTCCATATTCTGTGAGGGATTTTAGTTCGATGTACTTATGATGACTTGGGCATTTTTGGTCTTTCTTGTTCCTTTTTTGGCGGGACTATCAGTGTTCCGATTTACGGAACTTTCCCAGCGTTTTTCGCAGGATTTATTGACCTTCGGTGGCGCATTCTTATTTACCATTACGATGCTTCACTTATTGCCTGAGGTCTTTGCTTATAGCACCGACAAGCATCAGAGCGGTTTCTGGTTATTGATGGGTTTTTTGGTACAAATTGCCTTAGAAATGTTTTTTGGCTCAGAACACGATACCAATAAATTATTGAAAATCAATCCTTTACCTTTTATTATGGCGGTGTTTTTTCATGCCTTTACCGAGGGCGGACTGTTGGCGTTTTCGGTCGAATCTTCGCACCACATCCATTCGGCACACGAACCCCATCACCACGCTCATGCGGGTGGAACGGTCTTATTTCTGG
>CAZNYR010000180.1:0-2943 GCA_964577275.1 uncultured Cytophagales bacterium | reverse complement strand
TTTCCCGATTTGCGACTGCAAAGGTACGAACTTTATTGAAAAATACAATATCTTTGTTTTAAAATTTATATAAATTATGGAAGAAAACATACAAAAGCCCCATAAAGCGGGCTTTGTCAATATTATCGGCAAACCCAACGTAGGCAAATCAACCCTGATGAATGCTATGATTGGCGAAAAATTATCTATTATTACCTCCAAGGCACAGACCACACGCCACCGAATTATGGGGATTATGAGTGGCGAGGATTTTCAGATTGTATATTCGGATACGCCCGGTATTATTAATCCGGGATACGAATTGCATAAACGCATGATGGATTTTGTCAATACTTCGGTCGATGATGCGGATGTAATTCTGTTCGTAACCGATATTTACGAAAAATATGACGAAGAAGAAGTTATCCGAAAATTACGTCAGACAGACACCCCTATCTTTTTGATTATCAATAAAATAGACATTGCCAAACAAGAAGATGTCCTCGAAAAAATTGACTATTGGAAAGAAAAACTTGAAAAAGTAGCGGAAATATTTGCGATTTCGGCACTCGAAAAATTTAATATTGAACCTCTATTTGATAAACTTTTAGAGTATCTGCCTGAACATCAGGCGTATTTTCCGAAAGATGAACTAACCGACCGTCCCGAGCGTTTTTTTGTGTCAGAAATTGTACGAGAAAAAATATTTTTGAATTACAAAAGAGAAGTGCCGTACAGTTGCGAGGTAGTCGTTCAAGAATTTAAGGAAGAAGAAACAATTATCCGTATTATGGTTGATATTTTGGTAGAACGAAAAACGCAAAAGTCCATCTTAATCGGGAAAGGCGGTGAAAAACTCAAAAAAGTAGGGACGGAAGCTCGGCTGGATTTGGAAAAATTTTTCGGGAAAAAAGTCTTTTTGGCGCAATACGTCAAGGTAGAACCTGACTGGCGACACAAAAAAAATAAGCTCGAAGCCTTAGGCTATGTCTAAAAATGATGCATCATCCAGCAATCTAACTCATCGGTCAATAAGTGAAAAAGCAATCCTACGCCAATAATACGAGTTTTTGGAAACCACAATAAACCCAAATAAAACAAGGGAAAAGGAAACGAATGTAACACATGAAACCCTACGCTACATCGGTTGGGGTCAAAAATTGGCTGCACCAATAAATGGTCTAAATCTATAAGCATCGTACTGATTATCAGGCAGAAAGCTCGCTTAAATTGTGTGGGGAAAAATAATTTTGCCAAACCCAAAGGCACAATAAAATGGCATGAATAATGGACAAGAGGTCGGATAATTTCTAACATTCCGTTGTGATTTGATGAAACGATTGGGCAATAAAACAAAAATCGGATTTTCTTTGTAGAAAATTTAAAAAAATAATACCTTTGCAATCGCAAATTGCGAAGGGCTCATAGCTCAGTTGGTTAGAGCATCTGACTCATAATCAGATGGTCCAAGGTTCGAGTCCTTGTGGGCCCACTTTGATTCTCATTGATTATCAACGACTTACGAAAGAACTTTTGTAAGTCGTTTTTTTTTGTGGCACATACTCAAAGAACATATTTTTATTGAAAAATTTGTAATTTTATCATTGCTGTTGGCTGTGGATGGGGACACAACCAACCTTAAACCTTGAAAATGAATCAGTTGTGAAGATACGGACAACAGCAGAATATTGTCATAATCTAAGAATTTTTAAACCACGTCTAAAAGTTTGGATTTTCGTCGCACGGTTGCCCCCACAAATCCGTAATAGGCGATGTATAAATAACACACAATCGGCACAAAAAACGCCATTTGTATGCCGATGGCATCAGCTACGGCACCCATCAAAACGGGAATAATCGCACCGCCAACAATCGCCATAATCAAAAGTGATGAGCCTTGTCCCGTATCTACACCTAAATCCTTGATTGCCAGCGTAAAAATATTCGGAAACATAATCGAATTAAACAAACCAATGCCGACAATCGCCCACATTGCAGGTGTTCCCGACCCGAAAATACCTATCAAAATCATCGTAACGACAATCAAGGCAAAAATGCCTAAGGTTCGTCCTGCATGGCTTTGTCCGACCAAAAATGCGCCTACATTTATCGCCACCAAACCCAAGAATGAAAATGCCAAATTCAAATCGTTGGTCAAATACCAGCCCAACAAAAAGGCAAAAACTATCACGCCACCTACTTTAAGAAAATAGCCTACATTTTTCTCGGATTTCTGCAAAAATACTGCGCCAAAGAATCGCCCAATCATGGCACCGCCCCAAAATAATGACAAGTATGGATGCGCTTGGGCTTCGCTTAATCCCGCAATATTTTCCAATCCTAAATAATTAATCACCGCACTTCCGACCGAAACTTCGCCTCCGACATACATAAAAATACAAATTACGCCCAATACCAGATGTGGATAATGCGTTGCGCCTTTGCCTTTCGGAGCGTTTTCATTCTGATTTTGGGATGCACCAATTCGGGGCAATTTTGAAAAAGCAATCAAAGCAACCAACGCCAAAAGTGTTCCAGCCAATGCCATATAAGGCATTTTAACGGCACTTGCGCCCGCACTTTCGCTGACCGCCCCCAGAATCAGGATGCCCCCAATAATCGGAGCGACTGTCGTGCCTAAAGAATTGAAAGCCTGCGTCAGATTTAGGCGCATCGAAGCAGTTTCGGCTTTGCCGAGCAGAGAAACATAGGGATTTGCGCCCATTTGCAAAATGGTAACGCCCGAAGCCAAAATAAATAATGCGCCCAAGAAAAAGGCATACGATTCGTATTCGGCGGCAGGCACAAAAAGTACGCAACCAAAAGCCGCAATCAACAATCCTACGATGATGGCATTTTTGTAGCCAAATTTGGCGATAGGGTCGCCAGAAACCACCGAAACAATAAAATAAAGCAAAGAAATAATAAAATAAGCTCCAAAAAAAGCCATCTGAACCAGCATGG
>CAZNYR010000179.1:0-2944 GCA_964577275.1 uncultured Cytophagales bacterium | reverse complement strand
TCCTACAAGAGTATGATGACTTTGATGAAAAAGCAATCTTTGAGAATGTCAGCAATTTTTCTTCTAAAACTACCAAACGGAAAAAAGAAATTCTTACGCTTCCTTTGCAAAGCGTGA
This sequence comes from uncultured Cytophagales bacterium, assembly GCA_964577275.1. Taxonomy (GTDB): domain Bacteria; phylum Bacteroidota; class Bacteroidia; order Cytophagales; family Thermoflexibacteraceae; genus UBA2561. The sequence continues at coordinate 2,827 of CAZNYR010000179.1, read as the reverse complement.
GCGCATCAAAAGCATTTACCATATATCAAAGTATTTAATTACCCAAAACCCTAAAAATTTACCGTTATGAAAGAGGTTACGGCAAGCAAGTTGAATTATTTGGAAGTGTGTCGGCGTAAGTTATGGCTGTTTAGCCATGATATTTGTATGGAACAGACTTCGGATTTGGTTAAACAAGGCAAAAACTTACATGAAAAAAGTTATCCCAGACGTGCCGCCAAATATACCGAAGTGCATATCGAAAATATCAAAATTGATTTTTATGACCCCGAACATGGCATCGTTCACGAAATTAAAAAATCACCCAAACTCGAAAAAGCACACATCCTACAAGTCCAGTTTTATTTGTACGAATTGCGTAGGCACGGCATCAAAGCTAATTATGGCATCCTCGAATATCCCCAACAACACATCACCCGTGAAGTGCGATTGGAGGAAGATGACATCCCAATACTCGAAGACAAAATTCGGCAAACTCAACAACTCATGCAGTCCGAAAAATGCCCCGAAGTTGTCCGTAAAAACTACTGTAAATCATGTAGTTATCACGATTATTGTTTTGTGGAATAATCTCAGATTTTAGACTTGACAAATCTAATAAACCTAAAAAAAACATCATGGATAAAACCTATTATCTGCTGAATCCCGGTCGATTACAGCGCAAGGACAATACACTTTTTTTGTGTTTGCATGACGAAAAAGGCGAACCCACCGGACAAAAAAAAGTCATTCCGCTCCAAACTACCGAACAACTTTATGTCATGGCGCAGGTCAATTTTAATTCGGAAGTCATGCGACTACTCGGCAAAGCTGGCGTTTCGGTGCATTTTTTTGATTATTATGAAAACTATTCGGGGTCGTTCATGCCTCGCCCAGGCTTGTTATCGGGGCGCACGCACGTTCATCAGGCGAAGCATTATTTGGATGCACAACAACGTATAAACTTGGCGCAATGTTTTGTGTCGGGCGGCACGCTCAATATGATTCGTGTGCTGAAATATCGTGCCAGTAGAGGCGTAAATTTAGAAGGCGAAATTCTTGAAATTGAAAAACTTAAAGCGTTAATTCCTCACAGTACCGAAATTTCCCAACTCATGGGAATTGAAGGCAGTATTCGACGAATTTATTACAGTTGTTTTGACAAAATTATTCAGAATTTTGAAATGAATGGACGTGGCAAACAGCCCCCTTCTAATGAAGTCAATGCACTGATTTCGTTTGGCAATATGAAATGTTATGCGGAATGTAAACGCCAACTTTATCACACGGGACTTGACCCAACGATTAGTTTTTTGCATGAACCCAGTGATAGGCGTTATTCCTTGTGTTTGGATATTGCCGAGATTTTCAAGCCAATTTATGTGGATAGATTGGTTATTAAGTTATTGAATACCAATACATTACAGAAAAAGCATTTTACAAAGTCTTTGGAGGGTTGTATGTTGAGTAAGGCTGGCGTGGGCATCTTTGATAAGCATTGGGATATACTTATGAATAAGACTGTAAATATTCCGAATTTAAGCAAAAATGTATCGTATCGGTATTTGATTCGGTTGGAATGTCATAAAATCTTGAAACATATTCTCGAAGGAGTTACGTATAAACCGTTTCAGGCGACGTGGTAAAACAGCACGTATCTAAGATTATTCTTTGAAATAATCTTATGAAGTAATTATGTGAATTTTTAACTTTTTTAAAGACATAAACTCAAAAAAATCATGTTTGTAATATTAGTGTATGATATTGGTGAAAAACGAGTTGGAAAAATGCTAAAATTGTGTCGGGAATATTTGACATGGGTACAGAATAGCGTTTTTGAAGGGTCGATACGAGAAGGGCAGTTGGAGGAACTTTTGATGCGTGCCAAAGACATGATGGATGTACGGCATGATAGCATTATTTTGTACGAGATTCGTCAGAAACGGTGGTTTAAAAAGAAAATAATTGGGGTGGAGCGCAATGATACAAGTGTATTTTTGTAGGACTTTTTTCGTAAATTTTTTTCGGAAAAAGTTATTATTTTTGGAAAGTTTAGAGTAACCAATTCAAATTTAGTTCGTACTTTTGTTTTAGGTGTAATTTGTTGATTTTCAAATTATTATTTTTTATTGGTACGAAATATTTGGTATGACTTAATTCATAATCGCACTAAAATAGAATCAGGATGCGCTTTCGTCTTAATTTGAAAATTAAACAAGACCCTTGTGGATAACCTCCTGAAAATCAACTCCAGAAATATCAGTCTGGAAGTTTCGATGTATGTTGATGAGATTACCGAAAAATTCGTGCAGGGCATTTTTCTTAATCAAGAACTGCGCTTGAGTTCGGATGGCTGGAATGTGGGTATTTTTAAAGTTACTTCGGTCGATGTCGGAAACCGCCCCAACTTTGATGCGCCGATTCGGTTTCGGGCGCAAAGTCCGATTTGTATTTCCAGACCGCAACAATGCGCCAATGGCAAATTAATTCCCAAATATTTATCGCCAACCGAGCTGGATTATGATGATTATTTTTTTGAAAACTTACGAAATACCTATCGTAGTACACATCCTGAATTATTGAAATGTGGCTATGATGCAGGATTTGGCGAAAAAACAGCCAGTGGCTTCGGATGCTGTCAGGCATTGCGTCCTCGTATGCCTCTGAAAACTGAAAATCAATAAATTATAGATAGTCGTCCCTGAAAAAGTTTTTATCTGATTGATTATCAATAGAATAAGTGTAAAAAAGTAGTATAAATTGCCAAAAAGTTGTGAATTGGGGCAAAAATAGGGTCTTTTTTGTTTCCCTATTTCCTTATGTTAAGTAATAATCCTAACCAAAAAAC
>CAZNYR010000178.1:2434-3041 GCA_964577275.1 uncultured Cytophagales bacterium | reverse complement strand
CATGCCCAAAGCAAACAATAACGCCAACGGAATGACCGAAGCCACGACCAAGCCCGCTCGCCAGTTGCCAAGAAATAAAACCAAGACAAAAATGACAATCAAACCACCTTCTAACAAATTGGTTTTGACGGTATTAATGGCTCTGCCGACCAACTCGGAGCGGTCTAAAAATGGTACAATTTCCACACCTTTGGGCAGATTTTTCTGAACCTGCGAGATGCGTTTTTTGACATTTTCGATGACCTGATTGGAGTTTGCGCCTTTGAGCATCATCACGATTCCGCCCACAACTTCGCCTTTTCCATCTTGACTCATGGCACCATATCGGACGGCATTTCCGAGCCGAACTTGAGCGACATCCCGAATCAAAATAGGTGTTCGGTTGATATTTTTGATGACAATTTGTCCGATTTCGGTTTCATTTTTGACCATACCATCGCCCCGAATAAAATAGGCTTGGTGTTGTTTTTCGATGTAACTTCCGCCCGTACTTTCGTTGTTTTTTTGAAGAGCCTCGTACACTTCGTTTAGCGTTACGCCGTAAGATTTGAGCATATCAGGACGGATTGCCACTTCGTATTGCTTGACAAATCCGCCAAAACTATTG
>CAZNYR010000178.1:0-2424 GCA_964577275.1 uncultured Cytophagales bacterium | reverse complement strand
CCTGCCACGCCTGCGAGTTGTCTTTTGACCAACCAATCTTGTAACGTCCTCAATTTCATGGGGTTATATTGAGTTTCGTAGCCTTCTTTGGGACGAAGCACATATTGATAAATTTCGCCCAGACCCGTTGTAATCGGAGTCATTTCGGGGATTCCTATTTCAGATGAAATTTGTACATTTTTGATTTGTTCATTAATCCATTGACGAGCTAAATAAATATTCACGTCATCTTCAAAAACCACCGTAATTACTGAAATTCCAAAACGTGAAATCGAGCGAATTTCCTCAACGTGTTGCACATTTGCCAGCGCATATTCCAAGGGCATGGTGATGAGCTGTTCGATTTCTTGCGCCGAATAATTGGGTGATTGCGTGATTAATTGCACTTGATTGTTGGTAATGTCGGGAACGGCATCCATCGGAATTTGTGTGAGGGAATAACCACCCCAAGCCACCCAAACCAACGTAAAAAATAAAACAATGGGCTTATTCTGAATGCAGAAAGCCATGAGTTTATCTATCATTTTAAGGTAATATTTTGCGATGAAAAAAATAGTAAAATAGTATTTTACAAAGAAATTATCCTAAATAATCGCAAAACGTTTCTATTTTCAAGTCGTAATCTTGACCGAAACTATTTTTATCGAACAGAAAAATCATGAAATACGAAGGTATTATCGTATTGAGCAGACTTTTTTTGCGAAAATTTTGGAAAAAAAAGCAGGAAAAAATTAGGCACGAGGAGGCTTCCAGATGCTGACCGAAAGCGAAAGCATACGAGGTACAGAATTATAAAAATTCTTTTCGGGATGGACAATCCAAAGGAGTTTTGGATGGAACGAAAATTCAAATGATTTGTATAATAACACATTCAAAATCAGGATGTTACTCATGAAATGAGCATGGTCTTGAAACGGTAAATTTTGATGCGTTTCGTGGTCTTCTTGGTGATGTTTGGGGTTTTGGTAATGCAATGTAATAAATTCGACAATTCCTATATTTTCTTGTGCCAAATGCTCGATGTAATGCAGGGCAAAAGCACTAACTTTTTGTACCCATCCCAATTCACGTTGGAAGGGCGAACTTGTCAGAATTAGTACCGCAAAATACACAGAAATGAGCTGTTTCATGGAGGCAAAAGTACGAAATAATGAGCAATAAATGTAGGCGTTTTATTTCGATTAAGAGCGCATTTGTGTAATTTAGGTTTGGTTTAAATCGTAATAAGTACGTCATTGTTTTGAATATCATTTCCAAAGTTTTTACAACCGACTAAAGGTAGCAATTATAAAAAGACTATCTTTGCAAAATAAAAACATCGAACGGCTAACAGCAGTTTGACAAAATGGCAGGTTTAGTGATTAATCTTCAAAGTTTCTGTGAAGTGCCTTTTAATCCCCGCCTTCGGCAATACCCAGACCGTTAGCCAATTTGAGAAAACCAAGACCAAAAAAAATCACAAGAACCGAAACCCTTGTGATTTTATTAAATTGAAGGTAATCTTAATGATTAAGCAGAAACACCACCCAAAACAGTATCGAGTTGCATTTCTTTCAAAACTCTGTCTTGAATAGGTTGAGTTAAGTTATTGATTTGGTCAGTACCCCAAGCGATACCAACAACCGTTCTTGTAGGACGACTTCCAAAAGGTAAATCCGCCAATTTCAAATAGGCATCTACTACCCATTGCGGGTCGGGAGCATCTTCGCTTTGTAACATCTGAGCAAAATTTTCACCCATTGCCGTTGGGATACCTGCCAAATCACCATAAGTGGCTAAAACTTCGCTATTTGCAGGAGCTTGACCTGATGCCAATAATCCTGTGCCAAATGGTCCGGGTTCAACCAAGACAATATCAACGCCAAAAGGAGAAACCTCATAACGTAATGCTTGTGAATACCCTTCTAAAGCGTGTTTAGTAGCGGTATATGTTCCAAAAAATGGTATCGATATACGACCAACCAACGAAGAAGTATTGATAATTAAACCAGAACCAGCTTTGCGCATAGAAGGTAAAACAGCTTGCATCACTCTAATAGCCCCAAAATAATTGGTTTCCATCTGGAATTTTGCTTGCTCAATGCTGAATGCTTCGGTAATTCCCAGATACATAATCCCTGCATTATTGATAAGTACATCAATATTTCCTGCTTCTGCAAGAATAGTTGACATAGCTTCTTTTACCGAAGCATCGTTGGTAACATCCAGATCTATCACTTTGATTTGTGTAGAATGGCTCTCTAATTCTGCTTTTGCATTGGCATTTTTTCCGCTTGGATTACGCATTGTCGCAAAAACCTGATAGCCTTTATCGGCAAAATCTTTCGCAGCTTTCAAACCAAATCCGTTACTGCTTCCTGTGATGATTATATTTTTCATTTTGATGATTATTTAAAAATTATTTAAGAGAAATTTTTACGAGCT
>CAZNYR010000177.1:0-3420 GCA_964577275.1 uncultured Cytophagales bacterium | reverse complement strand
CATTTTTAGTTTGCGGAGTTCTTCAAAATCCTGTTGTCCGGTAGGTAATAACGGTAATTGATTCATCGTGATTTTCCTTAAAAATAATACAAAAATAGATTAAAATTTTATCAAGAAACAAAATTTTGACAGATATGCTTACAAGAAACTTGTTTTTCCAAATCAAAATATTTAGCTTTAGAAAATATTTTTTGAAAATGAATGAGCCAAAAAAGTTCATAAAAATTTGAATTTTTCTTAGTTTTTTAATTAATTTACCCAAAAAATGGCAGTTGAATTACGCAAAGGCGGACGTATTAATTTGACCAAAGATTTGCCCGAAGTCCGAAAAGTCGGCGTAGGGTTGGGTTGGGATGTGAATGAATATGGAGGCGCACAATTTGATTTGGATGCTTCCGCTTTTTTGCTTAATACAAGCCAGAAAACCCCTGAAGATGAGTTCTTTGTGTTCTACAATAACCTGCTATCTCCGGATGGTTCGGTGGAACACACAGGCGATAATCGGACGGGAGCAGGCGAGGGCGATGACGAATCATTAATCGTAGATTTGACAAAAACGCGCTCAGATATTATAGAAATTTTGTTTATCGTTACTATTCATGAGGCGGAATCCCGAAAGCAAAATTTTGGACAGGTGCGGAATGCTTACATCCGTATTTATAATATAGAAGATAACCAAGAAATCGCTAAATATAGCTTAGAAGAGGATTTTTCTTACGAAACGGGCATTGAGTTCGGACGTATTTACCAGAAAGATAACGACTGGCGATTTATGGCGACTGGAAGAGGGTTCGGAAATGGATTACAAGGATTTGTCGATAAATATATATAAAAGATGGCTGTTGATTTGAAAAAAGGCTCGCAGATTAATCTGATGAAATCGGGCGACAAACATCAGGTTTGTGTCGGGATTAACTGGGGCGCAATCCGAAAAAAAGTACTTTTTGGACTGCTTGAACAGACCGAAGACGTAGATTTGGATTGCAGTGCCGCCATTTATGACCAAAACAAGAAACTTATTGAAGTGGTCTATTTTCGCAATTTACGTTCTAAGGATGGCTCCGTAGTTCATAGTGGCGATGACCTCACAGGCGACCAACACGGCGATGATGGGCTTGATAATGAGGTCATTACGATTGACTTTAAACGAATTACGCCCAATGCGCGAAGCATTGTTTTGTTCTTAAATAGTTATAAAAAGCAGGATTTTTCGGATATTCCGTATTCCAAAATCCGAATTTTTGAGGGAAGTCCACGTAAAGTTGATGAAGTATTGGCAGACTTTAATCTATCGTCTGACAAAGGATTTTCGGGTTATGTTTCGATGGTCATGGGTAAATTTTGGGTCGATGACCAAGACAGCTGGACATTTAATGCCATCGGAGAACCCACCAAAACGTGGCGTATCTTGGATACATTGGATGTGATTCAGGAAAAATATGCCTAAATTTTTGGCATCATGTTGCGCTTTGGCGATATTTTTGATAAATTAGAATCAAATTTAAGTATAAAAACAAATCTGTTTTTTGGCTTGATTGAAGTATAATTTTTTGATTATCAAATAGTTATAATTATTTAATCTTACCGAAATTTAATTTATAAATTCATAATGGCAATAAATTTGAAAAAAGGTGGGCGAATTAACTTAGCAAAAGAGGCTCCAGAACTGGTGCGAGTCGGCGTTGGATTAGGCTGGGACGTAAGCGATTACGGAGGTGCATTTGATTTAGACACCTCGGCATTCATGCTGAACGAATCAGGCAAAATTCCTACGGATGAATTTTTTGTGTTTTATAATAATTTGCGTTCGCCAGATGCTGCCCTCACGCACAAAGGCGATAATCGGACGGGAGTTGGCGATAGCGATGACGAAACTCTGGAGGCGGATTTATCCAAAGTGCAGGAAGATGTTACCGAAATTTTATTTGTCGTTACGATACATGATGCACAGGTACGAAATCAGAATTTTGGGCAAGTCAAGAATGCGTATATTCGCATTTATAATTTGGACAATAATGCAGAAATCGCTCAATACGATTTGGATGAGGATTTTTCATACGAAACCGCTGTCGAATTTGGTCGTCTTTATCGCAAAAATGGCGATTGGCGATTCATGGCAGTCGGACAAGGATATACGAATGGTTTACAGGGATTTGTCGATAAATACGCATAAAATATGGCAATAGATTTAAAAAAAGGCGCAGGCATTAATTTAGAAAAGTCTGGCGGCGGAAAACTCGAAAAAGTTTGCGTAGGACTTAACTGGGGCGCAATCAAAAAGAAAAGTTTTTTCGGACTCCTGAGTGCAAACGAGGATGTCGATTTGGACGGAAGTGCTGCTGTTTTTGATGTCAATAAAAAATTATTAGACACCATTTATTTTAAACAAATTCGCTCCAAAGACGGTGCCATCCGACATAGTGGCGATGACCTCACGGGCGATGAAGGTGGCGATGATGGACTTGATAATGAGGTCATTACTATTAATTTTAGCAAAATTTCGGATGAGGCACACACCATTGTTTTGTTCCTAAATAGTTACCAAAAACAGGATTTTTCCATCATTCCATACTCCAAAGTAAGGGTTTTTGAAGGAACACCACAGCGGGTCGATACCGTCTTGGTCAATTTTAATTTATCCGCAGACGATACGTTTGCCGGACACGTTTCTATGATTATGGGCAAATTTATCCGACAAGAGGGCGGCAACTGGCGGTTTGAAGCCATTGGAGAACCCAGCGAATCGGCGCGCGTTTTTGATACGGTGGATGTCATTCAAGAAAAATATTTATAAACTATAATCCTGTAAACAACTGATTTACAGGATTTTATTATTTACTTCTTCTTATAGACAAGCGTAGCACTTGCTTGCGCCGTGGGGACAATCGTTAAATCAGAAATTGTAACGTGCGGAGGCGATTCTACCATAAACCATACCACACGGGCAATATCCTCCGCTTGCAAGGGTTCATAGCCCGTATAAACTGATTTGGCACGCTCTTTATCACCCTTAAAACGCACTTCCGAAAATTCCGTTTCGACCAAGCCCGGATTAATCGAACCTACACGAATGTTGTGTGCATGAAAATCAAGACGCATCGCCTGATTTAACGCATTTACGGCAAATTTGGAAGCACAATATACTCCCCCATTCGGATAAACTTCTTTGCCTGCAATCGAACCAATATTGATGATTTGACCTGACTTTCGAGCAATCATTTGTGGAATAAGAGCTTTAGTTACATAAATTAAGCCTTTGACATTAATATCCAACATGGCATCAAAATCATCCAAATCGCCATCCTGAAAAGAAGATAATCCATGTGCATTTCCAGCATTATTAACCAAAATATCAATTTCGGAAAAAACGCCAGATAACGAGCTAACTTCCTGAAAAACAGTTTGTTTGTCCCGTACATC
>CAZNYR010000176.1:0-3503 GCA_964577275.1 uncultured Cytophagales bacterium | reverse complement strand
GCGCCTGCCGAGAAGTTTTGTCCCTCATTTCCAATGACTAAGCCTCTAAATTCTTTTTCCGCTTTGTCGATTGCTGTGTTAATTCCTTGCAAAACTTCCGCGCCCAAAGAATTCATTTTGGTATGAAATTCTAAGCCTAAAACGCCATCGCCCAAATCAAATAAAGTAGCACCAGAATTGCCCCAAACCTTATTTGTTTTGCGTAAATTATCTAATAAAATAAGCCCTTCTGTACCCGGTACTTTTTTATATGATTTTGAAGGAATATCGTAATAGGTTGTCGCTCCGTTTTCCGAAGAATAAAAGGTTTCAAAACCCGCTTCTAACATTTCATGAACCCACTTAGCAGGCTGATAACCAGCACTTTCCATTTTAGAAACGGTTTCCCGAACGCCCAAAATATCCCATTTTTGGAATGGCGCAACTTCCCACGCAAATCCAGCCGAAACCGCATCATCAATACGATACAATTCGTCCGAAATTTCGGGGATTCGATGGCTCACATATTTGAATAAATCATAAAATGTTTCTCGATAAAAATCGCCCGCTTTGTCTGTGGCATTCAACAAAATTTTGATGCGTTCTTTGGGGTTTTCGATGTCTTTTACGCTTTCCAAAGAAGCAAATTTTGCTTTTGTTCGAGCCTGATATTCAAGGGTTTGAAGGTTCAATTCAAGGATTTCTCGTTTGCCTTCTGGGTTTTTTGATTTCTTAAAAAATCCTTGCCCTGTTTTATCGCCCAACCATTTATTTTCGGATAATTTCTGGACAATTTCTGGCAACTTAAACGTCTCTCGGCTTTCATCTTGGGTCAGTGCCTGATACAAATTGTTTGATACGTTTACTGTTGTATCCAAGCCCACGACATCCGAAGTTCGGAATGTGGCGGATTTGGCGTGTCCGATAATTGTACCTGTTAATTTATCAACTTCACTGACGGTCAAACCCATCTTGGCGGTCGTGTGCATCGCCGACATCAAGGCGTACACCCCAACTCGGTTGGCAATAAATGCGGGCGTATCTTTACAAAGTACAGTTTTCTTACCTAAGTACAAATCGCCATAGTGCATCAAGAAATTAACAACTTCTGGGGCGGTTTCGGGCGAAGGAATAATTTCCAATAAGCGTAAATAACGGGGCGGATTGAAAAAGTGCGTTCCGCAAAAATGCGTTTTGAAATCTGCACTTCGACCATCGAGCATCAAATTTATTGGAATCCCAGACGTATTTGACGTAATCAAAGTGCCTGATTTTCTGTACTTTTCGACTTGCTCAAAGACCTGTTTTTTGATGTCCAAACGTTCGACAACCACCTCAATAATCCAATCGGCATCAGCGATGAGATTCATGTTATCGGTAAAGTTTCCCGTTTTGATTCGGCTGGCAAACTTTTTATCATAAATTGGCGAAGGCTTTGATTTTAAGGCAAATGCCAACGCATCGTTTACCAAACGGTTTCGTACCGCAGGAATTTCGAGGGTTAAACCTTTGGCTTTTTCGGTGTTATTCAGCTCGAAAGGCACGATGTCCAACAAGGTAACTTCCACGCCAATATTGGCAAAATGACAGGCGATTCGGCTTCCCATCACGCCAGAACCCAATACGGCGACTTTTTTAATGCTTCTTTTCATGTTAAATTTTGCGTGTTTTGGTTTCGATTGAAAAAGGTATTTTTTTACTTTTTTCGGACTTTAAAAATGAGGTTTGTAATTTTTCGTACAAAATTCATTGAAGTCTTTTCTTAGACCTTAGACCTGCCAGGTTTTCAAAACTTGGCAGGTCTAATTGCCCAATGTATTGATTTTTATCGTTGATTACAACTTATTAATTATGCGTACATAATTTTCTCAAAGATACTAAAAAATGTTATGCGTGCAGAGTATTTTTGAAAAATATTTGGGTGGAATGATGAATTATCAAGCGGACTTTGGGTTTGTGGTATCTTTGATACAGGTGCGTAAACCCACGATTGAAATCGTGGGTTTTGTCGTGGGTTTTGTCTTGTGGGTTTCGTCAGAATCAGAAATGTCATTTTCTAATTGCTCTAAAATTTTCTGATGATTAATATCCAAAATCAATTGAATCAATCGCAATTTTAATGCTGCTATTTCCATTACTTTTTTGATTTTCTATGTTTCAAAGATACGAAATTCGTGTAATTATCAAGCAATTTCCTGCACAGCTTTATCCAAAACCGCCCGCATTTTTAGCCTCATTTTCTTTTTCAAATGTATTTTTCCGAATCATTTTGCAAGATTTCAAGGACTGAATTTTGTGTTAATTCAAGACTTTCGACAGGAATTTGATACGGTTTTAAAACATCTTTCAAGCACGAAAAAAACTCCTTTGTAAAAACCTGCAAATCCATTTCTACAAAAAGCATTTCCGTTACTTTTTTGACCACTTTTGAGTAAGCAATCCAAATATTCATCCGTATTTTTGCTTGTAATTTGCTGAATTGAACTTTCCGAATCCGTGCCATTTATACAAATATAAATCTCCAATTCTTGCACCTTTACGTTTTTTTTAGCGTGTGAAGTTGTCGAACCTAAAAGTTCTTCCAAAAGGATATAAAAGACGTTTTGTTTGACATATTTTTTGCGTAGTTTTCGGGCTTGCTGATGAATTTGAATAGGAGAATTTGTTGATTTTGTAAATCACATCGTCAATCATAATTTGATAAATTCCATAATTTCCAACGGCATCATTGCCGTTTTTGTGTTTCCCCATAATTCTATTTATTTTTTCTTAGTTTTACAAACGAAAACATCACCAAACGATTCATTAACAGATGACTATGAAAATATCCACAAACCCCGTACCTGTCGAAATACCACGACCTAAGCTCGTTGAAGATGATGGCTGGCTTGCCCCTGCCGAATTAGATATTATTGCGCGTAAAAACCGTTTTGAGAGTTTGACAAAAAGTCTTTCCGAATATTATGGTTCGTTAGACCAATTTGCCTCCGCTTACCTTTATTTTGGCTTTAATTATGACCCCGAAAAAAAAGGCTGGCACTACCGAGAATGGGCTCCAAATGCCGAAGCCTTGTATTTGATTGGGGATTTCAATGACTGGAATCGGACGGCAAATCCGATGGAAAAAAACGAGGCTGGCATCTGGTCATTGTTTTTGGATGATGCCACGTATGCCCATAAATTTACGCACGAAAGTTTACTTAAAGTGCTAGTTCATAGTAAAGACGGACGCACGACCGAGCGCATCCCCGCTTACATTCGCCGTGTGGTGCAGGATGACGAAACCAAAAATTTTACGGCACAGCATTGGCATCCCGAAAAAGAATTTGAATGGACAGACCAAAGTTTTTCGCCAAAAGATTTGGGCGAATTGTTTATCTACGAAGGACACGTCGGGATGGGGCAGGAAGAAGCCAAAATCGGAACATATCGAGAATTTGCCGATAATATTTTGCCACGCATCAAAAAAGCAGGCTATAATATCGTACAATTAATGGCGATTGAGGGCATCCATATTATGGGTC
>CAZNYR010000175.1:0-3577 GCA_964577275.1 uncultured Cytophagales bacterium | reverse complement strand
GGCGATATTTTTCGGGATTTTGAGCTATTGTTCTCAAAAAACGTTGAAGTTCGCCTCTTTCCTTAACTTAATGGTGGTGAACATTATGTTTGAACCTTGTTTATTGATGTTCAAATTATTCTTGATTTTGGCGTAGCGCATAATTTTCATATTCTTTGGCTAAGGCATTATAGAGCATTTCGCCCACCAGTTTTGCGCCTCGATGATTAAAATGGGTGTAATCCTTATTCGCCAAGGAAGGCTTGGCGCTTACCCAAGCGGGCATCGAATTTTCGCCACCCATTGCCAAATATAAATCCCAAAAAGCACATCCCGCCCGAAATGCCGCCCGTTTTTGGGCATCCCGAATGAGCGTAACGTTAGGATAAGATACATACTGACCGCCTCGACGACAGGACATATCCGACACACCAACAACCAAAATGCTGAGTTCGGGCATCAAAGCTTTCACGTATTTGAGCTGATTATAAAACATAGTTTCGTAAAAATTGTAATTTTTGACGGGATTTGGTACAACATTGACTCCAAACTGTAATACTAATAATTTAACATTCATTTTCTCTAATTGACTCCGCAAGAAAGCCCCGCTTGTTCTCCGAAAATCGACCACCGCACAGCCTCGCAAAGCCACATTATCTACGGCAATTCCTTGATGACAGTCCAACGCCACGCCATATAATTCGGTATCCGATTTGGTTTTAAAATTAATCGTAAGTTTCTCAAAATCAGCATTTAAGTCCATTTTGGCAACAGCAAAATTTTCGTTGGGCGCAAAAATATCCTTGAACGAAGAATCCTCCTCCAGCAACACATCGGCATATAGATTTCGGTTTGCACGGTATAAGATTTTTACATTTTCAATTTTGGTATGCGTATCGGTTTTGGCATCATATTTTGACTTCCGAAAACGGGTGTAGGTGGCGTATTCCTGCTCCGAATCTTTGGATAAATTGGCAGGCGTGAACGTAAAAATCCCGCCCAAAAGTCCATAAGTTCGTTTTGAACTTTTGCTATTATCCATCAACCCATATTTTTTCATATTGGGCGAATGATACGTATGCAAAGTGGAACGAATTGCCTGTTTTTCGAGTAATGGCACAAGCCCGACACCGCATCCGCCAAATTGTTTTTGCAGACGAGTACGCAAATATTGGGTAATTCTATCGCCTTCGAGTTGGGAATCTCCATAATGAACCACACGTATAAGTTGCTGATTTTCAGATAGATTTTGTAATGAATTAAAAAAATCGTCCAGTACAAATCGCGTGCTATCGGGATATTCAATCAACTGACGTGGCTCCGCCGAAGGCTCAAAAGTTTTGATTTTGGTCGTATCGGGTGCAGCATTTGGACTGGATATGACATTTGTATCTGCCTGATTTTCAAAGTTTTCTACGTTGGCTTGGGTATTCGCCACAATGTCGGTAATGTCGGCGGGCTGCTCCGAAGCATCGGGCGGTTGGTACACAGCATCAAACGTAAATACATCAAATGACAGCGAATCGGCTACCGTGATTTCGCCGGGAGAAACCACCATAATGACCGATGAAATACAGCCAATATAAAATAAAAATAATAAAATACGTATCGGTTTGACCATTTTAATAGATTGATTATGAGTAAGTTATGTAATAATTCGGAAATTCAAAGTTGATACAAGAAGATAAATTCCATCTTAATTTTTGCATCTTCGCCACACGAAATTCGCCACACTAAAATTGCGTGAATTTTCTGAATAAAACCGATTTTTCTGGCTTTTTTTGCAGAAACCCAAAAATAATTTTCAAAAAATCGCAAAATCGACTATTTTATTTTTTTATCGTACTTTTAACCATAAATTCATATTATTCATACGAATTATACAATAATTTTTGTAATTATGCCCCTGATAAAAAGAGTATATCATTTTAGGCGCAATATTTGACCTACTTTTGTGGGCGCAGTCAAGAAATCACAAAAAAATGACCCGCTGCCGTACAATTATCGCTTAATTGATACACATTAAATACCAATTTCATGAGAACATTTGACAAAACCCAAATTGAGGCTCTTTATGATGAAATTCTGAAGGATGGAAAATATATCTTAGGAACAACATCCGACAGCATTACGTGCTTCAAGAAAACCAAAAGAGGTTTGATAAAACACTGGGAATTAGCTAATTATACGCATTATGACCTGACGGCAGAAATCAAAAATAGTGTCGTTTATGGAAATGCAGGCTTCAATTTTGGGGATAAATCGCCTTTTGAAATTGATGCACAAACTGGCAAACTAATCCGTAACGAAGTCGGAGATGAATTCGTAGTGAATGTGATTGACTAAAATCAAAACGAATTTTAACCCATTGAAAATCAAGGTTTTCGTATAAAAAATTTTCTTTTAACAGCAATTCTCAATTTGAAATACTGAAATGTATTTTGTCAAGTTGAGAATTGCTGTTTTTTAGTTTAACTTTCGACAAACTTGAAACAATGTCAATCATTCCTTAACTTCATCTTTTTAGGTGATGATTCTTGATTTTCAAGCCTATTCCAAAATCGTAATAGTATATGCGACTATTTATCATTCTGTTATACTTTTACTTTGGCATTTCTGTTGTGGCTTTTGCCCAAAAAAAAGCCGTGTTGGACAGCCTAAATACAGTTTACAAAACCGCCAAGCACGACACGACGCGCATCGATGCTTTGTGCGATATTTCTAAACAATACACAAGAAGCAATCCCGATACCGCCATTGCACTTGCCCAAAAAGCCTTGCAGATGAGTGAAAAAATCGATTTTTTGTATGGTAAAGCCCTTGCTTATTACAGAATAGGCACTACGTATTATGTGGGGGCGAAATATCCGCAAGCCTTAACGTATTATCAACAAAGTGAACTCTTGTATGCAAATTTAAAACTTATGGAAAAACAAACAAGGATTGTGAATGCGATGGGCGCTATCTACTATCTTTTGGGAAACTATCCCGAAGCCCTCACACATTACGAAAAAGCCTTAACTATCACTCAACTAACCAACAACAAAATTGAAGAAGCGAATATCCTGAACAACATGGGGGTAGTTTACAAAAAAAGGGGATTTTATACACAAGCCTTGCGTTATTATGAAAAATCTTTAGCTATAAAAAGGGAATTGGGCGATGAAGTAAAAATAGCAACGAGCCTGAGTAATATAGGGGGTATTTATGAAACGCAAAAAAATGAGGTAAAAGCCTTAGAATATTATCAAAAAAGTATCAAAATTCAGGAGAATACAAATAAAACCCAAAACTTAGCGGCTTTCTTGAATATCGGAAATATTTACAAAAAACAAGAAAAATATCAAGAAGCACTAATTTATTACCTAAAATTTCTCGACAATTCCATAAAATTAAGAAATCGCAATAAAGAAGCCACCGCCCTCAATAGCATCGGGAATATTTACATACGCAAACTAAATTACGACTCTGCTTTCTTTTACTACGAAAAATCCCTGCAAATAAGCCAAAAAATACGTGATAAAAGCGGCATGGCAAATTCTTTTAATGATTTAGGTGGGATTTATGAAAAACAAAACAAAGATTCTTTGGCATTGGC
>CAZNYR010000174.1:0-3594 GCA_964577275.1 uncultured Cytophagales bacterium | reverse complement strand
TTATCCTGTGCAAAACACATAAAAACCACTCTGTCCAATAATTTTTGGACTTTTTGAAGCAAAACCCAAGGGGAATAATTGGGATTTACTGTGGCGATATTCAAGAATAACCGTTCCTTAAATCCCTGATAATCATGGTAAAACTCTAAAGTTAATTCTTCTTCTTTTTTGATGGATTGCTTTTTGAGTTCGATGGGAAGGTCATTTTCTAAATTATTTTTGTGTAAAATGGTGTATAAAAATCGAAATTCGTCAAAGGTCAAATTAAACAAATCAAATTCTTCACATTCATAAGCATTATCCAAATAAAATCTTAAAAACTGAAAATTTGAGGTAATAACATACTTGCAGTGTGGATGTTGATGTTTATAGCCAAATGCCTGCGCCTCAATCATTTTGAGGAGTCGGGTTCGGGTGTCTTTTAACTCGATGATTCCTCGCACTTTATGCTTAAAAATAATACCTGCATCCGCTTTTTTGGCATCGTTTGGGTTTTTGAGTTCGGTTATTAGATTATGAGTTTCTTGTGGAAAAAGAGTATAACCGAATACCTTGACGAGCAAATCTTTAAGGAATCCTTCTTGGTATTGTTCTTCTTTGGAAAGGCGTATATTTTCCTGAATATCAGGGTTTTGGAAATGTTTTTTAAAAATTTCGTAAGCCTCTTGGATGTCGGCTTGGTTTTGCTGATTGGCAAAATCTTTGAAAACGGTGCGCTGAAATAAAGGCATTTTTTTGGGTAAAAGTACAAAAAATTATGCCGTGAATCAATTTTTTTCTCAACCCTCATAGGGTTTTAAAGCCCTATGTAAGGTTGGTGTTTTTTAGTGTGATTTTTCACAAAATTCAGTCAATACGCCTTGTGTAGATTTGGGATGTAAGAAAGCAATATTTAATCCTTCTGCGCCTTTTCGGGGTTTTTGGTCGATGAGTTGTACGCCTTTTTCTTTGACATCGCGGAGTGCTTCTTCGAGATTTTCGACCGCAAAAGCAAGATGATGGATGCCTTCGCCTCTTTTTTCGATAAATTTGGCAACGGTACTATCTGGCGAAGTGGCTTCGAGCAGTTCAATTTTGGTTTGTCCGACCTGAAAAAACGCCGTTTTTACTTTTTGGTCAGCGACTTCCTCGATGGCATAGCATTCTAAGCCCAAAACCTCTTGGTAATATTTGATGCTTTCTTCCATATTTTTGACTGCAATGGCAATGTGTTCGATGTGCGTAGTTTTCATAGGTTTGTGTAGTTTGTTTTAGAAAATTAACTTATTGATTAACAAGATGTTATAGATGCGCTTTTCGTTCTAAGAGCATTTCTTTGACTTTTTGCATTCCCGTTGTGGCTTTATCTTGGATGAGGAATAAATTTTTACGGTCAGCGATGGCGGGTAATTTGGTATCTACAATAAATTTGAGGGCAGATTCAGGGACATAATTTATCAAATCGGCGGCAGGGTACACCTGTAAGGAAGTTCCGATAATGATAAAAATATCTGCTGTTTTGCTGTGTTCTGTGGCTGGAGTCATCATGGGGACTGCTTCTCCAAACCAGACGATATGCGGGCGCAACTGTGAACCTTTTTCACATTTATCGCCCAAATTGAGTTCCCAACCCTCAATATTATAAATTAAATTGGGGTCGATTGTACTTCTGGATTTGAATAATTCGCCGTGCAAATGTAGGACATTCAGAGAGCCACCCCGTTCATGCAGATTATCAACGTTTTGCGTAATGACCTGAACCTCAAAGTATTCATTGAGTTGGGCACAAATTTTATGCGCTCGATTTGGCTGGGCTTGTAGGGCGCGTTTTCGCCGTTTGTTATAAAAATCTAAGACCAATTCTTGATTAGCTTCCCAGCCTTGTGGCGTGGCGACTTCGAGGACATTATGTCCTTCCCAAAGCCCGTCAGTTGCCCGAAAAGTAGGGATACCACTTTCTGCACTAATGCCTGCTCCTGATAAAATGACTAATTTCTTTTTTTTCATGTTTGTATTTGATTATCAACCTTTTAGCGGAAAGAAATTGGCTCAAAGGTTTCAGCACGTGTTCTGTTTGTTTGCTTAAATATACGAGATTTGTGAGAAAGAAAACGATTTTGGCGGTGGATATTTTTGGGAGAGAGCGTGGCGTTTTTTATCATTGAATTTATCTAAAAAGTAATTTTGCCGAAAAAAAGCCTTATTCCGAAGAACAAGGCTTTTATATTTATTTTTTGATAGAATTTAAACGTCATAAAATGTATCCTCTTTTTGGGCAATACCCTTCTCTCGTTCGGTATTCGATTCTGGTGTTTCGGAATACGGTACATTTTGTGGAATAAAATCGTCTTTTGCGCCTATTTTGCTGTAATCATAAGGCCATCGGTAAACCGTTGGAATAGCCCCTGGCCAGTTTCCGTGTCCGGGCTTGATGGGTGTTGTCCACTCCAAAGTATTTGAACGCCAGGGGTTTTGCGATGCCTTTCGACCAAAGAAAATGGAATAAAAGAAATTAAATACAAATATGAATTGTGCCGAAACTGCAATGATAGCCGCCAACGAAATAAACATATTCAAATCGGTAAAGATATTAAATGTATCGAAGTTTGTCCATGTGTAATATCTTCGAGGGAAACCTGCAATCCCGACATAGTGCATGGGAAAAAATACGGCATAAACACCAATAAAGGTCATCCAGAAATGAATGTAGCCTAATTTGGCATTCATCATACGCCCAAACATTTTTGGAAACCAATGATAGACTCCCGCTAACATTCCAAAAAACGAAGCCGCACCCATGACCAAATGAAAATGAGCTACGACAAAATAGGTATCATGTAATTGAATATCTAATGCGGAATTTCCCAAAATAATACCTGTCAAACCTCCTGAAACAAATAATGAAACCAAACCGATAGAAAATAGCATTCCCGGTGTAAAAACAAGGTTTCCTTTCCAGAGTGTGGTCAGATAATTAAATGTTTTTACTGCCGAAGGCACGGCAATAATTAAGGTCAAGAACATAAATACTGACCCCAAAAATGGGTTCATACCCGTAACAAACATATGATGCGCCCAAACAATAAAAGATAAAAATGCAATCGCCAAAATTGAACCTATCATCGCCGTATAACCAAAAATTGGTTTCCGAGAATTCGTGGCAATCACTTCAGAAGTAATTCCTAAGGCAGGCAATAGGACGATATAAACTTCTGGATGTCCTAAAAACCAAAATAAATGCTGATACAAAATTGGGCTACCGCCAATGTTTGTTAATGCTTCACCACCGATATAAATTTCTGATAAATAGAAACTTGTGCCAAAACTGCGGTCAAAAATTAATAATAAAGCCGCCGAAAATAAGACGGGAAAAGATAATAAACCGATAATGGCGGTGATGAAAAATGCCCAAATTGTTAAAGGTAAACGATTGAATGACATTCCTTTGGTTCGCATATTAATGACGGTTGAAATGTAATTCACGCCACCCAATAATGTCGAAACAATAAATAATGCCATACTCACTAACCAAAGCGTCATTCCTAATCCTGAACCAGACATCGCCTGTGGCAATGCACTCAAAGGCGGATAGGCAACCCAGCTACCACTGGCGGG
>CAZNYR010000173.1:0-3648 GCA_964577275.1 uncultured Cytophagales bacterium | reverse complement strand
CGTTATCTTCGATGGCATGAACTTGTCGTAAATTAATGATGTATGAACGGTGGATACGCATAAAACGTTCGCCTTTGAGCTTTGCGCCGATGGCTTTGAGTGTCGAATACACGACCAATTTATCGGATACTGTGTGAATTAGGACATAATCGGAAAGGGCTTCGATATATAAAATATCATCCAATTTGACTTTAATCATTCGATTATTGACCTTGACATACAAATCCTCGGGATTTTGGGCATAAAATGCCTCTTTGGTCTGAATCAAATCAAGTTTTTTGGTGGCTTTGATGACTGCCTGCGAAAACCGTCCGTACTCAACAGGTTTGATGACATAATCGGTTACGTCCAGCTCGAAGGCATCCAAGGCAAAGCCCGTATGCGAAGTGGTCAGGATAGTTTCAGGCAATTCCGATAAGGTTTTAAGCAGTTCGATACCGCTCATGTCGGGCATTTCGATGTCCAAAAAGAGGATGTCAATGGTAGGATTTTCGAGCATAAATTGTTGTCCTTCAACACTATCGCCAAATGAGGCTTCGAGCTGAAGCGAGGCAGTCATCTCAATAAAACGCCCTAATAAAGTTCTGGCACTTTTGTCATCATCAATAATGACGCATTTATAAGTGTGTGCATTCATGGAATCAAATTGCGGAGTTTGGAGTACTTCTTAGAAAAATACAATACTTTATTTTACGAAAAATCTATGTGAAAGTCCAAAAATAAACAGAAATCATGGCATTTGTGTGGGATAGCATCAAATTGTTTGGGAAAAGAGGGAGGTTTGAGCGCACCGAAAGCGCAAAAATAGGGTCAAATTGCCTAAGAATGATTATTTTTGTGCCTAAATTTTAATCCAAAAAAGCATTACATTTTATGAAAATAGCGGTTATTGGGACAGGTTATGTTGGGTTGGTTTCGGGGACTTGCTTTGCCGAAACAGGCAATCACGTCATTTGCGTAGATAATAATGAACAGAAAGTCCAAAAACTTCAGAATGAAGAGATGACGATTTATGAACCGGGCTTGGATGTGTTATTTCATCGGAATATTTCGCAGGGACGTTTGGAATTTACAACTAATCTGGAGCAGGCAGTACAAGCCTCTCAATTAATTTTTTTAGCCTTGCCTACGCCTCCGGGCGCAGATGGTTCGGCGGATTTATCGGCGGTTTTGGGAGTTGCCGAACGCATCGGGACTATCATTACGGATTACAAAGTGATTATCGACAAAAGTACCGTTCCAGTTGGCACTGCCGAAAAAGTCCGACAGGCAATCGCCAAAAATGCGGTTTGTGAGTTTGATGTGGTTTCTAATCCCGAATTTTTGAAGGAGGGCGTAGCCGTAGATGATTTTTTGAAGCCTGACCGTGTGGTCATTGGGACTAATTCCGAAAAAGCCCGTCAATTAATGTTACAGGTTTATGGACCTTACGTTCGACAGGGAAACCCCATTATTTTCATGGATGAGCGTTCGGCAGAAATGACCAAATATGCCGCCAATTCTTATCTGGCAACTCGCATCACGTTCATGAACGAAATTGCCAATTTATGCGAAATTATGGGCGCAGATGTCGATATGGTACGCCAGGGCATTGGTTCGGATATGCGTATCGGAAAGCGATTTTTGTTCCCCGGTATTGGTTATGGCGGAAGTTGTTTTCCCAAAGATGTAAAAGCACTCCGAAAAACTGCCCAAGAGCATGATTACGATTTTAAAGTATTAAAATCCGTCATGCAAGTTAATGATAATCAACGTGTTATTATTATTAAAAAAATCAAAAAATATTTTGGCGAAGACCTCACCACAAAAACATTTGCCGTTTGGGGATTAGCATTCAAACCCAATACTGATGACGTTCGGGAAGCTCCTGCACTTTATATTATTGAGGAATTATTAAGGGCTGGCGCAAGGATTCAAGTATTTGACCCCGAAGCAATAGAAAACGTCAAAACGATATTTGGCGATAAACTTCATTATGCTACCAATCAATATGATGCCCTAAAAAATGTAGATGCCTTGATTATTGCCACAGAATGGACCATGTTCAGAAATCCAGACTTTGGAACAATGGCAAAAGCCATGAACCAAAAAGTTATTTTTGATGGACGAAATTTATATTCCTTAGATATGATGCAAACCAAAAACTGGTATTACAACAGCATCGGGAGAAGCATTATTTTACCTCAATAATTGCGCGCAATAATTTGTATGGACTTGCTACTTTTTTTAACAATGTAGCAAGTTCATGCAAATCCTAAGAACCGAAGTTATGCAAAAATCCATCACGCCACCGTTTCTGGTAGGGCAGAGTAAATTTTTCGTATTTACTTAGTAAAATTTAAATTTCTTCTGAATTAAATGAATATATTTGGTTATGGAATGGATGGTAGTGATTGCTTTATTGATTATTGGGGCAATTTTATTGGTTGTGGAATTGCTTTTTATGCCCGGTTCGATGATTATCGGTTTTATCGGTATCTTGAGCAATCTGATGGGTATTGGCTTGAGTTACAGTTACTTCGGACTCGAAACGGCTGTGATTACGGCAGGAATTTCAGGAGTCATCAACGCTTTAACATTTTATAAAGCCTTCCAAAAAGGGACATGGAAAAAAATCACACTTCATAAAACCCTCGAACCCAAAGCATTAGATGCAAAATTATCTGAAAAATTATTTGTGGGAGAGTCTGGGGTGGCACTTTCGGCATTGCGACCAAGCGGAACGGCTGATTTTCAGGGAGATAATTACGAAGTATTTGCCAAAAGTGGGCTTATCGAGGCGGGCAAACCCATTACGATTGTCAAGATTAGTGGTGCAAAAATTTATGTCAAAGAAGCCGATACGCTGTAAAAGTGATTCAAAAGATAGGTTTTTGTTTTTAGCCCAAAAATCGTAAATTTGGGAATTTTCTAACGCACTTTCCGATACCATAAAAGAAATATTCAATACGAACTTAACTTAAAAAATTGTCAGAATAAACATCAGAATCCTATAAATTTATGCTAACTTTTGAAATTATCGCCCTACTTGCCGTTGTTGTTTTTACGGCGGGTTTCTTTTATTACGTTCCGCTCCAGATTTGGTTCAATGCGTTGGTTTCGGGTGTGCCAGTCGGTATTTTTGAATTGGTAGGGATGCGTCTTCGCAGAGCGCCCGTTCGGATTATTGTCGAATCTTTGATTACGGCACGGAAAGCAGGCTTGAAAGATATTCAGATTGAAGATTTGGAAACTCATTATTTGGCTGGAGGGCGAGTTCCTTCGGTCATTAAAGCCTTGATTTCGGCAGATAAAGCCAATATTGATTTGCATTTTCAGCAGGCTGCTGCCATTGATTTGGCGGGGCGTGATGTGTCGGAAGCCGTTGAGATTTCTGTCAATCCAAAAGTGATTGAAACACCTTCGGTAGCCGCCGTAGCACAAGATGGTATTCAGTTGATTGCCAAGGCATTAGTAACTGTTCGGGCAAATATTGACCAACTGATTGGGGGTTCGGGCGAGGAAACTGTTTTGGCACGGGTCGGCGAAGGCATCGTAACTTCGATAGGTTCTTCAAGAACACATCAGGAAGTATTAGAAAATCCAGATAAAATATCTAAGTTGGTCTTATCCAAGGGGTTAGATGCTGGCACGGCGTTCGAGATTTTA
>CAZNYR010000172.1:0-3712 GCA_964577275.1 uncultured Cytophagales bacterium | reverse complement strand
GCAATCTTTAAAGATAAAATCCAAAATTCCCATCAAACGGCTGGCATTGTCCAAACCGACAGTAGCGGGGTGTTTATAGATGGTTTTTCCGTCCAATTTGCCAAATTCCCAAGCCTTGCCAATGCTCACAAGGGCATAAATTGGTATTTCGTCATTTTGGTTGAGATGACGAGCAACAATAAGTTGTTTGTAGGCATCCGACCAACCGAGAGCAAAATCGTCATTTTTGGCTTCTACGGTAATCAAAAGCGGGGTTTTGAATGTATTTACGCCTGTTTTGTTTTTTGGCGTAACCACATAATCAGGTACTAAAACCAAGTCTTCGTATTGGATACGAGGATGGCTAAATAATTTGGCTTTGGGGTTTCGCATCCAAACTTCCTTTAAAAGCGGAAAAATGAGGGCTTCGCAGGCATAAAACTCCATGTCTGTGTCGCCTCTTTCGGCTATTACAAATTTGATTTCTTTTTTGAGTTGTTCAGGAATTTTGATAGGGACTACACTATCCATATCAATAAAATCGGTACTTTGTACAATTAAGCCGAAATGGGCTAAAATTTCATCTACACTTTTAAAATCCGTAAATTTCATCGTTTTTTGATTTTTAATCGTTATGTAAGTTTTTTAGAATAAATCAAATTTTTCGGCGGTTTTGATGCAATCTTTAAAGATAAAATCCAAAATTCCCATCAAACGACTTGAATTATCCAAGCCAACACTAAACGGGTGTTTGTAAATAATTTTTTCGTTCAATTTACCAAATTGCCACGCGCCGCCAATACTTACGATGGCATAAATCGGAATTTGTTCATTTTTATTCATGTGCCTTGCCACAATGAGTTGTTTGTAAGCATCTGACCAACCCCACTCAAAATCATCGTTTTTTGCCTCTACGGTAATTAAAAGCGGGGTTTTAAAGGTCTGCACACCTGTTTTATTGCTTGCCGTAACGACATAATCAGGTACTAAAATCAGGTCTTCGTATTTGATTTGGGGATGGCTAAAAACTTTAATTTTAGGGTTTCGTTTCCAAACTTCTTTTAATATTGGAAAAATAAGTGCTTCACAGGCATAATATTCTTTGTCCGTATCTCCTCTTTGGGCTAAAACAAAGGCAAAATCTTCTTCTAAACTTGGGGGTAGAGGCACTTCCAAAACAGATTTAAAGTCAAAAAAAGGTTTGCTTTCGACTTTTAAGCCGAAATGGGCTAAAATTTCATCTACACTTTTAAAATCCGTAAATTTCATTGTTTTCTGTTTTTCGTGAAAATACACAAAAAATACCATTCTTTTTTTGAGCAATGGTATTTTTTGCGATTGAATTTTACTTTTCACCGGTTTGGATTTCGGCTTTCGTCATTTGTCCCAAAAGGAATTGCATTTGGGTTTCCAATTTGTCGAGTTTTGCTTCCAAAGCGGCGGTTTTTTCGCTGCTTTTTTGCTCCAAACGGCTATTTTGGGTTTTGAGGGCTTCGATTTCCTCTTTGAGTTCGGCGTTTTGTTGGGCAAGTTCTTGGGTTTTTGACATTAAATTGGCAATTTGATGTTCAGGAGTTTTCATGCCAACTGCTACCAAAATGTATTTTAAACCTTCTGTTTCGGAACTCGCCCAAGCCGTTCCAACAATGTTTTTATATTGTTCAGGCGTAACTTCGGATTCGGAAACCGCCACGCCTGTACCGTCATTTTTACCTGAAGCAATAATTAAATCTCCTGCTTTTACTTTGCCCAAGACCAAAACGGGAACTTGTCCCAAGAACGCTACTTGTTCCATTTTGCCCTCGTCTTCTTTGCCTTTCCAGTTTCCGAGAACAATGGCAGAAGAGGAAATGACCTTCAAATCGGTGGCATTTTCGGTATTTTTACTAATTTTTCCGTCTTTGATACCTACGATTTGCCCTTTGGCGAATTTTTCTTCGGGATTGAAACGATACATCCATTCGGCATAATCTGCCCCGCCGCTTTTGAAACGAATATAGGCTCTATCTGTTGCTGTAGAAAGCCCAATTACCCTGTCATCTTGTAAGTCACTTGTTTCTAAAGCTGAATTTACATCTGCCTCAATATCAATAGCCCCAACAGGCGTAGCTTGGTGATAAAAAGTAATATAATTTCCGTTTCGTTGCCCGTCCGTAACAGCGGCTAAAGCATGGTTTTGTAGATTCAGGGCTAATACCCCATGTTGATTGCCGCCTGTACCTGTATTTTCTACGACCAATGTATGGTGATCGGGGGTATTTCCACCGGATTGCGAACCTATCACTCGCATAGAAGCCACCACTGATCCGCCATTAATATTTATATTACGATCCGCAAAATTGCCAAAAATCAAAGGCGTAGCCGTATCCGAATTGTCGATGGCGAGGGTGTTATTCATTCCATCAAGAGTGTTCGTGGAAGCTAAGTTTGAGCCGATAAAAATATTTCCGTCGCCGCCCGTACCGCCCGGAAGGCCATTTAAGCCCGTATTTCGACCAATAAAAATATTGTCAGAACCATTATAATAACGCCCTGCGGACATACCTAATGCCACGTTACGGTCCCCTGCGATGTTAGAACCTGCTCCTGCCCCGACATAGACATTTTCCGCAGTCCCATTTACTAAAGTACCCGCATCAGTCCCTAAAAATACATTGTTATCGCCTGTTGAAAGCGACACTCCCGAACGGTGTCCCAAAAAGGTATTAGAAGTTCCTGCTGTGTTGGCTTGCCCTGCTTGTCTGCCGACAAAAGTATTTCGAAGACCGCTCGTATTTGCATTTCCTGCATTGATACCCAAAAAAGTGTTATCGTCTCCGCTATCGGCATTTTGATTGCCGATAAACAAATTATTGGCATCTTGGTAAAAATTATTACTTAGTGCAAAATTTTTCCATGCTCCGTCAAAACCCTGAAAAACGCCTGCATTGTAGCGCAACATTCCTGCCTCGGCAGTGGCAAAGGCACTATTTCCGATTGCCAAAATGCCGTTAATTTTGGCGTAATCTTTTTGGAAATCCCCAAAAATTAGGGGCGTAGCCGAATTAGAATTTTCGATATAAAGTTTGTCGGAGTTGGCTTCGTTTTGCCCTGCTTGGTCGCCAATGAAAATATTTCGACTGCCGATATTATTTCCGCCTGCCTGCCTGCCGAGAAATACATTTCGACTTCCGTTGTTATTTTGACCCGCCCAACGCCCAAGAAAAACATTAAAACTGCCTGCGGTATTGTCAATGCCCGCACTATGCCCGACCATCGTATTGTCATTGCCCGAATTTGTAGCACCTGCTTGCGTACCGACATAGACGGCACCTGCAACAGCCTCTTGCCCCGCCAATCTTCCAATAACGACTGCCCCGTCGCCCGAAATATTTACGCCTGCATTGATGCCGATAGCTACGTTTTCCAAACCGTCTGAATTTTGACCTGCATTTTGACCGACAAAAACATTTCTATTACCCGTGGCACTGCTCCCTGCATTCATGCCCACAAAAACATTTTTCTGAGTGCCATTTGTCTGAACGCCTGCATCTCTGCCTACAAAAACATTCTCTGTGCCTGTTTGGTCATCTCGTCCTGCTCCCGTACCCAAATAGGTATTAGAAGCACTTGAAGTGCTTTCTCTTCCCGCGTCAATGCCCACAAAAACATTGGCTCCGCCATCGGTATTGTTTTGTCCCGCCTGATAACCCACAAAAACATTGGAAATTCCCGTAGTATTGGCATTTCCTGC
>CAZNYR010000171.1:0-3922 GCA_964577275.1 uncultured Cytophagales bacterium | reverse complement strand
CGCAAACTTGGCGATGTTATTTATGTTTGCGTGCGACCAAGAATATGACGAAATTAATATGATGATTGCCCAATTCCAAAAGACCATCATGAAGGCAAGATATTCGTCAATTCCTGTGGTGGTTGCGCCTTCGGGCATGGCGTTAGGTGGAGGTTGTGAATTGTCATTACACGCTGATAAAATTCAAGCACACGCCGAAACTTACATCGGTTTGGTAGAAGTTGGTGTTGGTTTGATTCCAGCAGGTGGCGGAACGAAAGAATTGGTATTGCGAACTTCGGATGCTTACGCCAAAGAAGACCCCGAATATAACCGAATGCAAGAGGCATTCATGAATATTGCCACCGCACGAGTGGCGACTTCGGCACATGAAGCCGTGAAAATGAACATCTTACGTTCTTCGGATGCCATTACATTGAATCGTAGTCGGTTATTGGCGGATGCCAAACAATCGGTCATCGAACTGGCGGAAGCTGGTTATACGCAACCTGTTCAGCGTCAGGATATTAAGGTACACGGCAAAGGACTTTTAGCGAATTTATATGCGGGCGTAAACGGAATGCGACTGGGCGGTTATATTTCTGACCATG
The DNA here is from genome assembly GCA_964577275.1 of uncultured Cytophagales bacterium. Taxonomy (GTDB): domain Bacteria; phylum Bacteroidota; class Bacteroidia; order Cytophagales; family Thermoflexibacteraceae; genus UBA2561. Next base: position 3,332 of record CAZNYR010000171.1, on the reverse strand, counting down.
ACGTAAAAATCGCCAAGAAACTGGCGTATATCATGGCGGGTGGCGATTTGTCCTATCCGACTATGGTTTCGGAACAGTATCTACTTGATTTAGAGCGAGAAGCATTCTTGTCCTTGACAGGCGAAAAGAAAACTTTGGAGCGAATCCAGAGTATTCTCTTTAAAGGAAAGCCTTTGAGAAATTAGTATTTTTTTGCACACAAAACCCTCCAAGAGTTCTAAACTCTTGGAGGGTTAAACTGACATTTTAAATGCTTCGTTTATGGAACTTTCAATCAAAAACATAAATCACGGAAAACGTGTTATTTATCTGATTTTGATAGGTTTATTATTGACTGGATTTTATTTTCTACGATAATTTATTTTGCAAAATCAACGACAATAACTGTTTTAGAATCAAAAGGCGGACAGCAAAATTTATGGGATAATGAATATTCTGAATGAAAAATATGATGCTTTAACGGATAATATTTCAAAATTTGATTTTTTGGAAGAGTTAATTTCTAAAAATATAACTTTTTCATTATCAGATTATAACAAAATATTATCAGACGATATTGAAGTAGCTTATTTTTTCATTGACGAATATCATTTTGAAGATTTAGACGAGCATAAAAAACAACTTTGTATGAAGTTTATTTTATTTCGTTTAGAAAATGCAGACGATACAGAATGGTTTTCATTTTTGGATTTTTTCAAGAAAACGTCTTGCATTGAATTTTTAAATTATTTTAAAAAAAATGATTTAAAATTGTTTTCTGATTCGGTCAAAATTACAATTCTTAATTTTTTGGAAACCAATTTTTTATGGTTAAATCAAACAGATTTGGAGTTGCTTTTAACTGAATTTTATCAATCTAAAAATGAAACTATTTTAAATCGCTTCGTTGCTTTGTCAGTTTTGTACAAAATTGATTTTGAAAAATATGATGCGGTTTTCAGAAAATTCATTTCTGAAAATATTGAAAATGAATCATTAACCAAAAGGCTAAATTTCAAAATCAATACATTTCCTGTTGAGATTCAAGATTTTATTTGTAATTCTCAACAAAATTTTGAGTCAAAAAAACTCACTACTTAAAAACAGAAAAACATGAACGCATATATTGTAGCTGGCTATCGCACAGCCATAGGAAAAGCCAAAAAAGGCGGATTTCGGTTTACTCGACCTGATGATTTGGCGGCCGAAGTCATCAAACATTTGGTCAAATCTGTACCCAACCTTGACCCCACCCGAGTCGATGATATTATTGTCGGAAATGCCATTCCCGAAGCCGAACAAGGAATGCAAATGGGGCGTATGATTTCGCTTTTATCCATGCCGATTAATGTGCCAGGCATGGTTCTGAACCGCTATTGTGGGTCGGGCGTGGAATCTATTGGATTGGCTGCCGCCCGAATCCATGCGGGAACAGCCGAATGTATCATCGCTGGTGGTGCGGAATCCATGTCGTTAGTGCCAATGATGGGCGTAAAAGCGGCTCTCAACCACAAACTTGCCGAGGAGCATCCCGAATATTATTTGAGTATGGGATTGACTGCCGAGCAGGTAGCCCAGGATTTCAAAATTTCACGGGAAGACCAAGACGAATTTGCGTATCATTCGCACATGAAAGCACTTTCGGCAATCCGAGAAAATAAGTTCCGAGATGAAATCGTACCTGTTTCAGTATCAGAAACTTACGTAGAAAATGGCAAGCGCAAAATGCGTGAATTTACGGTAGATACCGATGAAGGACCTCGTGCAGGAACAACCGTCGAAGCATTATCAAAATTACGTCCTGTTTTTGCACAAGGCGGAAGCGTTACGGCGGGTAATTCATCGCAAACATCGGACGGAGCGGCATTTGTGTTGGTCATGTCCGAAAAAATGGTCAATGAACTGAATCTCAAGCCCATCGCTCGTATGATTGCCTACACGGCAGAGGGTGTAAATCCTCGTATTATGGGCATCGGTCCTGTGGCTTCGATTCCGAAAGCCTTGAAACAAGCAGGTTTACAACTCGCTGATATTGAGCAAATTGAATTGAACGAAGCATTTGCAGCGCAATCTTTGGCGGTGATTCGGGAATTAGAAATTAATCCTGAAATTGTCAATCCGAATGGCGGTGCGATTGCGCTGGGGCATCCGTTGGGCTGTACGGGCGCAAAATTATCCGTGCAATTATTCAACGAAATGCGCCGAAGAAATCAAAAATACGGTATGGTTACTGCCTGTGTCGGTGGTGGGCAAGGCGTAACGGGTATTTATGAACTTTTGAATTAACTCTTTGATAATTAGATATTTACAAAAACTCATCGCTTTGGAAAGTGATGGGTTTTTGTTTTTTGGTCATTTAATTTTTATTTTTGATAATTGTATAACATTTAATTTGTAAACCACAATGCAACTTTCAAAATACGAACAGCAAGAATTTCAAAAAATACGACAATGGAAAAATCCTTCAAAAACATGGTTTGATGAAGTATCAGAAATGGTAGGCACGCCATTTGAAAAAATAGGTAATTATGTTCTTGATATTGAAATTGTTGAATGGGTTATAGAAAAGGCGATTGGAGGTACAATATCCACATTAAATGATTTTTCTCAATGGACTGTTCGTCCTAATGCTGTTTATGAAGAATATCAAAAAAATAAATTTCATGTAACATCCCGTCAAGAAATATATCATTTAGATTTACAAGATGTAGATACGACAATTGGATATTTAGGAGCTAAATACAAAGGACTTGCATTTACAGAAGGAGGTGTAGCAGGTGCTACTGCAATATACGGTATTGTCCCTGATATACTTGCACTTATTGTTTTAAATCAAAGAGCAATTGGAGAGTATGCTACTTATTGTGGATTTGATGTTAGTAATCAGCAAGAACGTTTATTTGCACTCCATGTTTTATCCTACTCATCAAGCCCAAATGACTTAGCAAAAGAACTTGCTATGTCTCAATTAATAAAAATTGCAAAGCAAGTAGCTCAAAAAAAGACATGGAAACAATTAGAAGAATACGCATTTGTCAATATCGTTAAAATTATTGCCAAAGCTCTTGCTATCAGATTAACCAAAGCCAAATTAGCCCAAGTTGTACCTGTGGCTGGAGCTTTGGTAGGCGGAGGTTTCAACGCTTATTATACAAATAAGGTTTGTGAAACAGCATTCAATCTTTATCGAGAACGTTTTTTAGCAGAAAAATATGGGGAAGATATGGTCAAAGAACTTGTTAAACCCGTTGATAGCTATAATCCAAATTATGATGATAAAATTTAATAAAATCTACTTCAAATTTTCATCCGCTCGCTTTTCCCATTTTTTCGGATTATTGCCTTGATGAAAC
>CAZNYR010000170.1:0-3972 GCA_964577275.1 uncultured Cytophagales bacterium | reverse complement strand
CCAAAACTATTTTGCGCTCCCACATACAGTACTCCTTCAGGCGACATGGCTAAGGAACGAATGATGGTTTGGATATCAATATCAATCTTTTCCCAAGTTGAACCATCGTATTCTAATAATCCATTATTATTCCCAAAATACATTACTCCTCGACTATCTTTCAGAATTGCCCAATTTTGTTTGTCGGCTTCATACATTTTTGGGGTATAATTTTGAAGATACGGGCTTCCAACTTCTTGACTTACAGCAATTTGAGCATGACATAATCCACCTATCAACAGGCATAATTGCAAGATTCGGATAAGAACATGAGATATGAAATATTTGTGTTTCAAAGTCGTTTGCCGTTTATAATATGTGATTATAACTACTTTTTTGTCATTTCCCAACTTGTTTTCTTTTGATGTAATACTTTGTCGTCAAACTAAAAATAGCAAGTAATCATTTAAATTTAGTTTCTATTTTTGATTTGAATATAATTATTTGAAAATCAATAAATTACATCATCTTAATACGCTGTATTAAATACTCCGTACTACTTATCAGAAAAATATGACAAAATCTGGTATTTTGATAATCAAATAACGTGCAAAATACCTACAAACTGCCTTTTTTTTTATTTTATTTCAAGACTTGCCAAGTTTTAAAAACTTGGCAAGTCTATAATTTTCAAATCATGCTATCATCTCGCCACTTGATATTTATGTGTTAATTATTTGCCAAAAACAAAAATATTTTACAAGATGTAATTTTTTTTATAAAAATTCTCATTATTCCGAGAAAATAAAGGCTGTTTTTTGAAAAAAAATGTGCCTAATCATTTTAATATAGTATTATTTCAAGAATAATTTACTTTTTATTGACTATTTTCGATACACATGGTGGGTTATGTGAAGCCCAGTAGCGCACTTACAAAATGTACTATTTCTATTTCAGATTGAATGAATCCAAGATTATTTATATCGATGGTCTTTCTTACCACTTTCGCTAATACACTGAAACACAAACACTTGACAAACACTTTTCTTTATCTTATCTTTGTTTTATACTTATTCATTCAAAAGACACTTTTTCGGAAAAGCAAACTTGAATCAAAAACAAGGAAATATACGGCAACCTTCTCAACACAATGCCCGTAAATAGTACCAAAACGCAGTATTAAAGCAAAGTTTTTTTTACACTCAAAACAAACAACAGAATGAACGCTAATAAATTAACAGCACAGGAATTAGAAGCAATCGTAGGTGGTGGTCATGAAGATGGTGATTGGGACGGATAGTCTGCCCATTCTTGATATACTACGGTTAGTTAGCTAATCAACAAGAAATTTGAGGTTTTGATGTTGAGCCACGCTCCACGAAACCGAATCAAAACCCAGTAAAGCAGCATTGTTTTATTGGGTTTTTGCTTTTTAATTTTTTCATGTTTTTGAGGTAACAATTTGATTTTCTCCAGAAAAAGTTTTTACTTTGTATTCAAATAATTGTTATACGAATTATTTGAATACCAATAACCAAAACACAAAAAAATCTTTCGGTGCAGTTTGTTTAGATAGCTACTTTTTTTAACCTTAACCAATTACCAAAAACACTGATAATCATGCCTTTATATCACAAATTGGGAAAAATTCCACCCAAGCGACACATCGTTTTTGAGAAGCCTAACGGGGAATTATATTACGAACAGCTTTTCGGGACGGAGGGTTTTTCGGGAATGTCGTCCTTGCTTTATCATGTTCATCGCCCCACGATGATACGGGAATATCTGGAAGCCTATTCGGTTATGCCGCAAATTGCGGTCGAAAAAAATATGATGCCCCGCAAATTTGTGAGTTTTGATGTGCCTGCTGTCGATGATTTTTTGGACGCACGCACGTTGTTAATGGTCAATGCCGATTTGCAAATTGGCGTGGCTTCTCCCCGTCAATCTTTGACCGAATATTTTTATAAAAATGCCGATGCCGATGAACTAATTTTCGTGCATCAAGGCAAGGGAACATTGCGGACGATGCTGGGCAATATCAATTTTGAATCGGGCGATTATTTAGTGATTCCGAGAGGCATGATTTATCAAATTTCTTTCGATACGCAAACGAATAAATTGCTTTATATCGAGTCGTTCAGTCCGATTTATATGCCCAAACGCTACCGCAACCAATTTGGGCAACTTTTGGAGCATTCGCCATTTTGCGAACGAGATTTGAAATTGCCCGAAAATCTGGAAACGCACGACCAAAAAGGCGATTTTCTCATCAAAATCCGAAAGCAAGGCATGATTTATCCTGTGGTTTATGCTTCGCACCCATTTGATGTCGTGGGCTGGGATGGTTATAATTTCCCTTACGGATTTTCGATTCATAATTTTGAACCGATTACAGGTCGGATTCATCAGCCGCCACCCGTCCATCAAACATTTGAGGCGCATCATTTTGTGGTCTGTTCGTTTTGTCCACGTTTATATGATTATCACCCCAAATCAATTCCTGCGCCTTACAATCACAGCAATATTGATTCGGATGAGGTACTTTATTATGCGGATGGCGATTTTATGAGCCGAAATGACGTAAAACAGGGAAATATTAGTTTGCATCCGGGAGGTATTCCACACGGACCACATCCGGGAGCTGCCGAGCGAAGCATCGGAAAAACAGAAACACAAGAATTGGCGGTGATGATTGACCCTTTCCGCCCCCTGAAATTAACCACGCAAGCCATCGAAATTGAAGAAAAAAATTATTATCAATCGTGGCTTTAAATTAGTAATGAATCAATATAACTATTCGAGTGATTCATAAACAAAATCTGACCACTCAATATTGTCGTATCGAATACTAAATTCAATAATAGTTTGTTATTTTTGGAGATGTTTTACTTAATAATTTATTGAAAATCATGATGAAACTTCAAAAATTCATACTATTTCTTGCGCTTGTACTATTTTTTGCAGGATGTTCGGAACTGGAAGAGAATATCAATCCCGATACTTCGGCAGAAACCTTAAACAAACAAAAGTTGTTGGATTTGGTCAATGCCCAACGCACGGCTGGCTGTAATTGTGGAGGTACGCAAATGCCTGCGGTAAAAGCCGTAGTTTGGAGCGATAAATTAGAGGAAGCCGCCCAAATTCATAGTCAGGATATGGCTGATAATGAGCATTTTGAGCATACAGGAACGGACGGTTCATCGCCCGGCGACAGACTGACACGAGTGGGCTACAACTGGAAAACATACGGCGAAAATATCGCATGGAATTATCCCGATGAAGATGCCGTTATTCAGGGGTGGATTGATAGTCCGGGACATTGCAAAAATATTATGAAAGATAATGTAACCGACATGGCGGTCGCCAAAGTAGGCGATTATTGGACACAAATTCTTGCGACACAATAAAATACAACCAAACCTATAAGGTTACTAAAGTTTTTGAAAACCTTATAGGTTGAAAAATTCAAATTTTTTTGAACAAATACTTGTTTTACGAATTATTATGTAACGAATAAACAATACCATAAAACACTTTGTCATCATGCAAACTTTAGAAGCAACTCCTTCAAAAATCACAAAAATTTTTCCTGAAGCACAGGATTTTCTGCCAATCAATGGCACGGACTACGTGGAGCTGTATGTCGGCAATTCAAAACAAGCCGCACATTATTACAAAACAGCATTTGGATTTCGGTCTTTTGCGTATGCGGGTCTGGAAACTGGTTTAACTGACCGAGAATCTTACGTTGTAGCACAAGGAAAAATTCGGTTAATTTTAACATCTCCACTGAAATCAGGCACTGAAATCGGGAAGCACATCGACAAGCACGGCGATGGCGTAAAAGTTGTGGCTCTTTGGGTGGATGATGCCCGAAAGGCATTTGAAGAAACGACCAAACGGGGCGCAAAAGTTTATTTTGAACCCATCGTACAAAAAGATAAGGACGGCGAAATCGTCAAGGCCGGTATTCATACGTATGGCGAAACC
>CAZNYR010000169.1:0-4193 GCA_964577275.1 uncultured Cytophagales bacterium | reverse complement strand
TACCCAATTATTATCTAGAATACTATGCTTCACCTTAATTTACACATGAGCCAATCTTTTTTAAGTTTTTCGAGATTGGAAGCCTGTGTTTTGAACAATTTTTGAATTTCCTTATCTGGATTCTGTACGCTTTCATACATTCTTTGAATAATCCTAAAAGATTTTTCCGAGCTATCAATCAATGTTAAAAGTTCTTCTTTTCTTAATTCTAAAAGCTGTTCCTTATCTAATTTTTGTTTTAATGGTATTTTTTGTTGTCCTTTTGTTTCTGGGTAGAGATAAAGGGGGAATAAATATCCATTGTCCAAAGTGGATGCAACTGATTTATCGGCAATGCTATTAACGATAGCAAACTTACTTGAGAAATTTTTTCTTGCTCTTTTCAAACTGATTAACCCAATATTTGATTGATTAATCATATTATTCATTAAACCTTCTCTTCCTCTTTCGATTAGAGAATAATCATTATAAATATATCTTTTATCAAAAAGTCGGTAATCAATAATTTGAATTAATTCAGCGTCCTCAAACTTATCTTGTAGTCCTTTCTTATCAAATGAAATAAACTCCTCATCATTCCCCGTGGCTATACCCATTCCATATTTTCTAAATAGTTCAGAAATATCAATCCCTCTCGAAAAACTTTCTTCTCTTTGACAATCCTTAGGAATCATAAAATACATGGGTGCTACATTTGGTAACTCATGAAAATCAATAGATTGGATTGAGTTTTCATTTAGAAAATCGTATTTAAAATCACGTTTCCCAAAAAGGTCAAAATGCAATATTTTACCTAATTCATTTGGCTTTTTCTTTCCAGTTTTTACAAAAACATTGATTGAAACACCCTGTTGAATATCAAACACATTAATATCTGCACTTCCGTCTGGCGCAGTTTCTTTTTTCTTACTATTTCCGTGTAAATCTATGGTGTAAATTTTATCGTAAGTTTTAAGCAAATTCCAACGCATACCCCTAAAAGTCGGGTTATCCAAAAAACCGTGCGGATTAATAAAGGCTAAAATACCACTTCCATTTTTTTCTATAAAATGCTGACCATAACGAATAAACTTTACATAGTCATCATTAATGGCTTTTGGGTTTCGTTCTTTTAGTTTTTCTTTTCCGCCCGGCTCTTTTTTGTAATCTTCTAAAAGATTCATTATCCAATTACCTTTATTTAAACTACTAACAGCATAAGGCGGATTCCCGATGACACACATTACGGGCGTATCTCTTTTGATATGATTGGCTTCGTTGGCTTCCGTACTTAACCAATTGGCAAATAAAGTTCCTGCGTCAGGGTGGTGTTCTTCCAAACTATTGGTCAGGAAAACTCTAAATCGTTGGTTGGTGGTGGGTTTGTAACCTGTTTCTGTCAATAACAAATCCAATTTCAAATGCGCCATGGCATAACTCGCCATGAGCAATTCAAAACCGTTCAAACGCGGCAACAAATGCGTTTCCACATAATTACTCCAAATGCCTTCTTGCCCTTGAAATTTTTTATGAATGTGTTTGACCACTTCTGCCAAGAAAGTTCCTGTTCCTGTGGCTGGGTCAAGAATTTGCACTTTGTGAATTTCTTGTTCTTCGAGAGGTTTTGACTCCTTTTCGGTTTGTGGCGATACTTTTATTTTGCTGGTGTCGGCAAGACCCTTCGGCAAATCAAATTCGGTTTTCAGAATGTCGTCCACTGCCCGAACGATGAAGTTTACAACGGGTTGCGGCGTGTACCAAACGCCTCTTGATTTTCTTAATTTGGGGTCGTATTCGCTCAGAAAAGTTTCGTAAAAATGAATAATCGGCTCTTCCGTTTTGGAGGCTTTCCCGTAGTTCTTTAAAATTTCTTCTACGTTACAAGCCAAAAATATTTCGACCAAACCATCGACAATCCATTTGATGCGGTCGTCAATATCGGGACCGGCAATGTAGCCAAAGAGTTTTCGTAAAAATGGATTAGATTTAGGAATCAATTCGGCAGCTTTTTGTCTGCTAAACGTTTCCAGAGTCGGGTCGTGCAAACGTGCCGCAAACATTCCGTAAGCAATAGTTTGGGCGTAAACATCGGCAAATTCTTTGGCGGTAATATTGTGAATTAGAATTTGTTTGAAAGCCAACATTTGCTCTTTCAAAGTGCTGTTTTCATGACTTTTTTCATCACTGAGCAATGATTTTTCTATGACATAGGAAAGCAAGCGGGCTTTGCCTGCCATCATTTCTGCTAATTTTTTACTACTTTTTATGGTTTGCCCGATGTGGCTACAAAAATCTTTGATGAGATTTTCAAAATTGGCAAAATTTTCAGTCAAAGGTTTAATTCCTTTGTCCGTAATTTCTGCAATGGCAATTTTAGTAATAAATTCGCCTTCTCGGTACAGATGAAAGTTGATGTAATCTGTAAAAATTAAGTTGTTTAATGATGATTTGTAGCGGTCAAACTGTTCTTTGTTTCCTGTTTTTTTCGTTCCGTCAAGGTCTTTGTCGCCAATATCTTTGGCTTCAATAAAACCGACAGGAATATCATTTTTAGTCAAAATGTAGTCAGGTGCGCCGCAGGCTTGTCGTTTGGGTTCGTTGGTAGCTCTGATAGTCGGCACTAAACTTTCTAAAAGTTGCTGTAAATCGCCACGGAAAGTATGTTCGGTTGCGTTTCCGAGTTTGTACCTTTCATGTATGTTTTCTATGTATTGTTCTAAAATCATTTGTTCTTTCAATTTCTGTCAGCGCCTTGGCTTTTGGTATGTTGCCCAAATGAGAAATAGTTGATTTCCGCCCTAAATTACAAAAATGCGACAATTTATACTGCGTTCTCAAAACTTTCATAAGATTTAATAGCCTACAAAGTATAAATTTGCCTTAGAAAACCTTTAATTTGCAGTTTCTTAAATGAACACAAAAGCAACGAAACACAGGATTAATGAAAAAATAATGCTGCTTAATTTATCTTTTATGGATACTATTTTTTCTAAAATCTTACATTTTATTTTTATATGAATCTAACTAAAATAATCTGGTTTTTTATACTGATTTCGGTATCAAGTTGCAAGGTTTATCACGATACAACTGCCTATTACAATGCCTATTTTCTGGCAAATGAAAAATTGACAGAGGTAGAAAATATGCTTTTTACCCAGCCTAACGATGATTATAATACAATCTTAGAAGTTTACGCGCGTATCGATACCAATACTGCCAAATCACAAGCCGAAGCCTTGGAATATGTCATCGAAAAAGCCTCTTTGCCTATTCAAAAACATAAAATAAGCAAATGGGTAGATGATGCTTACATCTTAATTGGGAAAGCCAGACTCTATAAAGGTGATTTCCGAAATGCGGCAACCACCTTTAAATATGTCAATACCAATAGCGATGATTTTGAGGCACGACATCGGGCGTTGGTGGGACTCATGCGGGTATTTATCGAAATGGAAGATTTTGAAAATGCCGAATTTGTGGCGCAATATTTAGCCGCCGACCCCGTGCCGATTAGTAAAGCCAATTCACGAGATTTTTATCTCACCTTGGCACATTATTATCGAGTACGTAATATCCTGAAACCCACCGCTTTGTATCTGGAAAAAGCCCTGCCCTATATCAAAAATCGAGATACAAAATTACGGACACTTTATAATATTGCACAAATTTGGCAAAAATTGGGCGAAGACGAAAAAGCCAATCAATTTTATAATGAGCTATTGAGCCGAGGTCCTGAATATGATATGATGTTTTTCGCCCGATTAAATTCCTCCAAGACGATTGTATTTTCCAAAGAAAATGAGGCAGTCTTCAAGAAGACAAAACGGGAAACTTTGAAGCTCCTGACGGACGAGAAAAATGCCGAATTTCGGGATAAGATTTACTACGATTTGGCAAGCCTCGAATACAAACAAGGTAACGAAGAAAAAGCCTTAGAATACCTCTCAGAATCAATCTTTTATAGTCAGGGAAATCAGACACAGCGTGCATTAACCTACCAGTTTTTTGGCAAAATTTATTATGAAAATATCAAGGATTTCAAGAAAGCATATGCGTATTATGATAGTGCCTTAAAAACCACACCCGAAGATATTCCAGAATATGACGAAATTAAGAAACAAACTGAATTTTTAAGGGTGTTTTCTGAATATTATGGCGCAATCAAAAAATCTGACCGCTTATTACGCTTGGCTACTTTTGATGAAGATGAGCGC
>CAZNYR010000168.1:0-4207 GCA_964577275.1 uncultured Cytophagales bacterium | reverse complement strand
GTTACAATTAATGGTTCTGGAAGTCGTCCTTATATTGATTCGGAGGTGGATTTGATGAAAATTGAAGAATCTTTTGCACACAAAAATTGGATTTTGCCTTTTAAACAATCGAATAATTAAATACATGAACACAGGAAAGATACGATTTTTTTATTCTTTTAATTTAACAATATTGTTAATTATATTTCTTGGTTTTGTGCAATTATTAAATGCTCAAAATTTTTATATTTCAGGAAAAATTACGAACCTTGAAACAGGAAACCCGATTGCAAATGCTGAAGTGTTCATTGAAAATACAAGTCGTACTTCAACGACTAATTTACAAGGTAAATATCTACTCAAAAACTTGATAAAAGATAATTATATTGTACGGGTTTTTGCCGAAAATTATCAATCCGAAGTCCGAATAATTGACCTGAATAAAGACGAAATTTTGGATTTTAAACTACGAATTTTAGGCGAAGAATTGGAGGCAGTTGAAGTCATTGCAGATGCAGGAAATGCCTTCGGAATCAAACGGTTGCAGAGCGTAGATGGTTTTGGAATTTATGAAGCTAAAAAATCAGAAGTTATTGTTTTAGAGGGACTTACGGCTAATTTAGCCAGCAATAATGCGCGCCAAGTGTATGGAAAAGTAGTGGGCTTAAATATTTGGGAAAGTGATGGCGCAGGCATTCAATTAGGCATCGGCGGGCGTGGTTTGAGTCCAAACCGAACTTCCAATTTTAATACTCGGCAAAACGGATACGATATTAGTGCCGATGCGTTAGGCTATCCCGAAAGTTATTATACGCCACCCGCCGAATCTCTCCAACAAATTCAAATTATTCGGGGAGCTGCTTCGCTTCAATACGGAACGCAATTTGGCGGAATGCTCAATTTTATTTTGAAAGAAGCACCCGAAAAAAAGCCTTTTGAATTGACAACTCGCCAAACGATTGGTTCATTTGGTTTCTTTAATTCATTCAATTCCATAGCAGGCACAAAAAGAAAATTTAGCTATTATTCTTTTTATCAGTACAAGACCGGAAATGGCTGGCGACCGAACTCCGAATTTGACGTGCATACTGCCTACACGGGGATTTTGTTCAAGCCAAACGATAAACTCAATGCCAAATTAGAATATACATTCATGAATTATTTGGCGCAACAGGCAGGTGGCTTGACGGACAGAGAATTTGCACAAAATGCTCGTCAATCAAATCGTACAAGAAACTGGTTTCGAGTGAATTGGAATCTTTTTGCTATGGATTTGGATTATCGGTTTTCACCCAAATTACGCTTAAATACACGAACTTTTGGACTTTTGGCGGGCAAAGATGCCTTGGGAGATTTGGGGCGAATTGACCGTCCAGACCCCATGAAAGAAAGAGACCTTTTGAGTGATAAATTTGCAAATTTTGGTAACGAAACTCGTTTAATTTGTAATTATCAAATAGTCGATAATGAGGCAGTTTTTTTGGTTGGGGTGCGCTATTATCGAGGCAAAACTGACCGAAAACAAGGTCATGCGGATGCCTCTAAAGAACCGATTTTCAAGTATTTAGATTCAGAAAATTTACAATATTCAGATTTTGATTTTCCGAATCAGAACTTTGCTGTTTTTGCCGAAAATATTTTTGATTTGAACGAAAAATTTAGTCTTACGCCCGGTGTACGTTTTGAGCATATTTATACACAATCTGAAGGTTTTTACAATAGTATTACCACACATCCGCTGACGGGCGAAATTCTATCGCTTATTCCCATTAAGGATAATCAAAAAAATCGGCGTTCGTTTGTATTGGCAGGTTTAGGATTAAGTTATAAATATCAGAAAAACAGTGAGTTATATGCTAATTTTTCACAAAATTATCGTTCAGTAAATTTTAATGATTTGCGAATCATTAACGTGAATTTTGAGGTTGCCGAAGATTTACGAGATGAATCGGGGTTTAATTTTGATGTAGGGATTCGTGGTGAAAAACCTCAAAAACTTACATACGATGCCAGTGTGTTTTTTTTGCAATATAATGACCGTATTGGTTCGGTGCTTACGGTGGATGAGAAAACCAATATTCCGAAGCGGCGGCGGCAAAATGTATCGGATGCACGTATTTTGGGAGTCGAATCTTTTGCCGAAATCAGCCTTTTACCCGCTCAATCGCTTCATGCGCTTCGGGTTTTTGCCAATCTTGCCTTGATTCATGGCGAATATGTGAGTTCGGATGAGCCTGCTTTTGATGGCAAAAAAGTAGAATTAATTCCGCCAATGAACTTTAAAACGGGCTTAAATTATCAATTCAAAGATTTTCGGGCATCATGGCAGTTTGCGTATGTGCAGGAGCATTTTTCGGATGCGTCCAATGCCATCGAAACGCCTTCGGCTATCGAGGGAATTATTCCGAGTTATTACGTAATGGATTTGTCGTTCAAATATACTTACAAGCGATATTTAACCGAATTTGGAGCAAATAACTTGCTGAATTACAGTTACTTTACGCGGCGAGCTTCGGGCTATCCGGGACCTGGGATTATTCCTGCGGACGGACGAAATTTTTATCTGACATTAGCCCTAAAATTGTAATTGTCATGAATCAAGATGTTCGAGCAGTGGCATTTCGATAAAAAATGACGTGCCGACTTCCATTTCGGTTTCAAACCAAATTTTACCACCCGAATTGGTAATTCCTCGTTTTGCCAAAGCCAATCCGATGCCCGACCCCGTATATTTGGTGCTAAAGTTAGGAATAAAAACTTTATACCGAATATCCTCTTCGATGCCCGTGCCGTTATCCCGAATTTCGATTAAGATGCGTGTGGAGTCTGGCTTGGTCAGATTGACCCGAATTTGAGGTTTTTTATCGTGTGGGACAGCCTGTATCCCATTGAGAATCAGGTTTGTAAAGATTCGCCCAGTTAGTTTCTGGTCGCCCATGACCAATACTTTTCCCGTCAAAATATCGGGTTTCATCTCGATATTGGTGTCGTTCCGATACAACAAAACGGTTTGTCGGAGCGTGTCCGCAATGTCAAATTTTTCATTTTTGGGAATCGGCATTTTGGCAAAAGCAGAAAAAGAAGAGGCAATATCGCTAAGGGTTTCAATTTGGGTCAGCAACATCGAAACGCGCTCGCTTGCTCGTGGGTTTTCGGCGGACAAAACCATCTGTAAGTGTTGGAGTGTCAGCTTCATAGGCGTTAGCGGATTCTTGATTTCGTGTGCTACTTGCCGTGCCATTTCTCGCCATGCGGATTCTTTTTCGTTGCGAGAAAGTGCCTGTTTACTGGCTTCGAGTTGTTGCAACATATTATTATATGCCTTCACCAGAACACCAATTTCGTCTTCAGATTTATAATCAATCGGTTCGTTATGGTCGAGCGTGGTCAAATTAATTTTTTGCGTAATCATTCGTAATGAGCCAGTTAGCACTCTCGAAACAAAATAGGACATCAGCATCAAACTGATAAATACAAAGGTAAAAACATTAATAATCGTAGAAATAATTTGGATAATTTCTTGTTCGGATTCTTTTTGGGATTCAAAAAATGGCGTGCCAACAATGCCGAGAAGTTCGCCCGTTTCGTAAGACCGAATTGCCACATACGCCGAGCTATATTTGACCGAACCCACTTCCTCGCTCAACATCACTTTGTTTTGTGATTTTTCGGCGATGTGGCTCATTGCCTGCGGGTTAATGAGCGTGGCAAGCAAATCACTATCATAAATAAAGGGCTGATTCGAGGCTAATAAAAATCCATCTTTATCGAACAAATTAATGTCGGTTTGTGTGATTTTATGAATCGTAACGACCAATTCCAATAGCTCTTCGTGCGAAATCAGACTTTTGCTATATTTCTCCAAATCCTTGACGATATTGGTCGAAATATTTTCGGCTCTTTGCAAATATTCATCTTTGGTATTATTACGGTTTGTAGAATTTAAAATACTGATAATCAGGATACTAAGAATAAATAATGGCATCGAAAATGCTAAATTGAGATAAACCTGAATCCGTGCCGAAAGGTTAAGTTTGAGTTGCGCCCGCCCTGAAACTGCCGAATAAAAAGTGGCAGAAAACAACATGAAAATAAATAAGATAATAAACAAAAATGAAAAATTTGAGGTAATACTTTGTGCTGGCGAAAAGGAAGAGGTAATGATAATTTCCCGATGATTTTCGCCTTTGATGAGTAAATGTCGGTGCGCTCCGATTTCGAGTTCTTG
>CAZNYR010000167.1:0-4398 GCA_964577275.1 uncultured Cytophagales bacterium | reverse complement strand
AATGACTGGATTTGTGCCGATGAAGTAACGTGCATGACGTTCCGAACTTTGGCAAAAAAATATCAAATCTTGAAAGTGGATGTGTTGCAAATTGATGTCGAAGGATACGATTTTGAAATCCTAAAACTATTTGATTTTGAGCAATTTAGACCCAAATTAATTGTGTACGAAAATACGGCTTTATCGCCCGAAGACCAAACCGCCTGCCAGCAATTTTTGGAAGAGAAAAACTACCGATTAACGCACATCGGACGGGATACGGTTGCGCGATTAAGTGCTACTGAATAGGAATAAAATCGTTACTTTGTCAGAAATTTAGGTAAATTTCGAGGCTATGTTTTTACTTTCCAAGACATTATATTTGTTGTTCTTGCCTTTTTCGTGGCTTGCTTTTTTGTTGTTGTGGGCAATCTTGACGAAATCGGAACGCAAACGCAAGCTCGCTATTCGATTAACAGGCGTGTGTTTTCTGATTTTTACAAATCCTGCGCTCCAAAATGAGGCGTTTTTGAGGTGGGAAATTCCACCCATTTTGTTTAAGGAAATTCCTGAAAATCAGTATGATGTGGGCATTGTCTTGACGGGATTTTCGCAACCGTTTAAGTCGCCAACCGACCGTGTGCATTTTCTCAAAGGTGCAGACCGATTGCTTCATGCGGTTCGGCTTTATAAGGAGAAAAAAATCAAAAAAATATTGGTCAGTGGCGCATCTGATTTTGATTTTGCGGGCAATGAAATGAATCCAGAGCGCAGCCTAAAACGTGTATTTCTGAATTGTGGCGTTTCCGAAAATGACCTGCTTTTTGAACCAAAATCCAAAAATACGCACGAAAATGCCATCAATTCGGCTCAAATTTTAGCTCAAAAGTATCCGAATCAAACATTTTTGTTGATTACTTCGGCTTTTCATATGCGGCGAGCGCAAGCCTGTTTTTCGCACGAAAACATCAAAACGGTTGCTTTCAGTACCGATTTTTATTCGGTGGATACCACGACCAAAATTATTCCATCGCCTCGTGTTTTGATGCAGTGGCATATTTTGTTCAAAGAATGGATGGGCATGATGGCTTACAAAATATTGGGTTATATTTAATACGATTTTCAAGAAGTAAGCCTTGCCAAATTTTCAAAATTTGGCAAGGCTTAATCTACTGATAATCAAAGTTCTAACTAAAATTCAATTCATCTTTTAGAGTTTTTGAGTTCTCTATAATTTATCTATCAAATACGCAATTTGGATAATTGGCAAATAAAAAAATGAAGTAAACATAATCCGCAAGGCATTCTTTTTGGTTTTGTTTTGCGTCAATAAAATGGTCGGATACAAAAACAAAATCCCCGCCAAAACTGCCACAATTCCTGAAGTTAATCCACTGATTCCGAAGTAATAAGGCATCAAACTGGCAGGAATCAGAAATAATGTATAAGCCAAAATATTAAAGGCACTCATCGAATCTTGTCCGCCTTTGGAAGGCAAAAGTCGGATGCCAGCTTTGGCATAATCTTCGTCAGCGACCCAAGCAATCGCCCAGAAATGCGGAAATTGCCACAGAAATTGAATGGCAAAAATGACATACGCCTCAAAAGATAATGTTCCCGAAGCGGCAGCCCAACCGATGAGCGGCGGAAGCGCACCGGGAAAAGCCCCTACAAAGACGGCAATCGAACTTTTGGATTTTAATGGGGTATAAACAAAACCATATAAAATCAAGGACACAATTCCTAAGATAGCACTCAATACATTGACCGTCAGTGCCAAAATTAATGCGCCTACGGTTGCCAGCATCACGGTATAAATGATGGCTTCATTGACCGAAACCTGCCCAGTCGGCAGTGGGCGTTCGGCGGTGCGTTTCATTAATTTGTCCGAATCTCGTTCGATAATCTGATTAATGATATTTGCACCTCCCGTGATGATAAAGCTGGCAAGACAAAACATCGAAAATTGAAACCAATTTACTTGCCCTTGATTGGCTAATAAATAACCAAATCCGCCCGAAAAAACCACCACACTCGATAGCCGAGCCTTTAATAATTGCCAAAATAATTTTGCTTTATGCGCTTGTTCTATTGCCAACGTCTGCATTTTATTTAGTATCGATTTTAAATATGATAATAAGATAAAAAAACTATAATGATTTGAAAATCAATAAATTATATTCAAACCGAAGAATATTTAACGAATAATAAATTTGAATCCCAACGTAGTTTTATTTATGTATCCGTTTGGAATTTAGCATCAAAAATAATAGAAATTGCACGCCAAACATCCACGAAGCCAAACTCAAATGAAGTGGTTGCATTGCCTTGGGGATTGCCCAGTAATTCATGATGACTCCGCTCATGATTTCGACCAACAGCATCAAAATCAAGGCATTACCCCAAATTTTATATCGACTATTTTGTGTTATATTTTGGCGTAAAAGCCACACAAAATATATATTCATTCCAAAAACGAACCATGAAAAAGAACGATGTATCAAAAATTTCGTCCCGACCTGTTCGAGCCAAGTTTCGCGATTTGGATTGCCCAGATGTACGGCGATTTCGTCAATCGCTTCACGGACTTGCGTCCCCAGTACAATCTGAATCAAAGTCAGTACCATACAGGAAATCAAAACTCGATTGATGCGGTTTAGTTTTTTGACTGGCTCAAAATTTAGGGTGATTTGGTAAGATTGGAAAACCCCAAAAATCAAAATGAGGACAATCAATAAAGCTACGACCATGTGAATCGTAATCATGCCTGCGTGTAGGTTTGTCGCCACGACTTTTGAGCCTAACCATCCCTGGAAACCGACCAAAATAAAGGCAAGCAAGGACGACCAAAATACAATGCTTTTGACCCTAAAATATTTGGTGGATAATAGTAAAGTAATAAAAATAAAAACACCAATCAATACGCCGACTAACCGATTTAGGTATTCAATCCATGTTTTAAGGGGTTCAAAATCAGCAATTTCCTTGCCAGCAACCGCAAAAATGGTTTTGTAATTTTCGGGTAATTGACTGATGTGAGTGGGCGGAATCCATTGCCCAAAACATTGAGGCCAATCAGGACAACCCATGCCTGACCCCGTCATCCGAACGATACTTCCTACGGCAATCAAGACATAAACCGCCCCAATCGTAATGATGCCAAATTTGCGAAAAGACCGACCCATTTTGTTTGAATTTTCCAAAGATTTTATTGTTTAATTCCTATATCGGATGCCCACAAAGATACGATACAAAATGATAATTAATTGTTACGGCGTGAGGTTTGTTTTTGAGCCTGAATATATGCCTGCCCCAAGTCAAAAAAGCCAAAAGATTCGCGATAAACTTTAAAGATGGCAGATAAATAATTATCATAATAACGTGCAAAGGCGGTCATGATTTTGGCTTGAATGCGGGGGTCTTCCTCAAAAATATCAAAGATGTTAATTTGTGGAATAACATACAAACTGGCTGATTCTGAGGCACATATCGCATTATAATTCCGAGAAGATTTCGGTAAAAGTGCATCATCACCAAAGGACATTTTTTGGTCAATGGTGATGAGTTCCTCAAAATTATCTTGGACATCAATCGTCAGTCGGATTTCGCCGTGCCGAATAATATAAAGTGCCTGCGAAGGGTCGTTTCGGAAAAAAACGACTTCGTTTTGTGCGTATTCTCGTTCGTGCAGAAAGGGCAAAAATCGGACTAACTCATCGCTGGTCAGTTCGGTAAATAATTTTCCTGCCCGCAAGAAATCGAATAATTCTCGTTCGTGATGGCTGTACTTTTTGGCAAAAAAATTTAATAATCGACCCAAAGATATGTGCGTTTGATGTTTTTGTAATTTTTTCTGGATGCAAAATTAATCGCTTTTTTGACAAAAAAATACCCCCGCAAGACTTTAAAATCTTACGGGGGATGCTTTCGTATTTTGGTGCGATGCCCAACAAAGATTACGCTATTTTTTTTGCTCTTGTCTTTCGGCTTCGGCTTGCTCCCGAATTTGGTCAAAGGCTCGAAGTTGGGACTTGAGTTTGACTAATTGTGCGTCGGCTTTTTCGATTTTGGTATTGAATTCATCCCGTAATTTATCGGCTGTTTTGGAGGCAGCAAAAAATTCGAGATTATTTTTCCAAAGTGCAATATCGTTTTCTAAGTTGGTCATTTTGCGGCGGATGGCTTGTTCTTTTTTGTTGGAATTTCCTTTCATGCCTCCCGCTAACATAAATTTCTTTTGTAACTCAAATAATTTTTCGTCCTTTTCCGAGTCCGCAAGTGCCGATTTGGTCATCAATTCTTCGACCGCATCGCTCAATTCATCCTGTACGGTGTTCATGTCTTCACGGGGGACAAATCCCACTTTGAACCAATTTTCGACCAATTCATCCAGTTTCGTCATGGCATCCTCTGCCGTTG
>CAZNYR010000166.1:0-4529 GCA_964577275.1 uncultured Cytophagales bacterium | reverse complement strand
TCCGAAACGAATCGCACCGCAAAATGAAAAAAATGGCGGAAGGAATTGCCGAAAGTATGGACGGTAAATGTGATTTTGATATTCATCGAGGCTATCCTTTTTTGGAAAATAATCCCGAACTGACCGCACGCACACGTGAATACGCCAGCCAATTTGTCGGCGAAGAACATATCGTAGATTTGGATTTGTGGATGGCTGGCGAAGATTTTGCCTTTTATTCGCATCATCTGCCTGCTTGTTTTTATCGTTTGGGCGTTGGAAACCAAGAAAAAGGCATTACTTCGGGCGTACATACCAATACATTCGATATTGATGAAAAAGCTCTTGAACTTGGGGCTGGAATGATGACATGGCTGACTATCAAAGAGTTACAAAATATGTAGTTTGTATTTTGGTTTAAGTATAATTTGTTGATTTTCAGATAATTACATTGTATTTAATACTTGAGACTACATACTATTTATGGCATTAAACGTAACAGAAAATCGCTCCCAAGTCAAGTGGGGCGTGGTGGCTTTTGCGGTTTTATTGGGTATTATCTCCATTTTTTATACGCAGGCATTGGTCAATGAAATTTCGGAACGCGAACAGCACCAAATCGAACTGTATGCCAAAGGCTTAGAGTTTTTGGGTAGTTCCTCATCGGCGGATGATTATACCTTTTTGATGGACGAAATCATCGAGGCAAATCATACGATTCCTGTCATTATGGCAGATGTCAAAGGCAATCCTTTGGATTCCAGAAATCTCAAAATTCCTGAACATATCAAATCCAAAGATGATTTTCTGAAAAAACAACTCCAGAAAATGCAAAAATTGCATCCGCCCGTCAAGATTCAGATTGATAAAGAACTCATTTATTATGTCTATTATGCTGATTCTGAACTCATTGTACGGTTGAGTTATTTTCCATATTTTCAGCTCACGTTTACATTTATCTTTTTCGTTTTGGTCTATTTTATTTTTCGTGCCTCACGCCAAGCCGAGCAGAATAGCGTTTGGGTGGGTTTGGCAAAAGAAACGGCGCATCAGCTTGGCACACCTTTGTCATCGTTGATGGCTTGGGTTGAATATTTCAGGGTAGATGAGGATTTTGACCAAACAATCGTTGCCGAATTAGAGAAGGATATTGCTCGTTTTCAGATGATTACGAATCGGTTTTCAAACATTGGCTCTGTGCCTGCCTTGCAATTGGAGGATATTCATAAAATTGCCTTAGACATCATTGCGTATCTCCGCAAGCGTGTTTCGACCAAAGTAAATTTCAAGGTGGGCATCGAACCTTACGCCGATGCGGTTGCTCCGATTAATAAACCACTTTTTGAGTGGGTTATCGAAAATATTTGCAAAAATGCTGTCGATGCGATGGGCGGACGAGGCGAAATCGAGGTCTATATCCAAACTACCAAAGATGACCGCAAAATTTATATTGACATAAAAGACACCGGAAAAGGCATCCCAACTTCCAAGTTTAAGGAAGTGTTTCGTCCCGGATTTACGACCAAAAAACGAGGCTGGGGATTGGGACTTACGCTGGTCAAACGAATTGTTGAAAACTACCACGATGGTAAAATTTTTGTTCTGCGCTCCGAAATCAATATCGGCACCACCTTCCGCATCATTATTCCCAAAGAGGACGGCATCCCGATTGAAATGGAATCGCCTAATTTTTAATTTATTATTTTTAATTCATTTTAGGATGATTATAACCGTTGCATCAATTTCGGAATCATTTGGGTTTTCCATGCCCGAAAATCCCCCGCCAAAATATGATTTCGTGCCTCGCCCACCAACCACAAATAAAATGTTAAATTATGAATACTGGCAATCTGTGCGCCCAAAATTTCTTTACTTTTCAATAAATGACGCACGTAAGATTTGGTATAAAATGTGCTGGCATATCCGCCCAGTTCCGCATCAAGAGGCGAAAAATCGGCTTCCCATTTTTTGTTTCGCATATTCAAAATGCCTTGCGTGGTAAACAGCATTCCATTTCGAGCATTTCGTGTAGGCATCACACAATCAAACATATCCACGCCCAACGCAATACATTCCAATATATTTTCGGGCGTGCCAACTCCCATCAAATAACGAGGTTTATCTTTGGGCAAAATTCGGCACACCAATTCGGTGGTTTTGTACATTTCTTCGTGTGGCTCGCCGACCGATAATCCGCCAATCGCATTGCCTTTTCTATCCATCGAAGCAATAAATTCGGCTGATTTTTCACGCAAATCTTGATAAACACTTCCCTGCACAATCGGGAAAAGTTCCTGCCGGTACCCGTATTTGGGTTCACTTTGGTCGAGGTGGTCGCAACAACGTTTGAGCCAGCGATGCGTCATCTCCATAGATTTCCGAGCGTACTCATAATCAGAGGGATACGGTGGGCATTCATCAAATGCCATGATAATATCTGCGCCAATCGAACGCTGAATATCCATGACATTTTCGGGCGTAAAAAGATGTTTTGAGCCATCAATATGCGAGGCAAACGTAACGCCCTCTTCCTTAATTTTTCGAGTGCCAGCCAAGGAATACACCTGATAGCCGCCACTATCGGTCAAAATGGGGCGATGCCAGCCATTAAATTGATGCAAACCGCCAGCATTTTCCAAAATATTTAATCCAGGACGCAAATACAAATGATACGTATTCCCCAAAATAATTTGGGCGTTAATGTCTTGTTCCAGCTCCCGTTGGTGTACGGCTTTGACCGTGCCTGCCGTGCCGACAGGCATAAAAATTGGCGTTAAAATTTCGCCGTGTGCCGTGCTGATTTTGCCTGCGCGCGCCTGGGATTCCGAATCGGTGGTTTCTAACTCAAAAAATTTCAACGTCATTCTATTTTGATGTGCAACAAAATTACGAAAAGTCATAAAAAATCCTCCCAGAAATTCAATTTCCAAGAGGATTTCAGGGTTAAGTAGTACGAAATCAAACCTTTATTTTTACGATTAATTGCTCAAGATGCGGTACGCATTATGCCACCGCCATTTTTGATTTTTTGGGTGTATTATCTTGATTATCAGGATATTCATTTTTTTTCCACGCATCCCATCCAAATTTTTTCAACATTCGATAATGCGATTGCAATGCACCGCCAAAAGTTTCATTTTCGATATAAGGCAAGCCAAATTCCTCGGCGGTTTCCTTCACGATTTTAGAAATTTTGAAATAATGTACATGGCAAACACTCGGAAATAAATGATGCTCAATCTGAAAATTCAGACCGCCACACAAGAAATTTGCCAAACGATTTTTTCGAGCAAAATTTGCTGTGGTTTTCATTTGGTGGTCAGCCCAAGCATCTTCCAAACTGTAATCGGGCGGGGCGGTCGGAGTCGGGAATGCGACATCCTCAACTACGTGCGCCAGTTGGAAAACCAATCCCAAAACCAACCCAAACATCATGTGCATAAACAAAAATCCAAGCACAAATTGCCACCAAGTAATCGGCAACAAAACCAAAGGCAACACCATAAATAAAGTGTAATTTACTGCCTTGAAAAAGAACAAATTAAAATATTCGATGGGCGGATGATTGGAATTATCCGTTTGTCCGATTTTTTCCTTAAAAAATTTGATATAATCCTTGCGCAAAACCCACGAAAGCGATGCCAAACCATACAAGGGAAAAGCATAAAAATGCTGATAACGCATCGCTTTGGTCAATTTCTCTTCGGGCGAAAGCCGAACCAAACCGGGCGCAACATCCAAATCCTCATCGTGTTCGGGAATATTCGTGTACGTATGGTGTACCACATTATGCGTTACGCTCCACATATACGCATTCCCTCCGATGACATTAAAAAGCAACCCTAAACCCTTGTTTAACAGTCTGTTAGATGAATACGAACCGTGAATCGCATCGTGCGTAACATTAAATCCAATAAACGCCTGAAACACTCCGAGCAAGCCTGCCAAGCCCAGCATCTGCCACGCATTGAAATTGCCCGAAATAATCAAACCATACAACAAAACCATCCCACCTAAAAAGAAGAAGGTCTTGAAATACATTTCGCCATTCGCATTTTTGGAAAGATTATTTTCTTTGAAATACGCATCCACACGCTTACGAACCGTCGGAAAAAACATCGAACGGTTACGGTTTTGAAATCGAATTTTTTGAGACATGAGATTTTCAAAAATTTAAATAAAATGGGACGAATCCCACATATGTACAATTATGGTAAGTTCAATAAGGTGAGAAAAGCACAAAGTCAGTTCTAACGGTGTCAATACCCAAAAAAACAAAGGAACAACCAAGAATCCAAATCCAAATCCAAAAAACCCAAGATTTATTTAAAATTGTATGATTCCAAGATAAGTTCGACCAGTTTTTCGCCAATTTCCGAACCAATCGCCACGCCCATTCCGCCCGCCCGAACGCCAATGACGATATTTTCGGAATGATGCCCAATGATTGGTTTTTTGATATTTCCGAACGCCATAATTCCAGCCCAAGTATCGGTAATTTCAAATTGATGCTTCGGTAAAATCAGGTGCTGAAGTTTACTTTTGAGGTC
>CAZNYR010000165.1:1838-4595 GCA_964577275.1 uncultured Cytophagales bacterium | reverse complement strand
TTTTTAGAGGAAATGGGCATTGTCGTGATGCTTTGTCTGGCGATTTCGTTGATTGATGCGTTTTTTATTTTGCCAGCACATCTGGGAACAAGCCACGTTTTATCGCGCAAAAAGAAAGGCGATAAAAGCCTACGAGTACGATTAAATAAAATCATCGACAAGATTCGTTTTGGCGTTTATTCCCGAATTTTAGCACATTTTCTGAAGTTTCGAGGCATTTATTGGACAGTCCCCATCGCATTTTTAATTCTGATTCAGGGTTTGATGGCGGGCGGATTTATCAAATCTACATTTTTTCCTTCCATTCCTTTTGATAGTTTTAATATCAATATTGCTTTCACGGCAGGCACACGAGAGGATAAGGTCGAAAAATATCTGGTCGAATTTGAAAAAGCAGTTTGGGAAGTAAATAGTGAACTCGAAAAAGAATATAATACACCCAAATATTTGGAAGGAACGGACTGGCTCAAATACAAACTGGGAATGCACCAAATGGATACGGGACGTAATTTTATTTCTTATATTTTCCGTGATTTGGGCTATGCAGGCAATGAACAAGGACGGCACGCAGGAAACTTGAGCATTATGATGATGGACATGGAAGGACGAGGAATCTCGACTTTTGAAATCGCCAACCGTGTCCGTGAAAAAATCGGAAATATTCCTGAAGCTCAACGCTTTTCGGTCGGTGGCGAAGGACGTTTCGGCAAGCCTGTTTCCGTCAAACTTTTGAGCAAAAATTCCGAAGACCTCGAAAAAGCCAAAGAACAACTCAAACAGGCGCTCAACGAATTGCCTGCCCTCAAGGATGTCGAGGATAATAAAACCTTAGGACGGCGAGAAATGGAAATACAACTCAAGCCCAACGCCTATTTTCTGGGGCTTTCGCACAACGAAATTACCAAACAAATCCGACAGGGTTTCTTTGGCGAGGAGGTACAGCGATTGCAAAAAGGAACAGATGAAGTGCGGGTTTGGGTACGCTATCCCGAGGATAACCGATTGAGTATCGGGCAGTTAGAAAATATGAAAATCAAAACAGCACAAGGAGAATATCCACTTTCCGAATTGGTAACTTACGAAACCATACGGGGTATAGTGGATGTGAAGCATTATAATGGTTTCAAGGAAGTCGAGGTATCCGCCGATACCAAAGACCCTGACGAGGCGACAGGTCCTATCATGGAAGAAATTCAAAGTAAGATTTTGCCTAAAATTCAAGAAAAATACCCCAGTATTTCACTTTCTTATGGCGGACAACAACGCCGAAGCGAAAAAGCAGGCACGTCATTTATGCAAGTATTGCCAATTATGCTGGTTACGATGTTTGTCCTTTTGACTTTGGCATTTCGGTCATTTTCGCAGGCATTAATTATTTTCTTGACCATGGTGCCATTAGGTTTGGGATGTGCGATTTTGGGACACGGCATCGAAGGCAAACCCGTTTCCTTGTTGAGTGCATGGGGAATGCTCGCATTATCCGGCGTAATTATTAATGATACGGTCGTTTTATTGGATAAATATAACCAAAACTTACGTGCGGGAATGACCGTCTTGGAGGCGGCACACAATGCAGGTACTTCTCGTTTTCGAGCGATTGTCCTCACCTCATTGACCACAGCATCAGGACTTTATCCCTTAATTCTCGAAAAAAGTTTCCAAGCACAATTCCTTGTGCCAATGGCAATTTCGATGGCTTATGGCGTAGCATTAGGTACATTCTTCAATTTATTGATTTTTCCCGTCATTATTACGTGTGTCAATGATGTAAGACGGGTCAAAGCATGGGTTTTCCGTGCGCCAAAAGCACTTTGGAAAGGCGATAAACTATCTTTTCCGAGTCGTGAAGAAGTCGAACCCACGATGCGAGAAATTTACCGCATCAAAAAAGAGGAAAATATAGCAAGACAATCCATTTAAAGGGTAAACTATACTTTAGACTTTTTAGACTTGCCAAGTTTTCAAAACTTGGCAAGTCTTTTTTATTTGATACTTGAAAACTTGGCAAGTCTTTTTTATTTGATAGTTGCATCAATCCAATTTATCATACAAACTGGTTTTAGTTATACAAAAAGTATCCAATTCTTCGGAAGGCTCGTATAAATATTTTATGAAACAAAAACCAAGCAAAATAAAACATGAACTTAAAAAATCCAAATTTATTCGTAAAAACTTACGAAAAATATTTGAATTGGTAGAAAAGCGGTCTACTTTTGCGCTCCAAACAACTACCATCATGAATACACGTCATCAGTCCACTTGCCCAGTTTGTCAGGGTGCAAACCTCCATCCTACCCTATGGTGTCAGGATTACACCGTAAGTCAAGAACGATTCCAAATCGAAATTTGTCAAAACTGCCAGACGGGTATCACACAAAATATGCCCACTCCCGATACGATTGGAAAGTATTATAAATCAGAGAGTTATATTTCGCATAGCGATACAAACAAAGGGATTGTTAATAAAATGTATCACTTTGCGCGCCAACAAATGTTGCGGCGTAAGTTCCGTTTGGTATGCCAACAAACCCAAAAAAAGACGGGAAAATTGGCGGATATTGGATGCGGAACAGGCTATTTTCCCAATATCATGCAACAAAATGGCTGGCAGACCCACAATGCAGATGCGGACGCGGATACCCGAAAGTTTGCCCAAGAAACCTTCGGACTATCAGTCAATACCCCTACCGAATTATTTGGTCAAACCCCTGATAATGAGTTCGATGTCATTACGATGTGGCACGTTCTGGAACACGT
>CAZNYR010000165.1:816-1828 GCA_964577275.1 uncultured Cytophagales bacterium | reverse complement strand
CGATTTGGACGGATATTTGTCCGAGATTTATCGAATGCTCAAAACCGATGGGGTTTTTATGGTTGCCGTCCCAAACCATCAGTCCTATGACGCTCAACACTACGGCGCAATGTGGGCAGGCTGGGATGTGCCTCGTCATTTATGGCACTTTACGCCCAAATCCATTGAAATACTGGCACACAGGTATCAATTTGAGGTCAAAACACAAAAAACCATGCCTTTTGACCCGTTTTATGTTTCTTTATTAAGCGAAAAATATCGCCAAAACTCATGGGCAATTACAAGCGGTTTTTGGCATGGTATGCGCTCATTTTTGCGAGGCATACAAGACGCAACATATTCATCATCAGTTATTTATATTTTACAAAAATCCTAAAAATACCTTACATATATCCCATAATACTATTTTACTCATAAAAATTAAAAAACGATGAATTGGAACTTCATATTCAGAAAACAACACATCGGTTTACCGCTTCTGGTGGGGCTTTTTGCCATCAATATTTTGTTTGCCTCTTGCGGAAAAACCTCCTCCAGCCATACATTGCCGTTTCAACAAGACCCAATGCACGCCCCCAAAGAAATTGGCATTAATATTTTTGCCTCCCGAACTATCCGAATGACAGGGCAATTCGATACGCAAAAGGCTCTTTTACAGCTCTTTCCCGGCAATTTGACCACCTTTCGGATGGGCAATCAGGCAGTCGATGCCGTCAATTGGCGATGTGCGAATTGTCGCCCCAAACGGTTTGAGGGAATGTCATCTCCTGATGATGAAATTTTCCCCGCACGAGATGGCATGACCACCCGATTCCGAGATACGCTACAATTTCGGGCAAACGGCAAAGAGCAGATTTTATTGTCCGTATCTTCAGGGTATTATACTGAAAATCAAGCACTTATCGGAAGAATATCTTGTGGTTTTTTGGGACTTGCTCTGTTTGAAAAATCGGCAAATACGTGGGAATTAATTTCCTTTAATCCTGCGGTGGGTTGTTTCGGAAGTTTTGCC
>CAZNYR010000165.1:0-806 GCA_964577275.1 uncultured Cytophagales bacterium | reverse complement strand
CCGCCCCGAAGTTGATGATAATTGGTAAAAATTATGCTTTTGCGCTCGATAATTACATCGGCGGAAGCAATCAGCCACAAACTTGTGATAGAACCCTTATCGGACGAGTGAATAACCGATTTCAGGTCTTGCATCAAGCCAATTTTTTTGAACGAAAAAATGCCAAAAGTTCCGTCTGGAAATCCGAAATCATTACCCAACATGAAAACGCTTTATTTGCTGATTTACAGATTGTTACCAGAGGGAAAATTTCCAAATCCGATTTGGATGAATGGGACATCGAATATTTATCCGAAGCCCTACAACAACAACTCGAAATCAACTCCGATTTCGAGTTTGAATTATGTCAAAATTTGCGTTTTGGGCAAAACAGTTATGAACTCAAAAACGAAAAACTCAAGATTTTAAGCAAATAATCAATATGTGCTTTTTTATAAAAAAAATTGTATTTTAACACTAAAGTTATACGAAAATGAAACTAATCCAAATTTCATTTTCGTATTCACTACTTTTGTCCGAAATCTTTTTCAAACCGAATCAATGCGGACACCACAAAACAGGGAATCGTAGCGACCAAAACCCAAACAAAAAAGTCCTGATAACCAAGCACTTCCTGAATTTTTCCGCTTATCATTTCGGCAAACATTCGCCCCAACGCCATGATTCCCGTAGCGATGGCATAATGTGCGGTTTCGTATTGACCTTTCGATACGTAAAGCATATACATCATGTACGCCGTAAATCCGAAGCCATATCCGAACTGTTCGACTGATACACAGGCAGTTACGAGCCAAAGTGATTCGGGC
>CAZNYR010000164.1:3027-4663 GCA_964577275.1 uncultured Cytophagales bacterium | reverse complement strand
TACAAAAATATAATAAAATCATGGAAAAAAACGAGAAAAAGGGGATAAAAATTCCATTTTTAAATTGGAAATTCAATCCTTTGTATGAATTGTTAGACGAATATCAGTGGGGCGAGCAGGTGGGCAAGTTCCGCGACAAACACACGCAATCGAGCCGTTATGCGAAGTTTTACAAAAAATATCGTTTGACCAAAATCCTATCTTATGTCTTGAGTATCAGCACGATAGCGATGGGCTATTTCTGTTTAGAGCAGTTTTTTTTGGACTGGAATTTACCGGCGTGGGTGGCGATGACGTGTGCGATTTTGGCGTTTTTGTTGCTTGAAATTTGGTATGATAATGCGGTTAATGATGCGATTTCAAATCATTTGAGCGGGCAAAAATTTTCCGCTGAATTGTATCCTTGGGCGGCGGTTTTTTTGGTGGCTTCGGGCTTGACGACTTTTTATGGGGTGCAACAATATTGGGAATATCAACAAACGCAACTCGTTGAGCGTCAGGACTTTGAACGCTATTCATTGGATTCCATCCGCACCTATTATGAAGGGCATCAAAACTTTGAAAATGCCGATAAAATCCATGCGTATTACGATGCTAAAATCCTGACAATCAAGCAGAAAGAAACGAATTATGCGGTTTGGAATGGCAAAAAAGTTCTTTTGCAATATGTCGCCCAAGAAATCGCGAAAATCGAAGACCAACGCACACAAAGTTTGTTGGATAATGGCAAATTAGCGCAAAATCATTGGCAACAAATGGAAACGGATTTGCAACGCTATCAGGCTAAAAATGAGGCATTTAACGCCCAAAAACGACAAACACTCACGTCAGATATTCAGGAATCGAACGCCATTTATGGGGTGATTGCGATTTTATTTGAATTGCTAAAATTTTTGACGCGCTACAAAACCGCCAAATTCGAGGTGTCCACCGCTGACGAAGGCATTAAAATGGGCTTAATTAATGAACCGCATCATAAAGCTCCCGTTGAACGTGCCGCCTTAGAACGCCTGAAAATCAATGTGTTATATCGTGAACAACTCGGCAGACATATTCAAAATAGCTACGTGGTTGAGTATTTGGACGATAAAAATGATGATGATAAAAATGACGACAAAAAAAAAGACGATGCCGACAATGTGGCGGATTAATTCCCGAAAAGCGGAATCGAAAAGCGAAATATTGTTCGGATACGTGCAAAGATAATTTTCATAACTTTCATAAAAAAATGCAATTTTTACGTTAAGCATTTTTACGAAAAATGTCCCGAAAATATCCCAAAAACGGCACTCTTTTTTTGACAACGTTGCTACACGATTTTTTGACACGATTTGACACGGTTTTACACGATTCCACGCAAAAAAGTGGTGATACACGGTAAAAACGGACTTTTTACACGATTTTTTACACGATTTTTACACGGTTACACGATACTTCGTGTAGCAAAATAGCCAAAAAAACAGGTAAAAAAGTCGTAAAAAACCGAAAAAAATAAGGATAATGAAGCTGCTACATCTGATGGAACTATCTTGGAAAAAGCCAAAAACGAGGTTAGAAAGCACAGGCATTTTATTGCTTCATGTGTACGTGGAGTACGTCCCTCGAATGCCCCAAAAATGGGAAATTGATAAAAAAA
>CAZNYR010000164.1:0-2927 GCA_964577275.1 uncultured Cytophagales bacterium | reverse complement strand
TGATAAAAAAAGTGATAAAAAAATGGACGGAAAAAGTGATAAAATTCCGATTCATCCGAAAATCAAGCGCAAAATCGCCCGCAAAATCAAACGAGAAACGGTCAAATTGACCCTTCGGCAGAGCGATTTTTTTTATGTGAACGTACTTTTTAATCGCAATAAGGCGACTATTTTTGCCGATAATATGCTGCAACTGACTGAAAATGAGCATACTGTATTGCTTTTTTTGCCTGAAAATGAGCGCGCCAAATGTTGGCTTTTGCTTGGTTTTAAAAACAAAGTTGGACACGTATTTTTTACGCTGCCTTCGACCATTTCGGCGGGGCAATTTAATCGGTTGCGCCAAGCGTTTTCCAAAACTATCGAACGGGAAAATGCGGAAAGGCTGGGCTTTCGACTTTCTAAATTTCTGAAAGAGGGGATATTTTTACAGCTCGATTTGAAAAACCAAAAACAACGCTGGCGAAAATTTGAACAGCAAACTTGAAAATAAACTAAAAAAAAGAATGGAATCCGAAAAATTTAACAAGGTATAGACGTAAATAAGTGTTAAAAAATGTAAAAATAGGTGGTGTTGGGATGTTTTCAGAGAAGCGAAAACGAACCGACTGCTTCTGACCGCCGATGAATAAAACTTGAAATAAAAGTGAAATAAAAGTGAAATAAAACCTGAAATAAAAGCGAAAAAAGAGGCTTTTTTTCGGACGGAAAAGGTATGTCCTGCCGTGAAATTTCCCGTTTTTTTTTTGGCGCAGGCGGTGTTCTGTTCTAAGAAAGTTTGCTTTGCAAACGTGTTTCAAAAGGTGTTCTTTGGTCACATTTGTACAAGCAATGGTTAAAATTAACTTTTGTAAGTTATTGAAAATCAACAAATTAATAAATCAAATTATAAAAACTAAATTTTAAAAATGATGAAGACAGCAAATCCTGGACACAAAAAATTTGGGTCGAATTATGGCAAATTTGATGCGGTTTATTCGACATTTCGGTGGGAAATTACGCTCAAAATTCCGCACAACGGACGCAAAAAGCTGATTGGGTATTCTAAGGGGCGTGATACTGCCGAAAATGAGGATAAATATTACGTGCTAAAATCCAGACTTTTGGATGCGGTTTTTATCAAACATCGGTATGCGGAAAAAGCGGAAAAAATTGAGGTATTTATGAACGAATCGGGTCGGGCTGGCTTGCTTATTTTGACGCTTTATCCGACTGATTTTGAGTTACATCAATACGATTCGGAGCTGGAAAAAATCTTGATGCAAACCTATGCTACGTGGCGAAATTTGACCGAAAATCCACCCAAAACCATGACGAATGTTTTTGGGAATGCTCGGAATTTACGTGTTAAAAAACAAGAAAATGAACGTCATCATACTTCTGAAAATCAATTTGAAAAACGTTTTGAAAAACGTTTTGAAAAACGTGCTACGGATGCCGCTATTGATTTGCAAGGGATTCATTCGGAGGCGCAATTTCAAAACTTAGTTCAGAAATTGCAAAGCCAAAATTATCCTGTGGGTTTGATTTGTGAGCTTAAACGGCGGTTTCGGAATGAGAAATCAAGCGACCAAAATGTAAATCAAGTTCAAAATCAAGCGGTAAAAAATCAAGTTCAACATCTGAAAAAATGGCTTCAATTTCGGGAAGTAGTGCGCGAGCATGGGGCTGAGGTTTGGACGGATTTCCAGCGACTGGCGTTTTTAAGAATCGAAAATCAAACGTTGTTTTTGGGCTTGCGCCACCGAGAAGACGCGAAAAAAATCCAGCTTCTCGAAGAAAGGCAGCCGTTATTTTTGGCGATGTTGCAGGAAGCCAAACAATTTTTTGAGGTGCAGAAAATTTGTTACCAATTTCAAACTCAAAATAAGACATAATACTATGAAGCTATTTTCATAAGTCGTATGGAAATATTGGAATTGTTTTAAAGCTGAATCGGAAAAAAATTTGGCGAAAAGTGTATCAAAAAAAAGGGGGTGAAGTTTTTGGGGATTGGCGCACATAGAACGTTGAAAAAAAGTCGAGGGAAATGTATCACTAAAAACGCTCCTTTTTTTTGATACGTTTGAAGTGGCTCAAAAATAAAGCAGGGGTACAGATAGTTTGTAAATTTTTTTGGTAGAGGACTTAAAGCCCTAAGCATTTTGTTATCTTTGTTGGAATCCTTTTCGCATCTAAATCATCTAAAAGAAATGAGTCAGCAGGATATTCGTTGGAAACAACGCTTACAGAATTACCATAAAGCCATCGTATTATTAGAAAAAGCCCTTCAAATTCCACAGCCCGATATTGTCCATAAAGCGGGGATTATTCAGTTTTTTGAGATGTCTTTTGAGTTGGCATGGAAACTTTTGAAGGATTATTTGGAAGAACAGGGGTTTACAGATGTGCAATCTCCTAAAAGTAGCCTGAAGAAAGCCTTCGAGATAGGTATCATCGAAGACGGACATCTATGGCTCGAAATGCTGAGCGACCGAAATCTATCTACGCATACTTATGATGAGCAAAAAACCAATGCCTTGGAAAATTTGATTCGAAATCAGTATTTTATGGTGATGAAAACTTTACATGATTATTTGATGAACCATGAAAAATAAATTCGGATTGCTCGAAACGGATATGCAGATACTAAAACAGGCTTTTTCCCAAATCACTCAAATCCAACAGGCATTTATTTTTGGGAGTAGGGCAAAAGGGAATTACAAAAATGGCAGTGATATTGATATTGCCCTAAAAGGCGATATGGAACAAAAACAACTCAAAAAACTTCATTTTCAGTTGAACGAAGAAAGCCCATTGCCTTATAAAATTGACCTCATACATTATGAAACCCTACAAGAAAATGCGCTCAAAGAACATATTGACCGGCTTGGGGTGCTGATTTATACCAAGTGGGTATAGAACAAATCCGAACCTTACTTTTGTGG
>CAZNYR010000163.1:2846-4698 GCA_964577275.1 uncultured Cytophagales bacterium | reverse complement strand
TTCCGTAATGACCAAAAAATCACGGTCTTTCACCAAAATATGCGTTTCCGACTCAAATTTTTTGCCTGCCTCTTGTTCTAATATTTCATAAATATTCTTGATTTGTATATAATTAAATTTGTATTTTTCTAATAAATGAAATAACTGAATAATCGGTTCTTTGGCGTGTAAAAGTGGCTGATAATTTAGGAAAGTCGCTTCCGAAGTTTTTTGAATTAATTTTTTCTCTAAATTTTCCAAATGATTTTGAAAAATCTGCTCGACTGCGCCAATTTTTTCGCTGGTTTGCAATAATGTTTTTTCAAAATTAGCATTGATTTTTCGCAATTCGGGAATGACGTGCCAACGAATACGATTTCGGCTGTATTTATCGTCCTGATTAGACGCATCTTCACGCCATTCTAACTGATTTTCAAGGGCATACGCTATGATTTCAGCCTTCGTAACAAATAATAACGGACGCACGACATACCCGTTTTTCGGGCGAATGCCATGCAAACCCGCAATGCCCGTGCCTTTGGTCAGATTATACAAAATCGTTTCGGCATTATCGTCTGCATGATGTCCGACCACAACTCCCTGATAATCATTTGCTTGTCGTAATCTTTCAAACCAATCATAGCGTAAATTTCGGGCGGCAACCTGAATAGATAGTTTTTGTTCTGAAGCATAATATTGGGTGTCAAAATGCCGACAGAAAAAGGGAATTTTGTATTTCAGTGCAAATTTACAGGCAAAATCTTCGTCTTCGTCCGATGACTTGCCTCGCAAATTAAAATTGCAATGTGCCGCCAAAACAGAATAATTAGCCTGCTGTAATAAATGAAGCAAAACCACCGAATCCACGCCCCCGCTCAATGCCACGATAAGTTTATCTTCGGGGCGAAATAATTGATGTTCGGCAATATAATTTTTGAAGTTTTCAAGCATAAATTCTGCGTAGTATTTTTGTATTTACGACATTTGTTAGGTCTTCGTTGATGAAAAATATGCTATTTTTCAGAAATTTAAAATTTTGTTAAAAACAGTATATTCAACTCAAAAGTTACAAAATAATTCATCAATTTTGTTTACCTTCAAACTTATCAAAAGATTTTAGAATAATTCCTTACAAATTTTTAGGTAAGCTGTTTTCCAAATTAATATCGAATTTCATGCCTTTTTTTTCGATTATTATTCCGACTTATAATCGGGCAAATTTTTTGCCTCAAACATTGCAATCTATTCAATATCAAACCTTTGTGGATTTTGAAATTATCCTTATTGATGACGGAAGCACAGACGACACGCCCCATGTTATTGCTCAAAATTTTGGGGATGAGGCTCGTCTGCGTTTTTTTCGTAAGAAAAATGAAGAACGTTCGGTGGCTCGTAATTTCGGGCTGCAAAAGGCAGAAGGCAAATTTGCCGTATTTTTTGATTCGGATGATATCATGCACGAAAATCATTTGGAAATTTTATATCAAAAAATTGCACAATATCCTGATTATCAAGTATTTGCAACAAAATATCAAACGCAATACCAAGGCAATACAATTCCGTCAGACCATCAAAAATGGACGGAAAAAGCCTATGATTATTCCTTTTTATTGGCTGGAAATGTACTCGGCATTTTGGTTTGCATTCGGATTCAGCCACTTCCTCAATTTTTATTTCAGCCCGAATTTACGATGTGTGAAGATTGGATTTTTAACATTCAAAATCTGAAAGCAAGCAAAATTTATCTCATTGACCAAGTTACGATTACGGTTTCTGGACACGAAAATCGTTCGATGGCGGATAATCAATCGGCAATTCGTGGACGCATGAAGGCGATGAATTATTTGCTTGAGCAGATTCATTTTACGCCAAA
>CAZNYR010000163.1:0-2836 GCA_964577275.1 uncultured Cytophagales bacterium | reverse complement strand
AAGAACAAAAAATCATACAAGGTTATTCGTATCGTTTTTGTGCGATTCATGCTTATTTGGACGGAAATCGGGGGCAGGCTTTGCATTTTTGGCAAAAAATGGTCGGTTTTTTGGGTATTCGAGCCGATTATGTTATCTTTTTACTAAAAATTTTTGTACGCAAAAATAATATTTCTTACATTCAGAAATTACTCCAAAAATCATCCTAAATTTTTCTACTATGGGCATCAAAAAACATACGATTTCTTGGGGACTGCAACTGATTGCGGTCATTATTTTGCTACAAACTTTGGTCTATAAATTTGGCTTTTCGCAAACCTTAGAATTGCAATCCATTGTCATTTTTATGAAACTGGGCGAACGTTTGGGCTTGCAATTTATTGAACCTTACGGGCGATACTTTACGGGACTTATCGAACTGATAACCAGCATTTTACTTCTTGTTCCGAAGTCCCAAATGATTCGGGCTGGAGCGGTATTGGGCGTGCTGACGATGCTGGGCGCCATCGGGACACATCTGACGGTTTTGGGCATTGAAGTGAGCAATGATGGCGGCGGATTATTTATGATGGCATGGATAGTTTTGGTTTCGTGCGGGCTTATTATTTGGTTGCGAAAGTAATTACTTTTTGGTATCTTCCACCAGAATAATATGCGAAATTTCTTTGGAAATTAACAAGGTTTTTTGGTCATTTAATAGCACTTCGGACGAGCCATCGTATTCGATTTTATCCAATATTTTTAGGGGTGCGCCGATATAAATTCCTACTTTATCCAAATACTTCAAAAAGGCTGAAGATGAGTCTTTTACGCCTTTGACAATAAACATTTGCCCGATTTGTCCGTGCGCCAACGGGATTTTACGATTAATCGGCATTTCGCCATCGGCATCAGGAATGGGGTCGCCGTGAGGGTCGTGTGTAGGGTATCCCAAAAGTTCGTCCAGCCGTGCGATTAAAATTGGCGATTTGATGTGTTCGAGTTGTTCGGCAATTTCATGGACTTCATCCCAATTAAATTTGAGTTTTTCGACCAAAAAAACTTCCCAAAGTCGATGTTTACGAATGACCTGTAACGCTATTTTTTTGCCTGCGGGCGTTAAGCCTGTGCCTTTGTATCGGACATGATGCACCAAATTTTTTTCGGCTAATTTTTTGACCATATCACTGACCGAAGCGGGCTTCGTTTGTAGGTATTCGGCGATGGCAGAAGTGCTGGCTTCGGTATCGCCTTGTGTCAGGAAGTATATGGTTTTCAGATAGTTCTCTTCTGCAAAACTGTACATAGTCATGACTGAACTTGTGTTTGGTGTTTATTGCTTTTGGGTCTGGTAAGGTACAGAATTTGTACCAAAAGTTGGGCGAAATCTTCGCAAAAAAGCCTGTTCAATTCCGAAATCAAACAGGCTTTTTGTATTTTTTCAATAAAATATTTTACTTTTAGTTCTCAAAATTAGCAATTCGTAGAGCAAACTAACATTTGTCTTATGAATCGAAAATCGTCATATTTTGGGCATAACTCACGAACTATGAACCTACAATATCAGCATTGCATCGCCATAAGTAAAAAATTTATAGCCCTCTTTGATAGCCTCTTGATAAGCATCCATCACAAATTCATACCCTCCAAAGGCACAAGCCATCATCAGTAAGGTGGATTGCGGTTTATGAAAATTCGTGATTAAGGCATTACAAATGTGAAATTCATAAGGTGGAAAAATAAATTTATCCGTCCAGCCGTGATTTTCTTTGAGTCGCCGTTGTGCCGAAACCGAAGATTCCAACGCCCGCATGGAGGTTGTTCCGATGGCACAAACGCGTTTTTTAGCATCTAAGGAGCGATTTACAATATCTACCGTTTGAGTCATCACTCGAAAACTCTCGGAATCGGTTTTGTGTTTAGTCAAATCCTCGACATCAACATCACGAAACGTACCTAAGCCAACGTGCAAGGTAATCGGAGCGATTGTAATCCCCTGAATTTCAAGCCTTTTGTTCAGATGTGGCGTAAAGTGCATTCCTGCTGTCGGAGCGGCTACGGCGCCTATATTTTTGGCAAAAATAGTTTGATAACGCTCTCGGTCTTCAGGTTCTGTGGGGCGCACTTCTTTGGGAAGCGGGGTTTCGCCCAGTTCCGAAATTGTTTTATAAAAATCATCACCCTGACCCTGATACAGAAATCGAATAGTCCGACCTCTGGAGGTCGTATTGTCAATGACTTCGGCAACCAAATCGCCATCTTCTCCAAAATATAATTTATTACCGACCCGAATTTTGCGGGCAGGATCCACCAATACATCCCACAAATACGCTTCTCTGTTCAATTCTCGTAACAAAAAAACTTCGATTTGTGCGCCTGTTTTTTCCTTGCGACCATACAGCCGAGCGGGAAAAACCTTCGTATCATTAACGACCATCACATCGCCCTCATCAAAATAATCGACAATATCCTTGAAGATACGATGCTCTATTTTTTTTGAGTCCCGATGTAAAACCATCAGGCGACACTCATCCCGATTTTCGGATGGATATTGGGCAATGGCATCCGTAGGCAAGTCAAATTTAAATGCAGAAAGCTTCATGAAACGAATAATCTATGTGTAAAATAACAAACCTAAACAAAATCAAAGCGTACAAAAATAATGCGCCTTTCCGTAAAAGAAGGCAAAGGTACGACTTTTTTTAGGGGAAATAATAATTTAGTACTGTAATTTCCTTTTTATTTTTTAAGCCATGCAAAAATTGAACTTTTCTCAATCCATTCAGGTTGCACCGCTTAGAGTATAGAACCTCAAACCGATGCCTACTTTTATGCGTATGAATGGATACGTTTTGCT
>CAZNYR010000162.1:0-4748 GCA_964577275.1 uncultured Cytophagales bacterium | reverse complement strand
GCTTTCTTGAAAATTACTTCATTATCTAAATTGCCCAGCATAGTTTTGTTTGATTTTGTCCCTACGAAGATACAAAAAAATAAAGTAGGTCGCTCGGAAAAACTTGCTTTTTGTATGCTGTTCGTGAAATTATCAACGATTTAATCAATTTTAGACTCAAAAACCCCATAAAAATTGAAAATTTTATGAGGTTATCTTACTGATAATCAAGGTATTATTGATGAAATTCCAGAATAGTATCTTCGATAATATCGGCGCACTCGTGGAGTTGTTTTTCATTAATGACCAAAGGGGGCGCAAATCGGATGATATTTCCGTGCGTTGGTTTTGCCAAAAGTCCGTTATCTCGGAGTGCCAGACAAATATCCCAAGCGGTTGAGCTATCTTCGGCATCGTTAATGACGATGGCA
Organism: uncultured Cytophagales bacterium; assembly: GCA_964577275.1. GTDB lineage: Bacteria > Bacteroidota > Bacteroidia > Cytophagales > Thermoflexibacteraceae > UBA2561. The sequence goes on along the minus strand of CAZNYR010000162.1, from coordinate 4,338 downwards.
TTTAACAAGCCTTTTCCTCGTACCAAATTAACCAAATCGGATTTTTCGACCAGTTCATTCATTCGGTTTCGGAAAATTTCGCCCATTTTTTCGGCATTTTCGGCTAATTTTTCATCCTGAATTACGTCCAAAGCCGCCATCGCTACGGCACACGCCACAGGATTTCCACCGTAAGTGGAGCCATGCTCGCCGGGTTTGATGGTCAGCATAATTTCATCATCCGCCAAAATTGCAGAAACAGGCAAAACGCCGCCCGAAAGGGCTTTTCCGAGAATCAAAATATCAGGTTTTACGCCTGCATGGTCGCAACAAAGCAGCTTGCCCGTCCGAGCAATGCCCGTTTGCACTTCATCCGCAATAAAAAGTACATTTTTTGCCTTGCAGATTTGCGAAACTTTCTGCAAATAATCGGCATCAGGAACGACCACGCCCGCCTCGCCCTGAATTGGCTCTACCATAAAACCCGCTACATTAGGGTCGTCTAATTTTTGAGCCAAAGCCTCCAAATCGTTGTAAGGAATTAACTCATAACCAGGCATATACGGACCAAAATTGGTATAACTCGCGGGGTCGGTTGAGGAAGAAATGGCGGCTAAGGTTCGTCCCCAGAAATTGCCATTAGCAAACACAATCTTGGCTTGATTTTCTGGAATGCCTTTGACTTCGTAGCCCCATTTTCGGCATAATTTGACGGCGGTTTCGCCACCTTCTACGCCCGTATTCATGGGCAAAACTCGGTCATAACCAAAATATTCAGACATATATTTTTCATAAACACCCAAAATATCGTTATGAAAAGCGCGCGAAGTTAAGGTTAAAGTTTGCGCCTGTTTGTGGAGAGCTTCTAAGATTTTAGGGTGGCAATGTCCCTGATTTACAGCACTATAAGCCGAAAGGAAATCGTAATATTTTTTACCTTCCACATCCCAAACATATACGCCTTCGCCCCGTTGCAAAACTACGGGAAGTGGATGATAATTGTGTGCGCCATATTTGTCTTCTAAGGCAATGGCTTCTTGACTTGTTCTGATTTGTGTCATGTTTACTGAACAATTAATGAATTAGTAATATTTGTGTGATTTTGAAGCAAATGTAAGATTTTAATTTTTGAACCGTTCAGATTTTCAGGATTAAATCTTATCTTTAAATCGTTTTCGGGATTCTACAAATTAGATTCCTGATTATGAGATGATTAACCAAATTGAACAGGGAAAATAACAGTTTTAGCTCCCAATATTCACCTGACTATCAAAAATATACTCCGTAGATTATGAGTTTAGAAATCAAAGTGCCGACCGTAGGCGAATCCATCAACGAAGTAACGATTGCCCAATGGATGAAACAGGACGGCGATTACGTGGAAGCCGAAGAAATTATTTGCGAATTGGAATCCGATAAAGCCACTTTTGAATTGCCTGCCGAAGGCGCAGGAATCTTGAAAATTGTGGCGCAAGAGGGCGATACGCTCGAAATCGGAGCGACAATTTGCATCATCGAACCCAGTACCGATGCCCCCCTTACCGCAGATGCAAACCAAAGCACCGAAGTTTCCGTGCCTCAAGCCACAGGACAGATTTTGGAATTGCGGGTGCCGACCGTAGGCGAATCCATCAATGAAGTTACGATTGGCGAGTGGTTCAAACACGATGGCGATTTTGTCGAAATCGAAGAAATTTTGTGCGAAATCGAATCCGATAAAGCCACTTTTGAATTTCCTTCGGAAGCCACAGGGACTTTACGCATTTCGGCACAAACAGGCGATACGCTCGCCATCGGCGATTTAATTTGCAAAATTGAAGTCATGGCTGGCAATGCACCAACCCCAAGCACCGAAACATCAAATATTTCGACTGCCCAGACCCATACGCCTCAAACTTCATCGGATAGTCATGCCAGCGGACATCCTTCGCCTGCCGCCCATAAAATTTTGGCAGAAAAAGGCATTCATCCCAACGATTTAGTCGGTACGGGAGTAGGCGGAAGAATCACGAAGGAAGATGCCCTAAAAGCACAAAAGCCTATTTATCAAGCACCTACCACGCCAAAATCAACGCCAGAACCACAACCCGCACCCGAAGTACCCGCCCAAACAGGCGACCGCAATCAGAACCGAAAACGAATGTCATCGCTCCGAAAAACGATTGCCAGACGTTTGGTTTCCGTCAAAAATGAAACGGCAATGCTGACCACTTTTAATGAAGTGGACATGAAACCCATCATGGATTTGCGGAAAAAATACAAAGATATTTTCAAAGAAAAACACGACATCGGGCTTGGTTTTATGTCCTTTTTCATCAAGGCGTGTACCATTGCCCTACAAGAATTTCCTGCCGTTAATGCCCAAATTGATGGAAATGAAATGGTTTACAGCGATTTTTGTGATGTTTCGATTGCTGTTTCTACGCCCAAAGGCTTGGTCGTTCCTGTTATCCGAAATGCCGAGCAGTTGAGTTTTGCGGGTATCGAAAAAGAAATCATTAATTTGGCTATCAAAGCACGAGATGGCAAATTGACCATTCCAGAAATGACAGGCGGCACATTTACCATTACGAATGGCGGCGTTTTCGGCTCCATGCTTTCCACTCCGATTATTAATGCGCCACAATCGGCAATCTTAGGAATGCACAACATCGTACAGCGTCCCGTAGCCATAGAGGGGCAGGTGGTTATCCGACCCATTATGTATGTGGCATTATCTTATGACCACCGCATTATTGACGGCAAAGAATCAGTGAGTTTCTTGGTTCGGGTCAAACAACTTTTGGAAGACCCCGCCCGCATGATGCTCATGGTCTAATCATTTGTTTGTTTTAAGCATCTCCACACACACAACACCCTAAGTATTTTAAAAATACTTAGGGTGTAAAATTTTAGCCGTCTTTGAGGTCTAACGACCGTCAGAGAGGCGAAAAACCTCAAAGATGGTCGAAGACCTCTTTGATGGTTAGCAACGTTACAAACGATACAGCCGTCTTTGAGGTCTAACGACCGTCAAAGAGGCGAAAAAACCTCAAAAACCATGAAACCCACAGCAGATTATAGACTTAGAAAAAGAATTGGTTTTGAACTACACAAAAAAATAAAATAACAATGAAATTCCAAGAACTTTTACAAAATATAGCCCATACACACGCCGAACTGCAAGCAAAAGCTGTTCAAAGTGTCAATCAATTTTTGACCATTCGGAATTGGTGCATTGGGGCGTACATTGTGGAATATGAACAAAACGGAAATGACCGAGCAAAATATGGCGAAAAACTTTTTGCGACCTTAGCCAAAGAACTCAAAGCTATCAAAGGTTTGGGAAGTGCTACACATTTGAAAAGATTTAGGAAGTTTTACCAAACCTATCCACTATTTGGGCAAGTGCTTGCACAAGAACAATTTTTATTGCCTGCCTCAATTCGACCATCGCTGATGGTCGAATTGCAAAACGCTGAAAATCAGGAAATTGAATTTATAAAACTACTTTTTCAAAGAGTTTCTTTTACACATCTTTCTATTCTGATGAGAGTAGAAAACCCAAAACAACGTCGCTATTACGAAATGCTTACACTCAAAACTACGCCTTCGGTACGAGAATTAGAAAGACAAATCAATACGCTTTCTTATGAACGTTTGGGATTATCTACGGATAAAGACTTGAGTTTTGAGAAAATAAAACAAGCCATAGCCGTACAAACGCCACAAGATGCCGTTAAAGATATGTATTTGTTTGAATTTTTGGGCTTAAATCCGCAACAAAGTTTTGATGAAAATGACTTAGAAGATACCCTGATTGCCCACTTACAAGATTTTATCTTAGAACTTGGCAATGGTTTTTGTTTTGAGGCAAGGCAAAAACGCATTTTGATAGGCGAAGAATATTTTTTTATAGATTTGGTATTTTATCACCGTTTGCTCAAATGCCACGTTTTGATAGAACTAAAAGTGGATAAAATGCAAGTCGGACATATTGCCCAACTACAAACCTACCTCAACTATTACCAACAAGAAATTAAAGAAGAAAGCGATAATCCTCCTATTGGTATTTTGTTGGTAACAGATAAAAATGAGGCATTAGTGCGGTATGCCATGCCTACACACAGCAACGAACTTTTTATCTCAAAATACAAAGTACAACTACCGACAGAAGAAGAATTACAGAATTTTATTTTGAAAGAACTCAAAAAAAGATAAAACTATGAAACCACAACAAATCCTCCGCTTAGAAATACACTTGGGTTTTAAATTCACAGAAACGAAAAAACCGAAGGATATTTTTGATTGGCAAAAAAGTAGAAAGAGGCGAAAAACCTCAAAGATGGTCGAAGACCTCTTTGATGGTTAGCAACGTTA
>CAZNYR010000161.1:0-4861 GCA_964577275.1 uncultured Cytophagales bacterium | reverse complement strand
TAATGCAGATAATTTATCGGATTTGAGCAACAGCGGAAATAGTTTCAATTCCAAATTGGTACGGTTATAATCCTGTAAGGATTGCACAAATATACCCTTTTATTCCTTTTAAACGCAACTTTTTCTGAATAAAAACTTAAAGAATGTCGTCAAGGTACAATAACGTATTTTTACCCCACCCATGACGACATACTAACTCCCTGATTTTAAAGAACTTAGTAAAAAAAATTTCAAATTTTCAAATTCTAATCCCTTCAACTTACCCCTTGACGACTTCTGACCAAAAAAACACCATCAAATTGATTGTAATGCTTCTATCAAATTGGGCTGTGGATGAATATCCGATTTGTCTGTCCTGAAACTCGTATGCGCCCAAATTCCTTCGCCTCCTTGCAGGGCATACTCCGAAATTTCAAACATATCCGCATGGTATTTGATAGGAATTTCATACGTCCGATTGAGCCACAGAAGCAAATTCCGAACCGCCTCGACTTCGGCATCCGTGTACTTTTCATAATATTTTGCCCCCCGATACCCATTCGGATAGTGGATAACTTTCTCTTCGGGGACTTCCACATTTGCCCAAGAATAATACTTGCCGTCTTTTTTGGTCAGCCAGCCCCAGTTGCAAATTTCAACTTGAACATAACGCCGCTCCAAAAAATATTGATGCGCACGCGTTTTATATTTGGCATTAATTTGATTGGATTTAGCATTTACATAAATCGCAAAACCCCAATGCTTGATGCCATCGAAGCCCTGTATAATCTCGCCCTTATCCGTGATGCCGAATGCTGTCGAAACTCTGCCCTGAGTATCATTCGCCCAAATGTGATACATTTTTCGGGCATCATCCCAGCCCGCCGAATGATGTAAGACTACGCCTACTTTTTCGGTAATTTCGTTGGAAACATACTGATTTTTAGGGAAATCACCCAAAACAGTAATATTTGGAACATGAAACTCACGCTCGGTTTCAGTAACTTTTTCCAGCACTTTTTCGGATTTTTCCAGCGTTTCTAATCGTTGTCTATGAAGCGCAATTGCTGCTTTGTGAAACTCTTTTTCTGTCATGATTTTTTCTTAGCGTAATGGTATGATATGGGACAGATTCAGTGTAAATGCAATGAACTGATTTAAACGAATATCGTCAAATATGATTATATTATAGTGATTAAGTACCGATGCAAATTTAGTTTGTATTTTGGTTTGAATGTAACTTATTGATTTTCAAATAATTATATCGTCTTAATACTTGATACTAAATACTCCGTACTACTTTATAGTGATTATCAATACTCTGCGATGATATTTTTGTATAAAAAAACCTTTTCGAGAATGGGTACAAAATCGAAGCCTAAAAAACAAACTGTGTCAAGAATCAAAAAACTGTGTTAGAATTGTGTCAGGCACTTTGTAGATAGAATGTAGATAACTTGTTGATTTTCAGGGTTTTAATGCAAAAAAGGGAGGAAGATGGGTCTCGAACCCACGACCCTCAGAACCACAATCTGATGCTCTAACCAACTGAGCTACATCCTCCGTTTTGCGAATGCAAAGAAAATAGGTTTTTAAATATTTTCCAAACTTTTTCTAAGAAAAAAATATGAAAATATGACTTATGGTTCTAATAACTTGATAATCAATAACTTAAATTAATTTCAAGACACCAAACTTCAGACAAAAACGTTAGCATATCTCGAAAACTAAAAAAACCTATCCCGAAGGATAGGCTTTTATTCATAATTACTGCATCAAGATATTAACTCTGATATTCTTTTCGGTTGCGATGTGCATGAGCCGAATCCTGCAAATTTTCTTGTTCCTGTTTGGAGAATACACGCAGTTCCTTGTGTTGGCGCAATCCTGTTCCCGCAGGAATCAAATGTCCTACAATGACGTTTTCTTTCAAGCCGACCAAATCATCTTGTTTTCCCCGAATCGAAGCCTCGCTCAATACTTTGGTCGTTTCTTGGAAGGAAGCCGCCGAGAAGACACTTTTCGTGCCTAAAGAGGCTTGCGTAATTCCTTGCAAAGTAGGGCGCGAAACAGCCGCTTGGGCATCCCGAACCTTGATTAATTTCTGGTCTTTTCTTCGGAGGCTCGAATTTTCGTCCCGTAATTGTCTGGCAGTGATAATCATGCCTTTTTTCATGAGTCGAGAATCGCCCTCGTCCGTAACTACTTTTTTATCCAAAATAGTGTCATTTTCTTCACCGACTTCAAAGCGATTCACGACTTGGTTAGGCAAATACATGGTATCTCCTGGGTCGATAATCACGACCTTTTGCATCATTTGTCGAACGATAATTTCGATGTGTTTATCGTTGATTTTTACGCCTTGTAATCGGTAAACTTCCTGAATTTCATTGACCAAATATTCCTGTACTGCGGTCGGTCCTTTGATTGCCAAAATATCGGCTGGCGTAATTGCGCCATCCGAGAGAGGCATTCCCGCCTTGACAAAGTCGTTTTCTTGTACCAAAATATGTTTGGAAAGCGAAACCATGTATTTTTTCTTGATGCCATCCCTTGACTCAACATAAATTTCACGATTTCCTCGCTTGATGCCACCATAACTGACTACGCCATCAATCTCACTGACTACCGCAGGGTTAGACGGATTTCGTGCCTCAAAGAGTTCGGTAACTCGTGGCAAACCACCCGTAATATCTCGTGTTTTGCCTGAACGTCTTGGGATTTTGACCATAATTTGTCCCGCTTTGACGCGGTCGCCATGGTCAATGACCAAGTGAGCATCCACAGGAATATTACTGTTAAACTCCTGTCCTTCATCGCCATGAACAATGATGGTGGGGTTTTTCGTTTTATCTTTAGTTTCGATAATTACTTTTTCGCGGTGTCCTGTTTGTTCATCGTATTCTTCACGATAGGTTACACCGTCCTGAATAGCATCAAATTCGATGGTTCCATTACATTGCGACAGGATGACCGCATTATAAGGGTCCCAATGGCATAATTTTGCGCCTTTTTCGACCTTCTCGCCCTCTTTAGTATGCAAAAATGAACCATAAGGCGCATGATGCGAATTGAGAATTTGCTTGGTTTTCGGGTCGATAATTCGTATTTCAGCCGTTCGGGACATGACCACAGGGTTTATATCGCCTTCGTTATCTTCGATTTCGACACTTTTCATGTCCTCAAACTGAACCACGCCCGTAAACTTGGCAAATATCGTGGCATCCACCGCAATATTTGAAGCCGTACCGCCTACGTGGAACGTTCGTAAAGTAAGCTGGGTACCTGGTTCGCCGATGGATTGCGCTGCAATCACGCCCACTGATTCGCCTACGTGTACGGCTTCCCCTGTCGGTAGGCTTCGTCCATAACACGTTGCACAAACACCCTGTTGTGTTTCACAGGTCAATACTGAACGCACTTCGACCTGCTCGATATTCGTATCTTCGATGCGTTTGGCGATTTCTTCGGTAATTTCTTGTCCTGCCTCTACGATTAACTCCTCGGTAAGTGGGTCATAGACATCATGCACCGAAGAGCGTCCTAAAATTCTATCAAACAAAGATTCAATCACGTCATCTTGGTCTTTGAGGGCTTCGATTGTTACGCCTCGAAGTGTGCCACAATCCAGCTCGGTAATGACCACATCCTGCGCCACATCCACCAGACGACGAGTCAAATAACCCGCATCAGCAGTTTTCAGGGCGGTATCTGCCAAACCTTTTCGTGCGCCGTGTGTGGAGATGAAATATTCGATTACGTCAAGTCCTTCCTTAAAATTAGAAAGAATTGGGTTTTCAATAATTCCACCGACCGACCCTTGTAAATTTTTCTGTGGCTTTGCCATCAAGCCTCGCATCCCGCCCAACTGACGGATTTGCTCACGAGAACCCCGTGCGCCAGAGTGCATCATCATATAAACGGAATTGAAACCGCCCTGATTTTCAGCCAGTTCCTTCATCAATGTTGAAGTCAAACCATTATTGACGCGCGTCCAAATATCAATGACTTGATTATAACGTTCGTTGTCCGTAATTAGCCCCATGAAATAATTATTCCAGACGGCATCTACTTCCTCTTTGGCTTCGGCAATCAATTTTTCTTTATCATCTGGAATCTGGATATCATCCAAACCAATCGACAAGCCACCTTTGTAAGCTGTCTGGAAACCCAAATGTTTAATATCATCCAAAAAGTGCGCTGTGCGTTCCATGCCCACGACCTTACAGACGTGAGAAATAATCGTTTGTAGTGCCTTTTTGCTTAATTCTTCATTCACAAATCCGACCTCTTCGGGAACGTGTTGATTGACAAGCACACGTCCTGCTACGGTTTCGATAATTTTTTCAATTAACTGACCTGTGTCTTCGTCCCGTACTTTTGCCCGTACTTTGATGCCTGCGTTCTTGTGCAATCGCCCTTCATTAATGGCAATAATAACTTCTTCGGCACTATAAAATGTCATGCCAGTTCCTTGAATGGGATGCGCTTCGGTCGGTTTGCGTTCTTTTGATAAATAATACAAGCCCAAAACCATATCCTGCGAAGGCACGGCAATCGGCTTTCCATTTGCCGGATTCAAAATATTATGCGATGCCAACATCAATAGGGAGGCTTCCAAAACCGCTTCGTTTCCGAGAGGGACATGAACCGCCATTTGGTCGCCATCAAAATCAGCATTGAATGCCGTACAGACCAAAGGATGCAACTGAATGGCTTTTCCTTCAATTAATTTGGGCTGGAACGCCTGAATACCCAAGCGGTGCAACGTAGGCGCACGGTTGAGCAAGACGGGATGTCCTTTCAATACATTTTCCAGAATATCCCAAACTACGGGCGATTTTTTATCGACTATCTTTTTGGCTGATTTGACGGTCTTGAC
>CAZNYR010000160.1:0-5139 GCA_964577275.1 uncultured Cytophagales bacterium | reverse complement strand
GGCGGTTATCAACCTGCCCAAAAGTGGCTCAAAGATAGAAAAGGTAGAAAACTAACTTTTGAGGAAATCAATCATTATCAAAAAATCATTGTCGCTTTATCTGAAACCGATAGATTAATGAAGGAAATTGATAAAATCGAAGCCTAAAAAACAAACTGTGTCAAGGATTAAAAAACTGTGTTAGAATTGTGTGCGGTACTTTGTAGATAGAATGTAGATAACTTGTTGATTTTCAGTGTTTTAACGATATATTGTGCGCACGGGAGGACTCGAACCCCCAACCCTCAGAGCCGAAATCTGATATTCTATCCAATTGAACTACGTGCGCATCCTTTTGATTTGCGATTGCAAAGGTAGCTAAAAAATCTATCCGTGCAATACTTTGAATCTTTTTTTATGAAAATTTTTATATTTAACTGATAATCAATACAAATTTTTTATGTACGTTTTCTTATGTGCTTCTGATTTCTCGTAATTTCTGCTCCAGATACACTAACTGAATTTTTCTATCAAAAAACCGAAGAGCTGTTTTCCGTCCATTATCACCTAATTTTTGTTGTTCCCGAAGCGAAAGATTTTTTAACATGAGCAGATTTTTTTTGAGGTTTTCATAATCTTTTGGATTTGAAACCAAGCCCGCCTTGTATTTTTTGACCGTTTCTGCGCCTTCACCTTCGCCACTCTGGATAATCGGACGACCGACCGCCATTGCCTCGTAAATTTTTGAGGGAAATGTACCATAAACTTTAGCTTTCTGAACCACTAAAACGCCATCATATTGTTGCAAAATCTGCGGCACGTTTTGGTGTGAAACGACCTGATGCAAAAAAATATTTTTATGCGGATTTTCAGCCAAATATCGGACTAATTTTTTGTGTTCTGCACCAGCTCCATAAATATGTAATTCCGTATTTATTTCCCTGAAATTCATGTGTTTACACAAATCAAAAATGCCCTGTGCAATGCCCAAAAGTCCGGCATAAACCAAGCGAAAAGGACGCTCGGTTTGATGGTTCAGAATGGGCATCTGAAAGAACATTTCGCAGTCTGCTCCCGTGCGATACAGTAACGTGTTTTCGGCAGGAATTATCTGCCGCAGATGCGTCATAATTTCTTCGGATTGCCCCACGCATAAGTCGGCTTTTTGATACAAAAATCGCTCAAAATATTCCAAAATATGAAGCCCAAAAGAAACCCGAATCGCCCCCAAATCTACCAAAGCCCCAGGCCATAAATCTGATAAATTCAGGACAAATTTTGCGCCCACAGCACGGGCTAAAAGCCAGCCAGAAAACCCCAATAAAAGTGGCGGAGATTGTACAAAAACAATATCAGGTTGTGTTTTTTTTAGACGAAAAAATGCGCCCAAAATCGAAAAACTCATCGAAAACATCCCCAAAACTCGCCAGATAATTCGAGAAGAAGCACTCGGAAAAACAGGATAACGCCACACGTTTATCGAATCCAAAACCTCTGAAAACCAATACTTTCTACGATATTTTGGGAAAATTTTTCCTTTCGGATAATTGGGCAAAAATGTAAATATTTCGACCGAGTGTCCTGCTTTTTGTAGTCCTTGAGCGGTGTACTGAATGCGAGAAGCACAAGCTCCTGTTTCGGGCGGGTAATTGGGCGTGATAAAAGCTATTTTCATGAAATCTGTTAGGCAATTTAATCGAATAGTCCGATTGGTTTTGCGTTATTTTTGCAAATGCAAATTTAGCATAAGGTAAAATATATTCCGTCATTTTTGATTTTTTCACGCAAATTTACCTTAAAATTCAACTAAATTTGTTTGCAATCAATACCATTTTAATTATTTTTCATTCTAAAAAAAATACCATTTTGAAAATCAACATTATTCAACATCATTCTGACATCAACGCTACGTTGGTCGTTCCCGTTTTTCAGACAGAAAACAATCAAAATTTACACAAAATTGCTGAATTTTCTGCTATTTCCGAAAAATTTATACAGCAAGATTTTAAAGCCCACGCCAAACAATCTTTGATTTTATATCCTCAAGTTACGCCACAAGCCCAACGCTTGATTTTGGTAGGTTTGGGCGAAAATCCAGACTTTAAAACTATCCAAAATACGTTCCGAAGTTTCTTGTTTAAACACAAAAAAAGCCTCGGAACGCCTTTGGTCTTTGACCTCAAAAATTTGTTTGAATTGCCTGAAAATCAGGATGTTTCATTTCATAAAATGGTCGATGCTTTGAGTTCAGCATGGGTTTTGGCACAATATGATTTGGGCAAACTCAAAACTGACCGCAAGCCCGAAGACACGCAATTCCCCGAAGAATTGACGATTCTCGTCCCTGAAACCGAATTAGAAAACGCACAAAATGCTCAAAATCAAGGCAAAATTATCGCACAAGCCAAACTTTTGGTCATGGAATTGATTGATATGCCGCCCAATAAAATTGATGCACAAACGCTCGCTCAGGCTGCCCAAGAATCAGGCAAAAAATACAATTATTCGGTACGAATATTACACCAAAAAGAAATTGAAGAAAATAAACTTTTTGCGCTCCTTGCCGTTAATCAAGGTAGTACCATTCCTCCCACATTTACGATTGCTGAATATAAGCCAGTATCTTCGGAAAATACAAAATTGCCCGTCATCGTATTGGTCGGAAAAGGTATCACTTACGATACGGGTGGACTTTCTATCAAACAGTCCGCAGGAATGTATATGATGAAGTGCGATATGGGCGGTGGCGCAACGGTTTTTGGTGTAGTTGAGGCAGTGGCTCGTTTGGGTTTGCCCGTGCATTTGATTGGGATTGTGCCTGCCACCGATAACAATGTGGATGCCAAGTCGATGCGTCCGAGCGATGTGATTGATTCTCATGCGGGATTGCGTATCGAAATCGTGGATACGGATGCCGAAGGGCGTTTGATTTTGGCGGATGGCGTTTCCTATGCCACAAAAACCTATTCGCCTGATATTCTGATAGATATAGCCACGCTCACGGGGGCAAGCATTATTTCTTTGGGCTATGAAGCGGCGGCTCTCTGCTCCAATAATGACGAATTAGCCCAGCAACTTTCGGAGGCTGGCGACAAAACAGGCGATAAAGTTTGGCGATTACCCGCTTGGAAAGCCTATCGAAAAATGTTAGATTCGGATGTGGCAGACATCAAAAATTATGCGGGTGTGCCATCTGCTGGGACGATTGTTGCTGCTAAATTTGTAGAAGCATTCACACACAAGCACCCCAAATGGGGTCATCTGGATATTGCAGCCATGGCTTTCGGTGATTCGGAATACGCCAAAGGAAAGAGCGCAACAGGCTACGGTGTACGTCTGCTGGTCGAATATATTTCAACATTAAATTAATTTTATGTGATTTTTAGCCTATAAAGTGCAAATAAAGTGGACACATTAAACGAATTAAATCGTACAAGAACACAAATTCGGTTTCAGAAAAATGGGCAAATTGTGGAAATGCAAGGCGAACTTCATCGCTTCTTGGTATTTCCGCAGGGCGCACCTGATTTCAACTTTTTTGCGCTTTTGCACCCCGATTTTAGGGCGGAGATTCAGGCACAATTTGAGCAATACCCAAAAAATCTACCTTTAAAACAGAAATTAACGTTCCAAATCGAAAAACAAGGCACAAAAATTACCCTTCAACGATGTGCTGACGATACATTTGAAATAAATTTCGAGCAAATTCAACCTGTTGATAACCAATGGATTGCGCCTTATTTGGAATTAATGGACAAAATCCATATTGGAATTTGTATCACGGACGAAAGCGGAAATTATGTGGCGGTTAATGCGGCATATTGTCAAGTGTATGGCTATGAAAAAAACGAATTAATCGGGCAACATTTTACAATCATTATTCCCGAAATTTACCAAGAAAAAGCCCAACAAATTTATGATGCCGTGATGAACGGAACGGCAGAACAAATCCCTACGCAAAGTAAATTAATCCGAAAAAACGAGGCAGTCATTGACATCGAATTTTATACACAAATCATTGAAAATGAGGATGGCATACGATTTCAGATGAACTCGGTGCGTGATATTTCGGGCATCGTAAAATACAAGGAATTAATCCGCCGAATGCAAGACTCCGCCCAAGTCGGGGGCTGGGAATTGGATTTGGCAACGGGCATCAATACATGGACAAGCCATATTTATAAAATTTATGAAGTTCCTGAAGATTTTGAGGTTACGCCCGAAAATGGAATGCGTTTTTATGCGCCCGAACACATTCCTATTTTGCAAAAAGCCATAGACGAGGCACTGACCGAAGGCAAACCGTTCGATTTGGAACTCAAATTTATAGCCCACACAGGCAATCAAAAATGGGTGCGCTCTACTTGCCATCCGATTATGGGCGCAGGAAAAGTGCAGGTCTTAACGGGTACGTTTCAGGATATTACCAAACGAAAGGAGGAGGAAATTGAACTCAAAAAATTAGCCTTATTGTCCAAACATTCGACCAATAGCGTGGTTATTGCCGATGAAAATATGCTTGTAGAATGGGTCAATGAAACATTTACCAAAGATACAGGCTATACACTGGCGGAGATACGAGGCAAAAAACCGGGCGATTTGTTACAGGGCGAGGAATCCGATAAAGAAACTGCCAAACGCATCAGTAAAAAAATACGGCAATGGATTCCATTTACGGAAACAATTTTGAATTATCGGAAAAATGGCGAAAAATTCTGGAATCAAATTGAGATTATTCCGATTATTGAAAATAACTGGATAAAAAATTGGGTTGCCATCCAGACCGATGTAACCGAAAAACGCCGCACGGAAAATAAGTTGCGTTTTCAGGCAAAAATTCTGGATAATGTCCAAGATACTGTGCTTGTTACGAATCTTGAGGCGAATATTACTTACGTCAATCGAAGTACAGAAAAATTATTCGGCTATTCGCAAGAAGAATTGATGACAAGAACGCCCTCGTTGTTATTTATTGATAAAGCGCAGTTTCTTGCTGACTTTGAGCAGTTACAAAAGTATGGTCGATTACCTGAACATCGCATTCTTCGGCAAGTACGCACCAAAAATGGGGACTTGCTCACGGTCGAATTTGAAATATCGTTATTTTACGATAATGAAAATCAGCCCATCGGTTATATCGGCATTGGGCGAGATGTGAGC
>CAZNYR010000159.1:0-5387 GCA_964577275.1 uncultured Cytophagales bacterium | reverse complement strand
GACTTTTTTTTTTGCATCGGCAGTATCAATGGCGGTGGCGAGCGAGATTTGCGAAAGTTTGATGGCGGCACTAAGGTTAGCCAGTTTCATCAAATTAAGTTCGATGTGTAAGCGTTGATTTTTGGCTTCCTTAAATTTCATATCGCACAAATTGGCAAGATTTAGTGCTGAGAGCAAAAATGAAACGGATGTGGCGTTGGCTTGAGCCAAATATCGTTGTCGGACTTGGTCAGAAACTTCGAGCAAATCAACGGTTTTGGCATCACGACAGACCAATAAATTGCGGAAATGTTCGGAAAGTCCCGTAATAAAATTGTGTCCGTCAAATCCTTTTTTGAGAATTTCATCATAAATGAGCAGGGCATCGCCGATATTTTCGGCTAAGAGGGCATCGGTGATGCGGAAATAATAATCATAATCCAGAACGTGCAGATTCTGAACGACTTGGGCATAGGTGATGGTTCGGTCAGTCGAAAAAGTAACCATTAAATCAAAAATGGAAAGTCCATCCCGCAATGCGCCGTCGGCTTTTTCGCCGATGAGATGCAGGGCTTCTTCTTGGACTTGGATGCCTTCTTTTTCGGCAATTTTGGCTAAATGTGAGGCGACATCCTTGACACGAATGCGGTTAAAATCAAAAATCTGACAACGGGACAAAATCGTAGGAATAATTTTGTGTTTTTCGGTGGTTGCCAAAATAAAAATGGCATACGGCGGCGGTTCTTCCAGTGTTTTGAGGAAGGCATTAAATGCCTGCACGGAAAGCATATGCACTTCGTCAATGATATAGACTTTTTTCTTGCCTGATTGTGGTGGATAGCGCACTTGGTCGATAAGATTTCGGATGTCATCCACCGAATTGTTTGAGGCGGCATCCAACTCTGTGATATTCAATGAGTTACCTGTATTAAAAGATTTGCAGGAGTCGCATTGATTACAGGCTTCGATTTCTGGTGTAATGTTACGGCAATTAATAGTTTTGGCTAAAATTCGTGAGCAGGTGGTTTTGCCTACGCCACGCGGACCACAAAACAAAAATGCTTGCGCTAATTTTCCGCTTTGGATGGCATTTTTGAGTGTGGTGGTAATGTGGGATTGCCCGACCACCGATTCAAAATTATCGGGACGATATTTTCGTGCTGAAACTACAAAATTTTCCATTGACCAATTATTTGAGAACGTGAAATTAGTATAATTTTATCGTTGTGCCAAATGTTTGCCAAATCTGGGCAACCGCAAAAAAAAGCCGAACCTATGAGGCTCGACCTTTAAAGATTGATTTTTCAACCCTAAAAAACTGTATTCTTGTAGGTTAGATACGAAAAAAAATCGAAAAATCGAATACTTTTGTTTCCTTTTTTGATTTATTTTATTCGTCATCTTCATTGATGGCAATGAGTTTGAACTCGGTTCGTTCGGGTTCTTTGCCTTCTTGTTGTCGTGTTCGCCCAAAACCGACAGGGACCACCCGTCCGAGTTCAACGCCTTTTACGTCTTGCAAATAACTTCTGATGGCATCGGAGCGTTTTTGGGTTAATTGTAAGCTAAAATCGTTACTCAAACTATCGGTATGTGAACCCACCTCAATCCGTACTGCCTTATTAATCAACATCATTTCGGCTAATTTATCCAATGCCAAATAGGATTCGTCTTTGAGTTCGGCAGTTCCCGGTTCAAAAGTTACTTGTCCTAAGAAATCATTAATTAATTCTCCTTTTTTATAGACGATGCCTTCCAAGACAAGCGAATCAATGGATGCGGCATCATTTCCCGAATCGACATTCAGGGAGTCTGGTATTCTGTCAGGAAGCGTAATAATGGGTCTTGGAGTCCATTTTTCGTGTCGCAAATCATAGGTAATCATAATTTCGTGGGTTAATAATCCCAGTCCTCCATTTGCGGTAATTTGTCCATCTCGATTGACTTGACGGTTCTCGCCTTTGAGGTTAGCAGCCAAATTTCCGAACGGTAATTCATACATATAACTGACTGCCATTCTGGGTGTTGGTCTGACGGTAATGCCAAAATTAGCTCCAAAACCAGTTCGGTATCCTGCTACGGCTTGCATTCGGGGTGTTCCGTGTTCCCAATCTCGCCAGAAATCGGCAACGACATTAAATTGTAATTGTGCTTTGGAGGTGCTATTATATTTGACGACCATTTGGGGTTCGATGCCGATACGGTCTAATGTTCCGACAACAAGATAGTAAGAACCTGTGAGAAAATATTGCCCAAAATAGCGCGTAGCATCAATATTTTCAAATTGATTTCCTCCTTCAAACTTTTTGCCTGTGGCGAATAACTGTCGCATCGAAAACCCAAGTTGTAGTCCATCTTTGGCGTAAGTTACGCCTAAGGAGGCATCGGGTTTGAATTGACCATTTCCGTACTGCAAAAGCACGGCATCATCCGCTCGTCCGATAACACTGGAATTATCCAAGCCTGTCATGTATCCGCCCAAACTAAACCCTACGGAAATCGGGGAGGGGCTGGACATGGCAGAATCCAAGACGCTATAAAAAGATTTGGTTGCTCCGATTTGGAAGCTGGTCGTGTTTAGTAATCCGACTTTGTCCTGCATGAGCATCACATTTGCGCCTAATCCTCTGGCTAAAATGGGTTTTACTGCGCCTGTGGAGTCTTTTTTGGTGAGGCGTGGCATTTGTGCGGTCAGGACGGTGGTCGAGAGTCCGCCATCATCGGCTGCCCCCCACTGCTGGCGATACAGGATATCGACTCGTGGCGCAATCTGATTGGCAGAATAGGCGGGATTATATAAAAATTTGTTTCGGTAATAACTGGAAGTCAGGGGCGTTTGTTGCGCCCAAATATCTGCTATCGAAAGTAGCGCAAGGGTCAAAAAAATTGGTAATTTTTTCATCATGGATTATTTTTCAATATGTAAGTTCTGTTTGTTTGAAGCAAATTTTTTTTGAGTTTGAATGGCATACGGACACAACACATTTGTTTGGTAAATAATTTCTAATTTCAAAAGAAATAAAACCGACAAGGTTTGGTATGCCTTATCGGTTTGTTTTCATTTAATCATTAATTACGGTTACTGTCCCGATGATGGGCGTTTGTGCGGTATCGCCATTTTGATTCGGTTTGATAACATAACGATAGGCACCCGTTGGTAAAACTGCGCCTTTGGCATCCGTTCCTCTCCAATCATCCACATACGGATACTGAATATTGGTTTTGATTTCCTTACCCCATCGGTCAAAAATCTGAACGGTAGCAGTGGGAGCAAAGTCAGTATATTGGATTTTGGTTGCCCAGACATCGTTGGCACCATCGCCGTTTGGCGTAATGACATTATTGGGTACAATATCATTATTGACCTGTACGGTAACGGTAACTTGCGTTACGCCACATCCTTCAGGGCTATTCCCTTTGACGGTATAGGTGGTGGTTTGCAACGGAAATACCCACGGATTAGGGTCGGTCAAATCGCTGAGGAACTCCATCGTATTTTCGGGTTTCCAGAGATAATTTCTTGCGCCCGAAACATTGAGCTGTACGCTATCGCCTCTGTTAATGGTAACATCTTGTGCGATGAGCGTAACGCCTAATTGGTCAGATTCTTCGACTTTGACGGTCTGGGAAACTTCGCATCCTGCGGGATTTCGGACAAAAATCTCGTAATTTCCTGCGGTTAGATTATCAAATACGTTTTGGTCTGAAAACTCACCAGTTTTGCCGAATCGGTAGGTCAGATTTGGAACTTGCGCTTCGAGTTCGATGATACCGTTGGCATCGCCCGTACAAATGACGTTGGGCGGCAAGACGGTAAATTTGGGCAAATCATTGACCTGCAAATTGACTTGGCTACTATTATCACACCCCAAAATAGAAGTGGTCAGGGTATAAACGCCCGTATTTTCGAGAGCTAAAGCCTGCACGGTTACTTGTCGTCCTGTGGCAGTAAATCCTTCGGGACCATCCCACTGATAACGAGCGTTCGGAACGGATTTGGCATTTAATTCTAAGGTTTCGCCTCGACAGATTTGAATGTCGGCTTCGCCTTCGTTAATGACTGCTTCGGGAGGCACGCTCACGCCTTGCACTTCCATGACGGCAGATTCTTTGGCGGCACAACTTGGCTGTGAAACTTCCAATTTGTAAAAACCCGCCACATCCGTTGAGTAGGCTCTGAAATCCGTGCCTCGTCCCGTCAAAACGGTTTCAAATGTTCCGTTTCGGGTTTGGGAATATTTCCATGTATAAGTAGAGGCACTGCTTTTGTCTTTGGCTTCCAAAGTAACAACTTCGCTGGGACAGAATCCCGTCAAGGGAGCTTGCAAAATGCTTGGCACTTCGAGTTCGGAAACCGAAACAACGCGCACTAAGTCCGAAAATGACCCACATCCTTGATTAGAAACGAATAAACGATAATAACCGGGAATATTGGTTTCGAGATTATAAGGTTGTCCTTCCATGCCTTCGACTACCGTGAATGTGGTCAGTTCTGTCTGCGAATCGTATCGCCGCCATTCGTATCGGAAACTTTCCTCTTGCGTAGCGGATTCGAGAATGGTTGAATTATTATTACAAATCTGAATGCTGGGTGCTTGTAAAATTCGAGCCTCCGGACGATTCGCAATCAAATACACTTCCACGATTTGGGTGGAAACGCCACAACCTTCTTTGCCTACGGTAATTCGGTAAAAACCAGCTTCGGTAATGGGATGTTCTGGCGTATTGACCGAAACCCGTGTGTATTGTCCGTCTTCGGTGGGTGCATAATCCCAGTAATAATAATATCCCGAACCTCTGGTGGTGGTGGATAACAAAATAGATTCGCCCACACAAACGGCTTGTTTTGTGCCATTTACGATTTCGGGAGTTGGGATTCCGTTAGGCGATTGGGTTACGTGAACCGAATCTGACATTGCCGAACAACCATTGAAAAATACCCGCACTTTGTAATATCCGTCTTTGCTGGCGGGATAAACATTGGCAACTCCGATAAAACCACCCACAACGGGTTTGTATTCGTCATCGGGATTTTCTTTGTAGAACCATTGATAATTATAAAGTTCTTGGTATTTGACATCCAAAATGACATCGCCTCCCGGACAATATTGCGCCGTTGCACCCTGCGTGATGGTGGCGTTTGGTTTTTGGTCTGTTCCGATAACTTGAATTGCTTTGTCGGAATCGCCCTGCCCACAACCTTGCGAAATAATCCGCAATTTGTAAAATCCTGCCAAATTAGCTTGTAATGTTGGTTCGTTGGCGGTGGTAAAAGTTACGGGCGAATAAGTGCCGTCCTCTTTTTCGGCATAAAGCCAAAGAAGCGTATCGGAATCGGAAACCGAAGCCGCCCGAATTTCTGCAAAGCCATCGCCACAGAAAAAGGCTGGCGAAATGGTCGCAATTTC
>CAZNYR010000158.1:0-5464 GCA_964577275.1 uncultured Cytophagales bacterium | reverse complement strand
CTTGGCGAGAGGAATTGATACAACACAACGGAAAAGAAATTTTTGCGGTTTGGGTATAAAAAAATAACAAAAAATTTGCTTTTTCCTAAAAAAACGGATATTCTTGTTTCGGTTTCTTTGGCGAAAAATCTTACTTTAAATTTTATCAGAACTTTAAGAACGTTATGCTCTCGGTAATTATTACGATTTTGGCGGTTATTCCTGTTACGGCGATTCTGTCGAATGCGTGGCTCAAAAATCAGGCACTCAAAGCCCAAGCGGGATTATCCACGCACGAAAGGGAAACACTCAAACATTTAATCGCTGAAAATCAAGTGCTTAAAAATCGTATCGAAAATCTCGAAACGCTGATAGCTGATGTGGATTTGGAAACGCTAAAATCGAATCCTCCACGTTCTTCCTTAGAATAATTGCGAACGCTCTGCCTCGGCGGTGGTTTGTTGGGCATATTCCTTTCCCAAATAATTATCAATCAAATAATGAGCGACATAAATAAGCGGAGTCGTCAATAGAGCCACCAAAAATTTGTAGCTATAATTGGTAATTGCCACCTCAATAACTTGCCCCAAAGCCCAAGCAGGATTGCCAAAGATATAAAACGCCACAATTAAAACCACAAAACTATCGACCAGTTGCGAAACGAGTGTCGAACCCGTTGCCCGAAGCCATACTTTTCGTCCTTTCGTAATTTTTCGTAATTGCTGAAAAACATACACATCCAAAAATTGTCCTATCAAAAAAGCAATAATCGACCCCGCAATAATTGCCATACCTTGCGTAAATACACGCCTAAATGCCTCATTAATATCAAATATCGTATCAGTCTGATTGACCTGAATCCAGAACTTTGCTGGAGCTAAGTAACTGATTATCCATATCATAAAAAAAGCATACAACACAAAACCAACAGTCAGAAACGAGATTTTCCGAACGCCAGCCTTGCCAAAATATTCGTTGATGATATCGGTAGTAATAAAGACGATAGGCCACAAAACTACGCCCGCCGTCAAGTTAAATTCGCGTCCTAAAAATGCGCCTGCCTCAAATCCTAATGAGTTTTCGAGCGAAAAAATTTTGCCACCCACCAATTCCGCCAAAAGCGCATTGGTCAAGAAAATTCCAGATAAAATTACAAACAAAAACTGTTTCTTCTGTGCGATAGATTGCATATAAAAAATGGCTCAAGATGACTAAAATATTACAAAAACCAAAAAAGTCCGAACAAGAATGACCTTGTTCGGACTTTTATTAATCAAAAGATGAGCCTTTAGGTTTAATTTTTTTTGCGTACACTACCGCCAGACGAACTATTAACCCGAACCTTTTGAGGATTGCCCATGTACCGAATATCGGCACCCGAACTGGCATTTGCCTCCAAATCAGCCCGTACATCGATCGCAATATCCGCGCCCGAACTGGCATCCGCCCGACAAATCTGGACGACAAACTTATCGGCTTTGAGGTCAGCCCCCGAGCTGGCGTTGGCTACCAATTTTTCTGCGCTTCCAGCCATCACAATATCTGCGCCCGAACTCGTATCGCAGTTCACGTATTTGGCTGTAAGTTCATGAAGTTTAATATCGCCTGCCGAACTCGCATTCAATTTCAGGTCGTCAGCCTTGAACTTGCGTTCACAAACCACATCCGCCGAAGCCGAAGCCGAAATTGCAACCAGATTTTTGAATGAAACATACACTTTGGGGTTGTCCCATTTATTTTTCCAGTTCCAGTTTCCGTTCTGATTTTTCAAATAAATTTTGAGTTTTTGTCCGCTTACTTCAGTTACAATCCGCTCTAATAATTCGCTATTTGCTTGTATATCAAGGCTTTCAGTATTTCCTTGTACGATTTCGACATCGAAAGGACCCGAAACCGACAGCTCGGAAAAATTAGATATTTTCCGATTTTCTTTGCTCTGCGCCATCCCAAATTGAGCCATCGCTCAAAAGATTGCTATGAATGCTGCTACATTCCAAAATTTAATCTGATTCATCATGCTTGAAGTTTTTTAATCGTAATCAATTTGAAAATTCTCTGAACGCACTAAAGACAAGTTATTTTCGGAAGCGTTGCATTTTTTCTTGAATTTCAGTCAGATTTTTCCTGAAAAATTATAACTTATTGATAATCAAATTGATGTAAATTTACAAAATCAATCAAATAATTTGTATTAGTAATTTTCATTGGCTTGATTCAAATTCGGAATTGTCATATTTTGTTGCTTAACATTCCCCAAAAAATGATATACTTGCGTCACCAAGATTGGTAAATAAATTTTTTGGCATTCAAATTTATTTTAAATTTGGAAATCACAAACAATGTCATGTTTATACTAAAATTATCAATTTTATGAAAATCACATTTACCTTGATTTTAAGTCTGTTATATTTGACTTTTGGACAAATTTATGCCCAAAAAACAGATGTTTTAGCCCAAAAAATTAGTATTTCTCTGACAAATGTTTCGCCCGAAATGGCACTGGAACAAATAAGTCGCATAGGAAAATTTGATTTTGCGTATGCTTCAGGCATTATTCCCAATGACTACAAAATTACATATCAATATGATAATAAATCTATTAACTCTATTTTGAAACACCTTATCAGGGATAAAACCATCGAATACAAAATGCTGGGTTCACAAGTTATTTTTTACAAAACCAGTCATCCCGAAACTAAAAAATCACAAATTATTTTAAAAGGATACATCCGTGATGTTTTGACCAATAAACCCATTTTTAAGGCTCAAATATACGATGCCTATTTGCCGATTACGACCATTTCGGATAAAAATGGACGTTATGAACTCACCATTCCCAATCCAGATTATGCACTCCGACTGACGGTACAAGCCGAAAATTATTTGTCCAAAAATCTCAAAGTTTGGATGACTTCCGACCGCACACTAAACCTGACATTACGCCAGAAACCCATTGATTTAGACCAACTTACATTATTAGAACCCAATATTCCTGTTCGTCCATCAAGCGATAATTTGGGATTGATGAATCCTATCGAAACCACAAAAGTTTCTCAAATGTTATTACCTCAAACATCACAAGATTACCAGCCCAAACCAGACAAAATACAAACTTTATTACGAAATCAGGGTATAAATTTGGGGCTTGCTCCCCGAATTAGTACAAATGGAACGCAAGAAGGGCAAAAAATAAACCTCATTTCTTTAAATATTTTGGTGAATTATTCGGCAGGTTCACGGGGGTTGGATTTTGCGGGGCTGATGAATATGAACCGATTTAATATGAAAGGTTTACAGTTTTCAGGATTAAATAATTTGGTCGGTGGGCGAACGGCAGGCTTGCAATTTTCGGGCATCTCGAATGTGGTTCGATTACAAACCTCTGGTTTACAGTGTGCTGGCGTAAGTAATTTTTCGGGTTTGAGTATGCAAGGCGTACAAATTTCGGGCGTATCAAATATTGTGCGAGGCAAAATGTACGGCATACAGATTTCGGGTATTAATAATTTGGTTACTGAAGGTGGGCGAGGCATACAGATTTCGGGTATCAATAATTTGATGCGGGGCAAGATTTCGGGTATCCAACTGGCGGGCGTAGGCAATACTTCGGTAGGGCAAGTAGCTGGTTTTCAGTTTGCTGGCATTTTTAATACGAGTTTCAAAAAATTTGATGGCGCACAATTTTCGGGCGCATTTAATTTTGTGAGTCGCTCGGCGAGAGGCGTGCAGATTGCAGGCGCATCAAACATGGTATTTGGCTCATTCTCAGGCATTCAGATTTCGCCTATCAATCTGGCGGATACCGTGCGAGGTTTTCAGATTGGGGTCATTAATTTGGCTCGAAAATACGAATATGGTATTCCGATTGGCTTGCTCAATTTTGGAGGATATTATGGCATAGAAATCGGTGCAGAAGAAACAGGCATGGTCTTTTTGAAGGGGAAAACAGGAACAAAATGGTTTTATAACATCTTATCGGGCGGAATCGAACCCACAAACATTCATTTCTGGAAGGCCGGCTATGGCTTCGGAAGCGAATGGATTTCTACTCGATTTTTTAAAACTTCGCTCGATTATACATTTTCTTATGTACAAGAATCACACGCTGAGCCAGATTTTAACTTTTTATCTCGTCTGGATTTGAATTTTTATTATTCGCCACTCAAATTTTTATCCGTTTTTGCGGGCGTTTCACTCAATGATTATACGTATCAATTACATAATTTATACGGCGAAATTCTTGAAAGCCAGTTTGTTCCACAAGATTTCATGATTCGAGAAATCACGACAAAGAATCGCCTACAAAAAACATGGTACGGCTTTCAGATGGGCATACGCATTTTGTAATGAGATATTAAATATGATATTTTTTTTTGGAAAATAACGTTATCAATGAGTATCTTTCTTTTTTAAAAAATAATTAAATCTTAAAATAATGGAGCAAGCAAGTGTAAAATTTTTGGTGATGCTTTTAGGTGTCTTTATGAGCATGACTGACCTTGTGGCAAGTGCAAAGATTGAAAATAGTCAAGCAAATGGTCAAGCAAATGGTCAAGTGATTGTTTATGAGCATTGCGATTACAAAGGCAAAAATTCTTCGGTCGGGGTGGGGGCGTGGAACATGAATCACATCTCCAAAACGGTCGGGAATGATATGATTTCTTCTATCAAAGTACCTGATAATCTGAAAGTTACTTTGTATGAACACGCCAATTTCAAAGGTAAAAGCATCGTTTTGACCAAAAACACCTCGTGTTTGGTTGGTTTGAAATTTAATGATGTGGTTTCATCCATGAAAGTCGAAAAAATGACAACGACTATTTCGCCCAAAAATGAAGAACAGGGCGGTTCTTCTGCAAGTTCTGGCGGAAATATTACAGCGGGATTAGATGCAAATTTGCTCAAGCAGTGGTCGCCCAACGTCATTGCCCGTGCCAATACCGCCCAAAATGCTTCATACATGACCGATGAAGAAAAACGAGTCATTTTTTTGTGCAATTTAGCCCGAATTGACGGTAAAAAATTTGCTGAAACCTTCTTAAAAGCACATGTTGGTAATTCAAGTAATAGTTATATTACTTCTTTGTATTATGACCTAAACAAAACCAAAAACCTTCACGTATATGTACCTTATCGCAAACTTTTCGATGCTGCCCAATATCACGCCAAAGATATGGGCGGGAAAGGCATAATAGGGCATGATTCCAGCAACGGAACTTCGTTCAGCAAACGACTACGAGGCTATGCCAAAGGCGGAGCTATTGCCGAAAACTGTTCGTATGGAAATAGCGATGCCGTGGGTATTGTGATACAACTTTTGATTGACCAAGATGTACCTTCTTTGGGGCATCGGAAAAATATTTTATCCAAAACGTACAAATCCATCGGCGTAGCGATTGCGCCACACAAAAAATGGCAGTATAATTGTGTGCAAGATTTTTCGGATTATGTACCTGAAAATGAATAACATCACGACATAAAAGAC
>CAZNYR010000157.1:0-5618 GCA_964577275.1 uncultured Cytophagales bacterium | reverse complement strand
TGGGCATTGACATTCGGGATTTCATCCTTGCTTCGCACGTCATAGACCACAGGTTCGAGCGATTTTCCTTCGACCGTAAACTCTGAAATTATTTGTTTAATACATCGTAATCCTTGGTTCGGATAGCCTTTGTGCATATCCAAAACGCCAACTTTGTAGTTTGATACCATTTTTTATTTTGGTTAAGGAGTTCCTTACAAAATTATATCAAATCTAAATAAAATACCATAAAACGTAATATTTCTCTACTTTTGGTCATATTTTGAAAATCATCTGACTTTTCCATAAATTCAAGTTCATTTTAAACCTTCAAATAGCGATTCATGTTTTATTTGCAATGAAAAATCACTTAAATTTTGACTTAAAATGATGGAAAAACTACAAGAAATAAATACCACAAAATGCGTGGTGCTGTTCGATGGCGTTTGCAATTTGTGCAATCGCATGGTTCAGGTATTACTGGATTTGGATAAACATAACAAACTGTATTTTAGTTCTTTACAATCGGATTATGGACAAAACATCTTGGCAAATTTTGATTTGCCTTTGGATGATTTCCATTCGTTTATTTTCTTGAAACACGGCAAAATCTACCAAAAATCAGACGGCGTATTGGAAGTGTGTCGGGAGTTAGGCGGGATATATCGGGCGTTCTATTTTTTCAAAATCGTACCTGTTTTTTTGCGAAATGGTGTATATCGTTTGATAGCACAAAATCGCTATCGGTGGTTTGGCAAAAAAGAAAAATGTCGGATTCCGACTCCAGAACTCAAGGCTCGTTTTTTGGAATAAAAGGCGTTCAAAAATATGGATTGGCATGCTGTGGAAGGCAAGATTTGCCAAATTTTGGAAACTTAGCAAATCTATGATATTATTAATTTTTATTTTGAACTTTTAGCGATAAAATAAACATAAGTTATTGATTATGAATATTTTATTAAAATAATAATGATTTAAAAATTTGCATTTTTTGGAGTGCGAGGAAACGGAATCACGTCCCGAATATTGGACATTCCCGTAACGAACTGCACGATACGTTCAAATCCCAATCCAAAGCCCGCATGGGGTGCCGTGCCAAACTGCCGTAATTCGAGATACCACCACAAATCTTCTTCGGGGACATTCATCTCCATCATGCGTTGGCGCAATTTGGTTTCATTTTCTTCTCGTTGCGAACCGCCGACAATTTCGCCGATGCCTGGGAATAAAATATCCATCGCCGCTACTGTTTTTCGTCCCTGTTCATCGGGTTCGTTTTGTTTCATATAAAATGCCTTGATGTCCTGCGGATAATCCGTGATGATGACGGGTTTTTTGAAGTGTTTTTCGACCAAAAAACGTTCGTGTTCGGTCTGTAAATCAATGCCCCATGCGATGGGAAATTTAAATTTTTTCTTTTTGTTGGGTTTTGATTGATACAAAATTTCGATGGCTTGCGTATAGGTAACTCTCTCAAAATCATTATTGATGACAAATTTTAGTTTGTCGCAAAGTGCCATCTCGCTTCGTTCGTTGGCATTTTTTGTTTTTTCTTCGTCAAGGAGTCTTTTCTCCAAAAAGGTCAAATCATCGGGATATTTTTCGAGAACATAACCGATAATAAATTTTAGGAAATCCTCGGCAAGTCTGGCATTTTCGTCCAAATCGGCAAAGGCGACTTCGGGTTCAATCATCCAAAATTCGGCTAAATGGCGCGCCGTATTAGAATTTTCGGCACGAAACGTAGGTCCAAACGTATACACCTGTCCCATCGACATGGCACCGACTTCGGCTTCTAATTGCCCTGATACGGTCAGATTGACGTGTTTTCCGAAAAAATCTTCCCTAAAATCGACCCTATTTTCTTCATTTTTGGGTATATTTTCAAGATTTAGGGTAGTTACTTGGAATGTTTCGCCTGCACCTTCGGCATCCGACCCTGTAATGATGGGCGTATTCATGTAATAAAATCCGTGCTGATTAAAATAGTGATGCACGGCAAACGCCAATCCGTGTCGGACGCGCATCACCGAACTCATGGTGGTGGTTCGGGTACGGAGATGGGCTTTTTCCCTCAAAAATTCCATGGAATGTTTTTTGGGCTGGAGAGGGTATTTTTCGGGGTCAGCTTCGCCCAAAATCTCAATATTTTCAGCCAATAGCTCAATACGTTGCCCTTTTCCTTCGGAAAGCACTAATTTTCCTGTGATACTCATGCAGGCACTGGTCGTAATTTTTTGCAGAATTGCAGAGTCTGTATTTTCAAAATCGACTACCGCCTGAATATTTTGCATGGTGGAGCCATCATTTAAGGCAATAAACCGATTACTTCGGAAAGTTCTGACCCAACCTCGAATATTTACGGTTTGGTCAAGGGCATCCGAAACTAATAAATCGCTGATTTTTGTCCTGTTCATGTGTTATTTTATTGGTTATGTTTCGTAGAATTGATACCAAAATTGTCAAAACAATCAGCAAACAAGGCATTTTTCTTGATTTTCGCAAATATAATGTCGGATAATATTGTTTAAGTAGTATTTAGTACAAAGTATCAAGATGATGTAATTATTTGAACTCATGTAGGTGCAAACCTATTTTGTTGCACTATTTTTTTGGTTAGGATTATTACTTAACATAAGGAAATAGGGAAACAAAAAAGACCATATTTTTGCCCCAATTTACGACTTTTTGGCAATTTATACTACTTTTTTAGCCTGTTTTTTCGCACGTATTCTGTTGATAATCAATCAGATAAAGACTTTTTCAGGAACGACTAATTACGTTGTTGAAACATGATTTTGATAGCAGCTTCGTGGTAGATTTCTTTCTTGGAGAAATTGCTTGCCGCACTTCTTACACAAAAAATTTTGCGTCCCATCTTTTTATACGTCCATTTTTTACTATATTCGTCCCTTGACAATAAGGACAGGCTATTTTTGTTTTAATTTTGCACATAAATCAAAAATATTGCTTTTTTGCCTTGTAATAAACTTTCATACATTATTTACCACGACCAAAAATTCATTAAAAAAGGGACAAACTGAACACCCTTCCGTTTTGGGAAAAATAGTAAGCGCTAACACCGCCAAACAAAGCGTAATGAGTGGGCGAAATTAATTATGAAAAATAGAGTAACAGGGACAGTAAGTTGGTATAATGAGACAAGGGGTTTCGGATATATTAAGCCAGATGATGGTAGCCCTGACGTATTTGTTCACTTTAGTCACATTATTGGAGATGGATTTAGAACTCTTGAAGAAGGGCAGAGAGTAGAATTTGAAATTATGCAGGGTCAAAAGGGACCGCAAGCGGTGGCGATTACCACTATTTAGAAACTGTACGTGTTAAAATATCAGTTGTAGATATTATAATCCAAGTACCAAGTACAATGTCTACAACTTGATAAAAAGTCCAGCCGCTAACAGTTTTTTTTGCAAAAGTAGGGCTGACAAACATAGGCTCAACTTTGGTTTTTCAATTTAGCTTTTGTAAAGGGGTAGACTGACATAATTTTGTTGCTCCACCAACACAAAGTGCGAAACCATTAGATTAGGTGGCATAAAGAAAATATCAAACAACCAAATCATCTCATCTCTATGAGAAACGGGATATTAAATTGTGAAATTTGCAATCTGATATTGGTGTGATATATTTTTAAATCACTAAAATAAAATAAATAATCATGTACGAAAAACAAGTAAAAGTAACTAATGATCTTGGGACAAGATCTGCTGCTGAATTAGTCAAAGCAGCAATGTCTTTTGAGGCTGACATTACTTTAACCTATAATGGGAAAAGTGCCAGTGCAAAATCGCTATTTAAGGTACAATCACTCGGAATATCTTCAGGAGATACTATCAATATTTCTGCTGACGGTCCACAAGCTCAACAGGCTATAAATCATTTGGTTGCCTTACTTTTTTATTAAAAGGCTATTTAGTCGTCCCTGAAAAATCAATTTTCGGGGATAAATTTAGTTTATCACTTTATATATTTGTTGCACTATTTTTTGATTAGGATTATTACTTAACATAAGGAAATAGGGAAACAAAAAAGACCATATTTTTGCCCCAATTTACGACTTTTTGGCAATTTATACTACTTTTTTAGCCTGTTTTTCGCACTTATTCTATTGATAATCAATCAGATAAAGACTTTTTCAGGGACGACTAAATAGCACTTCCCTGCCCTACGCACAAATTTTTATAGAAAGTACAGAACCCTAAATTTAGCACATTAGCCTGCATTTTTTGCAAATATAATATTGGTGGCTGTTCTTATTTTAGTATACTTTTGTAATAATCTATGATGTTCTGAAAAACTCCCAACAAATTATCTATTTCACTCAAATAGTATTTATTGTTGTCAATGTATAACTTATCAGAAAACTCTATGAACTGCCAAACGTCTCCTGTGGTAGTACAGCCAAAAAGTTTTTCCATTAGTATTCCTTTTTTCTCATTGTACTTTTTTGCACCCACTAATTGGGCGGAACATTGTTTGACACCTTCCTCTAAATCATTTCGTTTTGCCTCTACAATGTGAAAAATGGGAACACTAATGTCATAAGATTTAGTATCCTTGCTCAAAATAAAATCACATTCCCCTTGCAAACCTTTTTCTTTATCTCCTACCAAATTATCTCCTGAGTAAATCGTAAAAAATTTGGCATTCAGGTTTCTCAATTCTTTGAGTATAGGCACTACAATCCACTCACTTCTTGCCTTTTCGCTTTTGATGGGCATTTCTTTGCTGTCCAACAATTCCTTTTGTAACCATTGAGTTGGTTCAATTGGACTTAATTGAAAGTTTAGTTCCTTTCTTTCGTTGGTTATACCAAACTTTTCTTCCAAGTCCGACAAAGTAAAATCAGAGTACGCCATATTTTTTATGTTTTATTAGTTCTTTCAGAACAAGTTTTGTCCTCAAAAAGTTTTGTATGATGGGTAAAGCATATTGAAATGCTTTAGTCTGTTTTTTTGCCATTCCACGTACAAATAATCCCTTTGTAGCCTTCCCTCGTGGTTCCTTCAAAAGATTTTTTATCGACATTTATTCTGAACTCAAAACTACCTTTGCCATTGGACTGTTCCCAAGTTCCTTTAAAAATACCTTTTTCTGCTTTGCCTATCAGTTTCCCCCAAACATTACCCTGATTATAAAATTTTACGCTGTAATTGCCTCTCAATTTAATAATAGACATTGCTATTTTGCAGGAATTACTTATTTCACGAATTTGTATCGTTTGCTCTCATGTTCAGATTGTAATGCCAATACGTATAATCCTGATTTTAAATTTGTTGTACTCAATTTGAAATAATGCGTTTCCGAAGCGATGACTTTATCAAAAAGGATTTGCCCATTCAGATTTATCAACTGAATATTTGTTTGTGGGTGATTTCCTTGATGCCATACAAATTCAATTTTTTGAGGTGAAAACACCAATTTTAAAGCCTCATCGTCCAAGTTTTGATGCACCGCAATTATTTTTGAGTAAGAAAATTGTTGGTCAAAATCCACTTGTTTGATACGATAATAAACGATTTCTAAATCTGTTTTGTCGTTATAAAAATATTCGGAGCTTCGCCCCTGCGCTGGGATCGTCCGAATCGGCTCAAAATCAATTCCATTTACGCTTC
>CAZNYR010000156.1:0-5621 GCA_964577275.1 uncultured Cytophagales bacterium | reverse complement strand
AAAGTTTTTTAAAATTACTTGTTTTCATGTATCATTTCCAAAAACTCGGTTTCTGAAATAACCGGGATTTCGAGTTTTTCGGCTTTCTTTAGTTTACTTCCAGCCTTTTCGCCTGCTATCAAAAAATGTAATTTTTTTGATACACCAGATAAAATAATTCCGTCATTTTCTTTGACTAATTGCTCGATTTCTCCGCGCGAATAATTTTCTAATTTGCCCGTTACGATAAATGTTTTTTCTGCTAAAATTCCACGATTTTTTGTTGGCATTTTTGGCGTTTCTTTTTCCTCAAATCGTAATCCTACGGCTCGTAATTTTTCGATTAAAATTTGATTTTCGGGAATGCGGAAATATTCAAAAACGCTTTCGGCAATTCGTTGTCCGATTTCTGGCACATCCATTAATTCATCCAAACTTGCCGTAGCTAATTCATCAATACTTTTGAAATATTCGGCTAATTTTTCGGCTACGGTTGCGCCAACGTACCGAATGCCCAAAGCAAAAAGTACTTTTCTAAAAGATTGATTTTTAGAGTTTTCTAATCCTTTTAAAATATTTTCGGCTGATTTTTCTTTGAATCCATCCAGTTTTAAAATATCTTCATAAGTCAAATCGTACAAATCACCAATGGATTTTGCCAAGTCATTTTGATAAAATTGTTCGATAGTTTTCTCACCAATGCCATCAATATTTAGGGCTTTTCGGCTAATAAAATGGCTCATTTTGCCTTTGACTTGTGGCGGGCAACTTATTTCGTTTGGGCAATAATGATTGGCTTCATCTTGCTTTCGGACAAGTGGGGTTTGGCATTCGGGACAGACAGAAATATAGGTTAATGCCACACTATTTTCGGGGCGTTTGGCAAGGTTAATTCCTGTAATTTTAGGGATAATTTCGCCTCCTTTTTCGACCCATACGGTATCGCCTAATCGGATGCCTAATCGTTGTATTTCATTTGCATTATATAAAGAAGCTCGTTTAACTGTTGTACCTGCTAACTGCACGGGTTTGAGTTCGGCAACAGGTGTAACGGCTCCCGTTCGCCCGACCTGATAGGTGATTGATTTTAAGAGAGTTTGGGCAGTTTCTGCTTTGTATTTATAGGCGATTGCCCAGCGCGGGCTTTTGGCAGTTGCGCCGAGTATTTTTCGTTGCTTGAAGTCATTAATTTTAATAACGATACCATCGGTTTCAACAGGTAAATCATAACGTGCTGATTCCCAGTATTTAATATATGCCAATACTTCCTGAATGTCGTGGCATTTTTGCCATGTTTTCGATACCTGAAAGCCCCATGTCGTGAGCATTTTTAGGGCTTCTTCGTGGGTTTGGAAAGGCAAATTTTCGGCATAAATATCGTACAAAAAACAGTCTAATCGCCTGTGTGCCACTTCGGTAGCGTCCTGCATTTTGAGTGCGCCCGCCGCCGTATTTCGTGGATTAGCCAGCAGGGGACGTTCTTTTTTGCCATCGGCGGCTAATTTTTGATTTTCGTGGGCAATTTCATCATTTAGGCGGTCAAAATTATCTTTGGTCATCATCACTTCCCCCCTTACCTCAAATTCTTCCAAAATATTCTGTCCTTCCAATCGTAACGGTATGGTTTTGATGGTTTTTACGTTTGCCGTTACGTCATCGCCTTGTTGTCCATCGCCTCGTGTGATTGCCAAATCCAGGATGCCTTTTTTGAATCGGATTCCCAATGCAGCCCCGTCAAATTTCATCTCGCAGATATAGGTAAAGTCTTGTGTTTCAAGGTTTTTCTGGATTCTTTTATCAAATTCGAGCAAATCCTCCTCGTTGTAAGTATTACCTAAAGAAAGCATCGGAAATTGATGCGAAATTGTCCGAAATTCTTTGGTAATTGTGCCGCCCACCCGTTGCGAAGGCGAATCAGGCGATTTGAATTGAGGGAAATCCGTTTCTAATTTTTGTAAGGTTTCGAGCATCTTATCAAACTCATAATCAGATATTTCCGAAATATTTTCCTGATAATAGAGTCGATTATAATGATGTAATTTTTCGGACAATTCATCTATTTTTTGTTGTGCTTCTTGCGGTGTCATCGTATTAATTTTTGAAATGAAAACGTATCCCAATCATACCACGAAAATAGCAAAAAGTCCTTACAAAATAGAGGCAAATCCGAGTTTTGAAAAAGCCTTCGGACACGCCTGTTTTTTTATGGATAAAACCAAAGAAAACCTATATCTTTGCGTTTGTGAACAAAATGTAACTTCAGTTTTCCAAAAAATATGAGTTGGTTTAAACGCAAAGAAAAAGGCATTACCACGCCGACCAAAGACAAAAAAGATGCGCCCGATGGCTTGTGGGAACGCACGCCAAACGGACACATCATTCATAAACAGGATTTGCGTAACAATGCTTACGTTTGCCCTGACGATAATTATCATTTCCGTATTGGCTCGAAGGAATATTTTGAGTTGTTGTTTGATAAAAACCAATTTATCGAACTCAATGCAGACTTGACCGCAGGCGACCCGCTCGAATTTACGGATACCAAACCTTACCCTAAACGCCTGAAAACCAGTCAAGAAAAGACCAAACTCAAAGATGCTATTCGGACGGCACACGGCAAAACCAGTGGCTTACCGATTGTGATTGCTTGTATGGATTTTGCATTTATTGGCGGGTCGATGGGGTCGGTTGTGGGCGAAAAATTGGCTCGTGCCATTGACTTTGCCCGTGAAAACAATACGCCTTTATTAATCATTTCTCGGTCAGGGGGGGCGCGCATGATGGAAGCAGGATTTTCCTTGATGCAAATGGCAAAAACATCTGCCAAATTAGCCTTGCTTTCGGAAGCTGGCGTACCTTATATTTCCCTCTTGACTGACCCCACAACTGGCGGAGTTACAGCCTCTTATGCGATGCTTGGCGATTTTAATATCTCTGAACCGGGCGCATTGATTGGGTTTGCAGGACCTCGTGTGATTCGGGAAACGATAGGGAAAGATTTGCCTAATGGCTTCCAAAGTGCCGAATTTGTCTTGGAACACGGTTTTTTGGATTTTATTGTCGATAGACGAATGCTCAAAAAACGCCTTAGTTTATTGCTTCGCATGATTCGGTAAGTTTCTTACTATGTAGGGTATTTGTCTGATAATCAGAATAATACTTGAGATTTTTTCTTTGCCTCCAAGAAAAGAACTCGCTCATAAATTTTAACCTTCATAAATCGTCAAGTTTTATGAAGGTTAAATAATTTATTATCAGATAGTTACATCAAAATAATGGTCATTATACATGGAACTCAATGCCTTGTGCCAAAGGCAATTCTCGCCCATAATTGATGGTGTTGGTTTGTCTTCTCATGTAGGCTTTCCAAGCATCTGAACCAGATTCGCGTCCTCCGCCTGTTTCTTTTTCGCCACCAAATGCGCCACCAATTTCTGCGCCCGAAGTTCCGATATTGACATTGGCAATGCCACAATCCGAACCCCAATGCGCCAAAAATGCTTCGGTTTCCAAAATATTGGTTGAAAAAATAGCCGAAGATAAGCCTTGTTTGACATTATTTTGAATTTCGATAGCATTTTCAACCTCACCCGAATATTTAATGAGGTATAAAATCGGTGCAAAAGTTTCTTCCTGCACGATGTCAAAATGATTTTGCGCCTCCGCAATCACGGGAGTTACGTAAGTTCCTGAAGCATAATTTTCACCTTCCAAAACTTGTCCGCCAATCAAAATGTTTCCGCCCTCTTCTTTTACTTTTTGGATGGCGTTGATAAATCCTTCGACCGCCATTTTGTCAATCAACGGACCCACTAACGTTCTGGTATCCAAAGGATTACCAATCGGTAATTTTTCATAAATTTTGACCAATCGGGTTTTGACTTCCTGATAAATCGAATCGTGAATAATCACTCGTCTTGTGGAAGTACAACGCTGTCCGCACGTACCGACTGCGCCAAAAACAATCGCCCGAATCGCCATTTCTAAATCCGCATTTGCCGTCAGAATCATGGCATTATTTCCGCCCAATTCGAGCAAAGCCCGTCCGAGTCTTGCGCCGACCACTTCGCCTACTTTTTTGCCCATTCGGGTTGAGCCTGTTGCCGAAATCAAAGGATAACGCTTATCGCTGGACATTTTTGCGCCGATTTTGGCATCACCAATAATCAGGTTAAAAATCCCTTCGGGCAAATGATTTTCCTGCATTACTTGGGCAATAATATTTTGACAAGCCCATGCGGTCAAAGGTGTTTTTTCGGAAGGTTTCCAGATGCACACATCGCCACAAACCGCCGCCAGCATCGAGTTCCAAGCCCAAACCGCCACAGGAAAATTAAATGCTGAAATTATCCCAACCAATCCTAACGGATGATATTGGTCGTACATTCGGTGTTCGGGGCGTTCGGAGTGCATGGTCGAGCCGTGCAACTGCCGAGAAAGCCCAACCGCAAAATCACAAATATCAATCATTTCCTGTACTTCGCCGAGTCCTTCTTGATAAATTTTGCCCATTTCGTAGGATACCAATTTGCCCAAAGGCGCTTTGTAGGTGCGGAGTTTTTGCCCGATTTGTCGGACGATTTCGCCACGTTGTGGCGCAGGCATTTTTCGCCAAACCTTGAAGGCTTCCTGTGCTTGACGTGTGATTTCGTCCAGATTTTCTTCGGAAGCCATCCGAACCGAAGCGATTAATTTGCCATCGGCAGGCGAAAAAATTTCAAGTAATTCGCCAGAGGCGTTCATTTTATGGGCTTGCCCTGTCGAAATCGAAGGGTTTTCGGTTTTAATGCCCAATTTTGAAAGCATATTTTGAATTTCTGGTGTGTGTTCCATGTCGTTTTTATTGGTTTATCAAAATTTCTTGATAGAATCTAAGCGCAAATATCCTGAATTTCTTGTGTTTGACGGGTATAAATTCGGAATTTTATCCTACTTGTCGCTCCATAAAGTTTTGAATTTATCCGAAAAATTGGAGAGGTTTTGACTTACTTTTTTTTGATAAAATCAATGAATGACCTAAAAAACATTTCCAAAATGAAGTTTTCATTGCTAAGTTTTCAATTTTATCATTTTTTTTTTTCAGACAAATCTAACGCCTCACGGTTTGATATAAAATTGCTTTTTATGGCTGAAAACGTAGATTTTGGGACTCAAATCATTGTTTTTAAAAAGCCCATTTTATAAAGTTTCACGTTATTTTTTTGAAAAGTCATTTAAAAAAAATTTGATTTATCCCGTTTTGTGTTGCATTTTTAAAGGATAAACACAAACTAAAATGTCTTTTTTTATCTCAAAATCGAGTAACATCATTTCACTTTTAAACTGAACAAAACGAATGGCTGGAGGCACTATCTCTTCGACAAATGTCAGCGTTTCATCCGAAACGACAAACCAAAATTACACCGCTCCTTTGGTCGTGCTGACCACGCTTTTTTTTATGTGGGGCTTCATTACGTGCATGAACGACATCCTAATTCCGCACCTCAAAGAAGTTTTTACGCTAAGTTATACACAAGCCATGCTGGTTCAGATGGCGATCAGCCGTACGCGCGAATACGGTGCGGATAAGGCCGGGGCCGCAATCGGCGGCAATCCGCTCTGGCTCGCCTCCGCCCTTGAATAACTTCAACGCGGCGCGGACC
>CAZNYR010000155.1:0-5630 GCA_964577275.1 uncultured Cytophagales bacterium | reverse complement strand
CTCCAAGACGGTCGCAAGACCTCTTGGACGGTTGGGCAGAAACGCTTGCCGAGTTTTTAGCCGTCTTGGAGGTCTCCGACCATCAAAGAGGCGAAAAACCCCGTTCAATTTTCAAAATCGAACGGGTCTAAACTATTGATTATCAATAAAATAGATTATTTTTGAACATTTATCGAAACCAAAAACGTAAATTCGTCAATTTCGATTTTGTCGGCTTCCTCCGAAATATGTTCTACAAAATCCAAAATCGTGGTTTGCGTTTCCAAACAAATATACGCTCGGTAGTTCTTAACTGCCTGTAAAACAGTGGGTTCGGTGTCCGAAATTTCAATTTTAATTTTGTCTTGGACTTCCAAACCTTTGGCTTTTCGCAAATTTTGTACCCGATTGACCAAATCACGAGCAATGCCTTCTTGTCGCAATTGGTCTGTAATCGTGATGTCAAGCGCAACAGTCAGACCGCCTTCCCGTGCAATCAACCAGCCATCAATATCTTGGGTGGTAATTTCCACATCTTCAGGCGTTAAGGTAGCGTTTTCGCCTTCCAAAATTATCGAAAATTCGCCTGTTTTTTCTAAGGTTTTAATATCATCTTGCGACATTTTATTGATTTGATTGGCAACCAATTTCATTTTTTTGCCGAATTGTTGCCCTAATTTTCGGAAATTTGGCTTGGCTTTTTTGACCAAAATCCCAGCGTTATCTTCCAGAATTTCAACGGCTTTGACATTTACTTCCGTTTTGATTAATTCTGCTACTTCACTTAAATATGATTTTGTATTTTCGTTAAGAGCTGGAACTAATACTTTTTGCAACGGCTGACGCACCTTAATTTTTTGCTGTTTTCGGAGCGAATGAGTCAAAGAAGAAACATTTTGCGCCAACGTCATTTTTTCTTCCAGTTCCGTATTTATCTCATTTTCAGATACTTTTGGCATCAAACTTAAATGCACTGATTCGACAGAATCCTTGCCCGTTACCGTATTCAAATCCTGAAAAATCCGCTCGGCATAAAACGGCGCAATCGGCGACATTAATTTGGCAATCGTAACCAAACATTCGTAAAGTGTCTGATACGCAGCGATTTTGTCCGTGCCGTATTCGCCTTTCCAAAAGCGTTTTCGATTCAGTCGGACATACCAATTACTCAAATCATCGGTCGTAAAATCTTGAATGGCGCGGCTGGCTTTGGTCGGTTCATAATCGGCATAGGCTTCGTCCACAACCCGAATCAAAGAATTTAATTTTGAAATAATCCACTGGTCGCTTTCGGTGCGCTCCGAAACGGGAATTTTGGCTTCTTTATATCGAAATCCGTCTAAATTGGCATACAAAGCATAAAATCCATACGTATTTTTCAATGTTCCGAAAAACCGTCTTTTGACCTCATCCAATCCCGTGAGGCTAAATTTCAGATTATCCCAAGGATTAGAATTGACCATCATATACCACCGAATTGGGTCTGCGCCATGTTCTTTCATCGCCTCGAATGGGTCGATAACATTGCCCAGACGTTTGGACATTTTCACGCCATTTTCGTCCAAGACCAATCCTGTCGAAACCACATTTTTGAACGCCACGCTATCAAATAACATTCCTGCAATCGCATGAAGTGTAAAAAACCAGCCTCGTGTCTGGTCAACGCCTTCCGAAATAAAATCGGCTGGATAACTTTCGTTAAAAATAGCCTGATTTTCAAACGGATAATGCCATTGCGCATAAGGCATTGCGCCCGAATCAAACCAGACATCAATCAAGTCGGTTTCCCGTTTCATGGGTTTTCCTGATGGACTGACTAAGATAATCTCATCTACGTAAGGTCTGTGCAAATCTGGAACTTTTTTAGGATTTTCAAACCCTGCTTTTCGAGCCTTTTCCATTTGGGATTCTAATTCGGCAATCGACCCGATGCAAATTTCTTCTGTGCCATCTTCGGTTCTCCAAATCGGCAAGGGCGTTCCCCAATATCGGGAGCGTGATAAATTCCAATCGACCAAGTTTTCGAGCCAATTCCCAAAACGTCCTTCGCCCGTTGATTTGGGTTTCCAATTAATGGTCTGATTTAATTTAACTAATTTGTCTTTCAGGGCAGTTGTCCGAATGAACCAAGAGGACAACGGATAATACAAAACGGGCTTATCGGTGCGCCAACAATGTGGATACGAATGTTCGTATTTTTCGACTTTGAACGCCTTGTTTTCTTCCTTTAACTTAATGGCAATCAGCACATCAGTCGGTTTGAAATCTTCCGAATTTTGGATTTCTTCCGAATAATATTCCGCCTTGACGAATCGTGTTGCAAAGTCGGAAACTTCTTTTACGAAACGCCCTTTTTTATCGACCAAAGGCGCAACTTCGTCATTTTCGTCAATGATGGTTAAGGCTGGCACGCCATTTTGTTGAGCGACCCGAAAGTCATCCGCCCCGAAAGTAGGCGCAGCGTGGACAATGCCCGTTCCGTCTTCGGTCGTAACAAAATCACCGATAACAACTTTAAAGGCATTTTCCTGATTTTCAGAAGGTTGCACGTAAGGCATGAGCTGCTCGTAAGCTGTTCCTGCCAAATCTGCGCCTTTCAATTCATCAACAATTTTATAGCTAATTTTTTTCTGATGTTTTTTGTTTTCGGGATTAAATTCGGACTCTAAAATGTAGGCATTTCCGAACACTTTATCGACTAATTTTTTGG
This sequence comes from uncultured Cytophagales bacterium, assembly GCA_964577275.1. Taxonomy (GTDB): domain Bacteria; phylum Bacteroidota; class Bacteroidia; order Cytophagales; family Thermoflexibacteraceae; genus UBA2561. The sequence continues at coordinate 2,941 of CAZNYR010000155.1, read as the reverse complement.
CTAAAATGACATGAATTGGCAAATCGGTATATTGATTTTTGGTTTGAATTTTGACGTAATCAATATTTTTTCCGACCACCAAACACGTATTCGAGGGCAATGTCCAGGGTGTAGTTGTCCAAGCCAAAAAGTAGTCATTTTCTGTATTTTTAATCTTAAATTGTGCGACAATCGAGGTATCTTTTACATCCCGATAACATCCCGGTTGATTAAGTTCGTGCGAACTCAAGCCTGTTCCAGCGGCTGGGGAATAGGGCTGAATCGTATATCCTTTATACAATAACTCTTTTTTGTACAATTTTTGGAGCAGATTCCAGCAGGATTCGATATATTCATTTTCAAAGGTTACGTATGGATTTTTCAAATCGACCCAATAGCCAATTTTTTCGGTCAAGTCGTCCCAAATATTTTTGTATTTCATGACCGCTTCACGGCATTTCTGATTGTATTCTTCGACCGAAATTTTTGTTCCGATGTCCTCTTTGGTGATGCCGAGTTGCTTTTCTACCTGTAACTCAACGGGTAATCCGTGCGTATCCCAGCCTCCTTTGCGTTTGACTTGGAATCCTTTGAGGGTTTTGTATCGACAAAAAATATCCTTGATTGTCCGCGCCATGACGTGATGAATGCCGGGCATTCCGTTTGCGGAGGGCGGTCCTTCATAAAAAACAAACGATTTTTTGCCTTTTCGACTGCTGATTGATTTTTCAAAGATTTGATTTTCCTGCCAAAATTGGAGGATTTGCCGATTAACTTCGGGCAGGCTTAAATTTTTGTATTCGTTATATTTTTCTGCCATGATTTAGAAATAAACTCCGCCAAAAAACGGATAATTTTAGGTTTCTTCGTTTTCAAGAATCAAACCCCAATATTACGAAATTTTCTATACAAACGAATTTAGAAAAAACAGAAATCCGAGCCAGCGGCAAGCGTTTTTTACAAACCCAAAGTATTCAGATGTGGCTGGATTCTATGATTTGCCAGTTTTACATACGCTTCATTCGTATCGAATCCTATAAATTTTCGATTGGATTTTAGTGCCGCAATTCCTGTGGTGCCACTCCCCATGAAAGGGTCTAAAACAATATCATTAGTAAATGATAATAATTGAATTAAGCGATACGGGAGATGGACAGGAAACGGGGCGGGATGTCCTATTCTTCGAGCAGATTCGGCATTAAATGTCCAAACGGATTTTGTCCATTCCATAAAATCATCTCTTGAAATCGTATTTTGCCGTATTTCTTTTTCTTGTTTTTGTCTTTCCCTTTTATAATCTCCTTTAGAAAAAACTAAAATATATTCGTGTATATCCCGAAGTGTTGGGTTAGAGGCTGACATCCAACTCCCCCAAGCAGTGGAAGGACTTGCACTGGCGGCTTTGTTCCAAATAATTTCGCCTCTCATATTGAATCCCATATCAATCATAATCGTAGAAATGTAATCGCTTAATGGAATGTATGGTTTTCTACCCAAATTTGCTACGTTGATACAGGCTCTTCCACCATTAACCAAAACTCTGTACGTTTCACTAAAAACTCTGGTGAGCATTTCCAAATATTCTTCTAATGATAAATCATCATCATATTCCTTTGAAACATTATAAGGTGGTGAAGTAATCATTAAATGAAGTGAATTATTAGGAATTATCGACATATTTTCAGCCGAGCCTAAAATATTTTTATTTAATAATTCGGATGGAAAATCATTTATAATTTTTGAAACTGGTTCAGCTTTAGTCAGTTCCTTATATAATTTTGAATCGTAGAATTTTTCTGAATTATGATTTATCCGACCGACTGTCCCAAAAGCACTTGTTGTAGTTCCTTCTTTTACCATTAGCTTGATTTATTTAATAGTTTAATAAATTTTTCAGCTTTTTTCTCATCTGTCTTTTCTTTTGCCGAGATTGTAATTATTTCAGCAAGTTTATTTTTAGGTAGCATAGATGAAAAAAAATTCATATCCGCAGTAATAAGTTGGGAAATAAACTCTCCAAGTAATAAATAATTCTCAAAGGTCTGAAACCCATTAGTTGGAGTACTCTTAATATAAACTTTAGTCGGATTAGGATATAATGAAACAAATCCTTGAACTACTCCTGCTTGTTTCAAAAAATCAACTTTAGTTTTGTAACTTTCAGTAATTGGACTGTTTCCCAAAATTAGAATAGGAATTTTAGTAGATTCAACACCTGATACTCTGATATTAATTGATTTACCGATTGCTTTGAGCATGGAATCGGAACGTAAGATTGAAGGATTTCCTTTGTGCGATTTATAATCACCTTCACATTTTAGCTTATTTAATGAAATATCAAAAGAGTAGTTATTTACAATACTCATTTTCACCTCAAAAATTAACTTTATATTACCTGCTGACTGGCTTGTATCATTTGTAGTACAGAACGCTACATCGGCATCAGTCGAATTGGTCAGTCCTAATTCTGGGCAAACCACAGAATTGACAGCATACAAACCAAGTTGATTTGCGATAGGTTGCAAAAAATCCTTACACCATTTTTCGGTGTATTGTCCTATCAAAGAATTTCTACTTTGTAATGTTTGTCTTTCTGTTGTTTTTCCTTTGGGTGCATACGCAAAATATCCATCGGAGAGTTTATAAAAAAGCTGTTCAGGAGAGGCAAAATTCTTTAATGCTTCTTCAAAAAAATTTATTTCCGTTTCTTTATTCCAAAAATTCATAATTAGCAAATATCGTTTTTATTAAATGCCCACTAACGGAAAAGCATTTGTGCAGGGCGAGCTTAGTAGCACTATTGCCCCACAAAGCACTTAACCCAATAAAAAGCACCAAAGTTCAATTTAGCACATTAGCCTGCCTTTTCGCAAATATAATGTTCACCACCATTAAGTTAAGGAAAAAGGCGAACTTCAAACTTTTTTGAGAAAGACCGCTCAAAACCCTGAAAAATATCGTC
>CAZNYR010000154.1:0-5825 GCA_964577275.1 uncultured Cytophagales bacterium | reverse complement strand
TTACTGTTTTTTGTAATTTTTTTCACAAATTGCACAAAAGACGATATTTCAATACGGGATATTTCAATTTTAATTACAATAAACGAGTAAACGAAATTGCGGGGTCTATCGAAAAAAGTATTCAAAATGATTTCCGATTGCAGTGGAATCATACCCCCGAATCTCGTGGCGATAGTCGATTTAGTGCGGGCGTGAATTTGGCAAGCTCTACTTTTAACCAAAATAATGCCCAACGTACACAGGATTATTTATCGGCTTCGATGCAATCCAACATCATGTATAACAAAACATTTTCGGGAACGCCTTTTACATTTTCGGGGACATTGCGGCATCAACAAAATCTCAAAACGGAAATTGCCGAAATTACGCCCAGCCTCAAATTTAGTATGAACAAAATTTATCCCTTCCGAAAAGCGAATTCTAATCAAAAGAATTTGATTTCCGAACTCAACGTCAGTTATGCGAGCGAGGCACAAGCCAGCATCAAAAATAATATCGGAATCGGCACGGAAGTGGATACGCTGGAGATGTTTAACTTCAATAATATCAATCGGTTACTGAAAAATGCACAAATGGGCGCACAGCACCGCATCCCGATTTCGACTTCGACCTCAATACTGAAATATTTTAATTTGAGTTTGAATGGAAATTATTCCGAAGCATGGTATCCCGAACATTATATTTATACTTACGATGCCGTATTGGAGCGGATTGACCAAGATACGGTGGCGCAATTTTCCCGTTTTTATCAGTTTAGTGGTGGCATAAGTACCAGCACGCAATTTTATGGATTTTATTATCCTAAGTTTCTGAATATCAAGGCAATACGACAATTAATTCAGCCTACTTTAGGATTGAGTTATACGCCCGATTTTTCGCAGGGACAATGGGGGATGTACCAAGCCATCGAAACGAACAGGGGGATTATCAAAGAACCCAAATACAAAGGCATTTACGGACAGCCCACACAAGGCGAATCAGGTACGATTTCCTTTGGATTGCAAAATGCTTTTGAAATGAAATTGGGTGCAAAAAAAGGCGATTCGACCCAAACAGAACGAAAAATACAGATGTTGAACCTTACGATTGGTTCGGGATATAATTTGATTCGCCCCCAAAATGGGTTTCAGCTTTCTAATTTTGCCTTGAGTGCCAATACTCAAATTAAGGCTTTTAACTTTAATATTAGTGGAACAATCAATCCGTATGCCTACGAAATTACCGAACGAGATACATTAGGCAGTTTTGAGGTGGTGCAACAAACCCGAATCCCAACGTATGCTTGGCAGGCGGGCAAAGGCATCGGATATTTGGAAAATGTACGATTTAGTGTCAATACATCCTTTAATCCGAAAGCCAAAAATACCCCCCAACGAGAGGCTCAAAATGCCGATGAGGAAGCTGTTTTGAGGGATTTTTATGCCAATCCCGATTTGTATGTCGATTTTAGTGTGCCTTGGAATATGAGTGTGAGTTATAGCCTTAATTATCAGAAAGCAGGCGAAAAACCCGCCCAAGATATTACCCAAAGCCTGACATTTTCGGGGAATCTTAGCCTTACGCCCAAATGGAAAATCAACTTTAGTTCGGGCTATGATTTTCAGAATAAAGACCTGACTTTCACGCAATTAAGCATTACTAGAGATTTGAAATGTTGGCGCATGACGACCACTTGGATTCCGTTCGGACCGCGCGCAGGCTATACGTTCAATCTGGGCGTAAAATCTCAAATGTTTAGCGACCTCAAACTCGAACGCCGAAATAGTTGGTATTATCGGTAAGCCAAAATATTAGACAACTTGGTAAGTTTTTAAAAACTTGCCAAAAAAATTAAAAAATTAATGAGAATCTTTATTCAGGTTTGATTCCTTACGGAATGAGGGGTCGGATGCGCCTTGGGGCAATACACAAACTCCCGACGGCAAATCTAACTCAATATGCTCTAATTCAGTGAGTTCCTCTTCGATTTCCCTTTGTTTGGCGGAGGGTTCTTCTTTGGACTGGAGCGCAGTTTTGCGGAGTTTGGTTTTTTGCAAATAAAAATAAAAAATCACGGCATAAGCCGATAGCAAAATCCCAGAAATCATGAAGACAACCCAAGACATAGTAATTAGTCGTTATAACGTTTTGATTTTGTTCCAAATATAAAAATTTTTGAGCAAAAATCCAACTTTTATGTATTGGACTTTTGCTGATTTGTACCGCATTCATTTGGGGCATGGTTTCAGAAAATCGGTTTTGTCCAAAATGAATGTAGAATAAATTTTAGTGTTTTTTTAACACTTCAATCAATATTTCTAAGCCCATGCCGCGCGAACCTTTGAGCAAAATATACGAATTTTGAATCGGGTTTTGATGCAGCCACTCGTTGAGTTGGGAAGTGCTTTCAAAATGTAAAATGTCCCGATTTTGTAGGGCTTTCCCAAAAATTTTGCCACACAAAATAACTTTCTGAATTTGGCTATCTTTCAGAAAATCAATGAGTTCCGTGTGTTTTTCAAGGGCATAAGTTCCCAGCTCAAACATATCGCCGAGAATCACGGTTTTGTGCGGTGCTGGACTTTTATCAAAATTTTCGAGTGCCGAGCGCATACTCGAAGGATTGGCATTATAGGCATCTGCCAAAATGCGATTGGTCTTGCCTTCGATAAGTTGTGAGCGGTTGTTTTCGGGAATATACTTGGCGATGGCTTCGCTGGTTTTTTCTGTCGAAATACCAAAAAAATGCCCGATAATCTGAGCGGTCTGAATATTAGAAAAGTTATATTTTCCGGTCAGCGCAGTTTCATAAATTTTGCCTTCCAAAGTCTTAAATTTGACCAAAGTAGAATTTGGTATTATTTCAAGAAAATGCGATTCGGATTTTGCGCCATAAAGTTGCAATTTTTGGGCTGGAAAACGCCGTGCCATATTGGCTAAAATTTCATCCTCCGAATTGATAAAAACCGTTCCTTGATTCTTCAATAAAAAGTCATAAAGTTCTGTTTTTCCTCTCAAAACGCCTTCTAAACTTCCGAAGCCTTCCAGATGTGCATAACCGATGTTGGTAATGAATCCGTGCGTGGGTTCGGCAATTTGGCACAACTCGGCAATATCGCCTATTTTGTTGGCTCCCATCTCAATAACGGCGATTTCCGTGTCTTGTGGCATGGCTAAAATGGTCAGCGGTACGCCAATATGATTATTCAAATTTCCTTGCGTGGCGTGTACTTTGTATGTGGTTTTTAGAACTTCACGGATAAGTTCTTTGGTAGTGGTTTTGCCGTTAGAACCCGTCAAGCCAAGCACAGGAATTGTCAGATTTTTGCGATGCAAATTCGCTAATTTTTGGAGTGTTTCTAAGGCATTATCTACCAAAATATAGCGGTCATTTTTTTTGTACTTTTCTTGGTCAATGATGGCATAACTTGCGCCCTTTTCGAGTGCTTGTTCGGCATACTGATTGCCGTTGAAGGAATCTCCTTTTAGTGCAAAAAAAAGGTCGCCTTTTTGGAGCGTGCGTGTATCGGTCGAAACCTGCCGATATTGTAAATATTTTTGGTATAAATCGTGGAGCATTTTTGGTCTTGATTTGTCTTTGATTTTCTGCAAAAATACGATAAAACCGATAAAAAAACACCTCACAAAACAAATAGTGAGGCGTGTGTATCAAATGATGAAATTGTTGGCTTTGAATATAATTTATTGATTATCAAATAATTATATCGTTTTGTGTAATGTTTTGCTTAATGTGGCAAATAATTTCGGAGCATTCCATAGGCTAATGTTCCCAGAACTGCACCCAAAATCACGACCAAAATAATTCCGAAGCCATGCCCCAATAACACAAACATTGGACCCGGACAAGCTCCCGTTAATGCCCAGCCGAAGCCGAAAATCGTGCCGCCAATCAAATAACGAGAGATGGAGCGGGCTTTATCCTGAAATTGAATGGGCTGCTGATGAATATCTTTGAGTTGTTTGCGCTTGATAAATTGGGTCAGGATAATGCCCAACAACAAGGCTGAACCAATGATGCCGTACATATGAAATGCCTGAAAACGAAACATCTCTTGAATCCGAAACCACGAAATAATTTCGGCTTTGGTCATAATAATTCCGAACAAAATACCGACTAAAATATACTTGAAATAACGCATTTTTTGAATGAGTTTTTAATTGTTTTAGAAATAAAAATTACAAATTAATCAATAAGGGCAATAAAAAATGGGTCATCACTAATCCGCCAATAAAAAAGCCGATGACGGCAATTAATGAAGGAATCTGTAAATTAGATAAACCGCTAATGGCGTGTCCCGAAGTGCAGCCGCCTGCATAACGTGAGCCAAAACCAATCAGAAAACCGCCCCCCAAAATAATAAATAACCCTTTGATACTCAATAAGTTCTCCCACGAAAAAAGCTCTTCGGGCAGATAGCCATTTGTAGTTGAGATTCCTAATGCGTTCATATCTCGAAGGGTAGCTTCCGAAATGCCGACTTGTCCCAAATCAGCACCCAAAAAGTTTTGTGCAATAAATCCGCCGATGACTGCACCCAGCACAAATAACAAATTCCAGCGTTGAGTTTTCCAGTTAAAGATGAAAAAATCACATTTTTTGTCCGCACCGCACGCCGCACAAATAATTCGCAAATTTGCCGAAACACCAAATTCTTTGCCAAAAAAAATCAGCAAACCCATGACCAACGTCAATAAAGGACCCGCCACGTACCATGACCAAGGTTGTTTTATCAGTTCTAACATTTTGTGTTTTGATTAATAATTTTTTTAGATTATAAAAACTATAATTATATGATAATGTTTTCATGTTACAAAACAAATCAATACAAATGAATAAACCAAAAATTAGTTGCACATTTTTAGAAAAAGATACCATTCAAAGAAAACCAAGATTCAAAAAATGGAATAATCAAGAAATCAGGCTTACTGCGATAGATTCTGTATCTTTGTGGTGTTTATGAACATCTCCAAATTATTTTGTATCGTGAATTTATTATTTTCGATGGGTTTCTTGGAAATTAAGTGGGTAGATATTTTTGATATTTTGCTGGTAAGTTTATTGATTTTCAATATCTACAAACTGATGCAAGGCACCTTAGCGGTTCGGGTTTCGGGCGGATTTTTGGTCTTGTATTTTCTGTATTTGTTAGTCCAAGCTACGGAAATGGAGCTTTTTACTGCCATTTTGCATCAATTTATGGAAGTGGGCGTAATTGTGGCGGTCATTTTATTTCAGCAAGAAATCAAAAAATTCCTACTTATTCTCGGCAAATCAACTGATATTCAGGAAAGTACCTTTCTGGGTGGCATTTTCCATCGGCGCAAAAATAGCTTAGAAGGCAATTTTTCGGTGGCGGGAATTTTGGAAGCCATGAAGGAACTCGGAAGCACCAATACAGGCGCATTGATGGTCATTTCGAGAAATGCTACCGAAATGGCAAGCTATCTCGAAACGGGCGATAAGTTGGATAGTATCCTTTCTAAGCGTTTGTTGATTTCGATTTTTAATAAATATAGTCCCTTGCATGACGGAGCGGTTATTATTTATGACGGACGAATTCAGGCGGCACGATGTATTTTGCCTGTATCCGAAAATCAGTCCATTCCTGCTTCCATGGGGCTACGGCACAGGGCAGGTATCGGGATGTCCGAAGTAACGGATTCCCTCATTTTATTGGTCTCCGAAGAAACAGGGCAACTTTCGGTCGCTCAAAATGGTGAGATTGACTCTAATTTGTCTTTGCCCGAAATTCGAGCAAAAATGAATCAATATTTGAAACAAGAATAACCACCGTTCATCCACCCGCCTTTTTGACGGTTAAAAA
>CAZNYR010000153.1:680-5844 GCA_964577275.1 uncultured Cytophagales bacterium | reverse complement strand
CAAAAGCTGGCACAGCCGATTCGTCCGCCAAAATCGCCACTTCCGAAGGACCTGCGGGCATATCAATCGCCATACCTTCCTGATGCACAAGTTGTTTGCCCGCCGTAACATACTGATTGCCGGGTCCGAATATTTTGGATACTTTCGGCACTGATTCGGTGCCATACGCCATCGCTCCGATAGCCTGTGCGCCGCCCACTTTGATAATTTTGGTTGCGCCCACTGCCTTTGCCGTAAACAAAATAGCAGGGTGAATTTTTCCTTCCGAATTGGGGGGCGAACAAAGTATAATTTCCTGACAACCAGCCAGTTTTGCGGGAATTCCCAGCATCAAAACTGTCGAAAAAAGTGGAGCAGTTCCACCCGGAATATAAAGTCCAACTTTTCGGATGGGAATACTTTTGCGCCAACATCGCACGCCTTGCATCGTTTCAATCGGCATAAATTCCTCTTTTTGTGCGGTGTGGAATTTTTCAATATTGGCTTTTGCTGTCAGAATCGCCGTTTTTAGTTCGGGACTGACCAAATGTTCCGCCTGTGCGATTTCCTCTGGCGTAACTATCAGATTATCAAGGCTTACACCATCAAATTTCAAATTAAATTCTCGCAATGCCTTATCGCCTTGCGTCTTGACCGCTTCCAAAATAGGGCGGACACGCTGTTGAATTTCGGAGGTTTCAAAAACAGGACGAGCTAAAATTTTTGCCCATTCGGACGATTCGGGATATTTGATAATTTGCATATTTTTTTATGAAATAAATATAAGTAATGATTCAAACTTAAATTACGCTAATTCTGTAATTTATACTCAATAATTTTTTGCATCGAATCGAAGGGTTCTAAATCATCCAAACCCAAATATTTGATGGCAATTTTGACTTTTTCAAGTTCTGAAATACGGCTATCTAATTGATTTTGAGATAGATAAAAATCCGCTGCATCTAACATAACCTGCAACGGCGTGAGTCCGATAAGTTCTGCGCCTGTTACTTTTACGCCGTGTTTTTCAGCACTTTTTTTGAGTGCTTCAAAAACCAAATGCACGGGCGAGATGGTAATATCGGTCATATTTGTAGAAACTTGTGCCGAAGGATAACCCTCTAATTTCCAACCGATTGCCTTCACGCCTCGACAACTGCCATGTTTTCGGATGGGTTGCTGTTGTGCATCACGTAAGATTTTTCCGTTTTTTGTCAAAATTCGTCCCGATTCTCGTATATCTTTGGCAATTTCATCGGCAATTTCTTTTGAATCCGTATTCAAATTAAAGTTATAAGCAATCAAAAAATTGCGTGCGCCGATGACCGTTGCGCCTGCGGTTTTATAATTTGTCCAATCTCCAAAATCAGGCTGGAAATCAGGATTTTGCATCTTTTCGGACAAGGCTTCGTATTCCCCTTTTCGGATTTGTTCCAACTTTTGCAAATGTGGACGACGGGCAGAAAATTCGTAGCAATATACGGGCAAATGTAACTGATTTCCAACACGTTGCGCTAATTGACGGGCAAGCACATCGGTTTGTGCCATCGAAATCCCAGAAATTGGGACAAGTGGACAAACATCGGTAGCTCCCATGCGGGGATGTTCGCCCGTATGTTGCTGCATATCAATACATTGTGAGGCTTTTTGGATAGCCAAAAATGCGGCTTCGCATACGGCTTCGGGGTTGCCTGCAAACGTAACCACAGTACGATTTGCCGACTTGCCCATCTCTACGCCCAATAATTTTACGTCTTTGACCGCCCGAATTTGGTCGGTAATTTGTCGGATAATTTCGGGATTTCTGCCCTCCGAAAAATTGGGAATACATTCCAATAACATTTTATATTCTTTTGATAATTAATAATGATGTGTTAAAAATGTATGATTCAATGATTTTCTGTAAATGTAAATTTTTTTTGACAAAAGCAAGGCTTTTACTACGGCAATATTACTCAAAATGAGGACATGAAACAAAAGCCAATGCGAGTTTATTTTTGGCTGAATCCCGAAACGAATAAACGTATGAAATTCGGTGATTTTGAAGAATCACGCCGAATTATTGTCGTATTTTGGCTTGCTCCAGCAATTTGATAAAGGCTTCATTATGATAATCGGCAATGCCTTGATGCTCAAAAATAATTTTGCCTTGTGCCGAAATAACAAAAGTAGCTGGAATCGAACGGCTCTCAAATTCGGTCGGCAAGGCATTTTTTAGACGATAAATCGGAAAATCAAACGCCTTATCCTGCACGAATTTTTTGGCTTTTTCAAAATCTTTATCCAAAGAAATCAATAAAAAACTTACATCCTTCTTTTTTTTGTGATATAATGCCTGAATTTCGGGCATTTCGGCACGGCATGGCGGACACCAAGTTGCCCAGAAATTGATAAAAATGACTTGGTTTTTGAGGTCGCTCAAATGTACGGTTTTGCCTGTTTCATCCTCCAAAACCATCTCATAATTGGTTGAAATTTGATGCGCGACCTCAATTTTTTCGGAGGCATCCATCCAGCCCGTCATCAGCATCAGGCGTTGTAATCCGCCCGCAATTTCGGTGTGTAAACCCGTGAAATACAGCACAGAAACCACAATGGCAAAGATTCCCCACTCTTTCAGAAATCGAATAAGTTTTTCGTTTTTTAGTGTCATGATATTGAATGTTTAGTACGAATTTTGTGAATATGTTAAAAAATAAATATTTATGCTTTATTATTTGCGAATTTTCGCTAAAAGTGTCTTATTTGCTCACGAAATAAATTCGCAACAAAAACGTATATCCTGAAACGAAAGGATGTATTTTTTTGTCTTATTTCTTGATTTTTATGGAAATTACGGAGATAAAATTTAGTAAAAACACGTTGTAAATCTCGAATCATCCCGTAAATTTGACCCAACTATCAGGATTTAGCGTTCAATAAAGGACAACAAAAAGGTTTTCCTGTCCTGTTTTAGCACCAATATTTTTATTACCATGAGAAATTACCAAGCCGCCATTCATTCCGCAGATGCCCACGCCAAAGGACATCTTATCGTTACGATTTGTTCTAAAAGACAGGCATTTGACCAGTCCGAATCTCGCATCATGAATATGTTTGAAACCGACCTGACCGATGCGCTTCGCAAGGTCTGTGCGCTCAAATTTATTCGGCGCACCAATCGACAGGATTGCCGTGATGTATGGTTTGATGTCGATAATGCACAAAATGCCGAGTCCGTTTTGCAACAATTTATGTATTTGCGGAAGCCCTTGCGCGAATTTAGTTATCAAATTATTGCTCAATAATCTGTTCAAGTACTTTTTGACCTTATTTTTGCAAAAAAACGATAAAAATTAACGTGTAGGTCTTATTTATTAGTAAGGCAGACTCAAACGTACAGACATCTATCGTCTTCACGAAAGAATTTAAACCAAAGTCAGACCCAAAACGTTTGACTTTGGTTTTTTGTTATAAAATTAGATTATTGATAATCAATATCTTACAAATCAAACAAATTAAATCTGAAATACAAATGGAAGTTATTATCCATCAATTTGACTTACAATTACGGCATACTTTTACGATTGCCCGTGAATCTTATGCCGTTCAGCCTACTTTGATTGTCGAACTCAAGGACGGAAATTACAGCGGTTTTGGCGAGGCTACGACCAATCCTTATTACGGCGTAACGCTTGCAAATTTAGAAATTGCGATTGACAAAATACGCCACAAACTTATTGATTATCAGTTAATTACGCCAGAAGAATTATGGCAAGATTTGCATGAAGATTTACAAAATACGCCTTTTGCCTTGTGTGCGTTGAATAATGCGTCTTATGATTTGTTCGGAAAAATTCATCAAAAGCCCGTCTATGAAATTTGGGGCTTGAATCCAAAACACATTCCATTAACGAACTATACTATTGGTATTGATACGATTCCGAAGATGATTGCAAAGATGCAAGAAAAACCATGGAATTTGTATAAAATCAAGTTAGGAACACCACATGATATTGAAATTATCCAAAAACTTCGCCAGCATACAGAAAGTCGGTTTCGGGTTGATGCGAATTGCGCTTGGGATGCAGAAACGACCCTCAAAAATGCGGAGGCTCTCCAAAAATTGGGCGTAGAATTTATTGAGCAGCCGCTGAAAGCGGATGATTGGGCGGGCATGAAGGAAGTTTTCAGACATTCTGCCCTGCCAATTATTGCCGATGAAAGTTGCATTCGGGAGGCGGACGTACAGAGATGCGCTGATTTTTTTCATGGTATCAACATCAAACTGACCAAATGTGGCGGGCTGACTCCCGCATATCGTATGATTCAGAAGGCTAAAGATTTAGGTTTGAAAACAATGGTTGGTTGTATGACCGAATCGCTGGTGGGCATTTCGGCGATTGCACACCTTGCGCCACTCTTGGATTATGTGGATATGGATGGGGCGATGCTTCTAAAAACACAAATTGCTTCGGGCGTAGAAATTACGCCAAATGGTGTTAATTTCCCTAAAACCAATGGGTTAGGGATTGAATTATTGCAATAAGTTCAGATACTTACTTTTTTTTATCTAATTTTGGAGGCGGGAAAAATGAAGAGGACGGAAAATGCTCATGCCATCCCGCCAAGTCCTGAAATGGGGCAATCATTTCGGGAAATAAATAATGTCGGGTGTGTCTGGATTCGGTCGAAAAACAATAATCGGTCAATAAAAAACGTGTGATAAGTTGTTTTTTGGGTTCAAAATTAGGCGGAAACATCAGACTTTTCGTCAAAATGAGGAGCAATACGCCAATTTGCAAGCCATTGAATATCAGGAATAATTTAAGGAATTTTCGAGTCATCATTTTTTTGTAATCAATATTGGTAAATTTACGAGAAAATGGCATTTGTCGCCAAGATTTTTTGTGTTGAATCATTAAAATCGGGCTGAATTTTTATACTTTTGTTCCAAATTTAAGAAACATAATGACGGCATCTTTTATCAAAATGGTCGTTTGTTGTGGTGTAAGATGTTCCTCATAGACAGGCATTTTGCGCTTTTTTGGGGATGCTGGCAGGCGCAAAAACCAAATTTTGATAAAATCAGTTTTTTTGGGCGTGTTTTGCCTCGTTTTTTTTGGTTTATCCTCTCGAAAAGTCTTCTGACAGACTATCATTTTGCATCAGATTTGCGTTTTTTGTTTGCAAAATTATGCGGCGT
>CAZNYR010000153.1:0-670 GCA_964577275.1 uncultured Cytophagales bacterium | reverse complement strand
CGTTTATTCGTTTACGCATTGATTCAATAAAAAATATCATAACAATCTCAACTTTAGTTCAGAATTAAATCCATGAAATATTATAATCACGTTACCGAAACCATCGGAAATACGCCACTGGTCAAGTTAAATCATGTGGTGGATGGCATCGAAGGGACTATTTTGGTCAAGGTCGAATACATGAATCCGGGCAATTCGATGAAAGACCGCATCGGTTTACAAATGCTGGTTGATGCTGAAAATCAAGGACTTATCAAACCGGGCGGCACGATTATCGAAGGCACTTCGGGCAATACAGGGATGGGCTTGGCACTGGCGGCGATTGCTCGTGGCTATAAATGTATTTTCACGATGGCAGACAAACAATCGCAAGAAAAAATTGATATTTTGCGGGCTGTGGGTGCGGAAGTGATTGTTTGCCCGACCAACGTAGCGGCTGATGACCCACGCTCGTATTATTCTGTGGCACAGAAACTTAACCGAGAAATTCCCAATTCATTTTATCCTAATCAGTATGATAACGCCAGCAATGCGAAGGCGCATTATCTTTCGACGGGACCTGAAATTTGGAATGATACGGATGGAAAAATTACGCATTATGCGGCGGGTGTCGGGGCGGGGGGCTCGATGTGTGGCACTGCTCGATTTTTGAAAGAACAAAATCCCAACA
>CAZNYR010000152.1:0-5845 GCA_964577275.1 uncultured Cytophagales bacterium | reverse complement strand
GACTTGGCAGGTCTTAGACTTGGCAGGTCTAAAAATTTAAACAACCTCTAAGGCACTAAAAGCCAAAGGCTTTGCCGAAAATAGGGGTTTTACTTTCGCCCAAGTCGTTCGGAAAAATTCGGATTGACGATACCTTTCTAAGGCTTCGGTATTTTCCCAAAAACTGTACGTCATGAAAATACATGGATTATCTGCATCCTGCCAAAGTTCGAGATGCTGACAGCCCTCAAAGTTTTGGATAAACTGTTGCATTTGGGCAAATATTTGTTGGAAATCGGCGACTTTATCCTCATGAAAAGTCATCCGAACAATTCGAATAATCATAATTTTTAGTGAACTGATTTAAACTTTTCAGAAAATTTAATCCAATTTTTAGAATGTGAATCCGATTGCTACACCAAAACGAGGGTCAGTTTGATAATCTTTCTTGTCAAAATTAGGATTTTCATCTGAAACATTCGCAATAAAATTATAGCCATAACCTGCAAATCCACTGAGGGCAAACCGCCTGATTATCAACTGATACCCTAAGTTTACTCCTCCTCCTAAGGTATTGATTTGAGCTTGGGAATTGGTCGTAATTCCGTTTGATTCTATGATTTTTGTTTCGTCAATATGCTGATATTTGAGATAAGGCGCAAGAAAAAACCCACGAGGAGCGGGCTGTCCCCGATAAAAGCGATATTCGACAGCCAATGACCAGAGTTCCTTGTCTTTGTTGTCATCAAAACGATTTAACAGATAATTAAATCCGAACCAAAGTGTATTTTTGGGTGTCAGGACACGCTCATAAAAGATGGGATTATTTCCTGTCGGCAACCCCATGACATTCCATTTTAGAATATTTTTAGGTACTTTTATTTCTGGATTATTATCCTTTTGAGCGAATAAATTTAGGCTTAATCCGCAAAATAATACGATTAAATGTATATTTTTCATGAGTAGTAGGGAGTATTTAATACAGCGTATTAAGATGGTATAATTATCTGATTATCAATTCCATTTAAAAAGGCACTTCGTCTGAACCATTTTCACTTTGAAAATCTTGATTTGGTAATTTATTCATTTTACTATCTAGCGTAATGGTGCCAAATTCGGCTGGAATGGTGGCATCTTGGAAAGCATTTCCATAATTTCCATCAAAATTGCCCGCACCGCCAAAGCCATCGGGCGCATCCAAATCCTGAAAGCGTGTGTATTTTCCGATAAATTTGAGTTGCACCGTTCCGAGCGAACCGTTCCGATGTTTGGCAATAATCACTTCGCCCACGCCTTGCGTTGGATTTCCGTCCATATCTTCGGTAATGCCGTAATATTCAGGACGATAGAGAAATAAAACCATGTCGGCATCCTGTTCGATTGAACCCGATTCCCTCAAATCACTAAGTTGCGGTCGTTTATCGCCGCCACGCGTTTCGACCGCCCGACTCAACTGCGAAAGTGCAATCACGGGAACACTCAATTCTTTGGCAATTTGTTTTAAAGCCCTTGAAATCGAGGCAATTTCTTGTTCACGATTGCCACCTTTGTTGGTATCGCCAGACATTAATTGCAAATAATCAATAATGATTAATTGGATGTCATTTTGTGCTTTCAGTCGGCGACACTTTGCCCGCAACTCCAAGACAGTCAAGGCGGGTGTATCATCAATAAAAATGGGCGCATTGGTCAATGGTGCTGTTCTTTCGATTAATTGTTCCCACTCGGATTCGGAAAGATTTCCTGTTTTGAGTTTATCACTTTCCAAACTCACTTCGGCAGAAATGAGGCGATTTACTAACTGAATATTGGACATTTCGAGCGAAAAAATAGCGACAGGTTTTTCGTGATCTACGGCAGCATTTCGTAAGGCGGACAGACAAAAGGCTGTTTTTCCCATGGCGGGACGTGCCGCCAATATCACCAAGTCGGATTTTTGCCAGCCTGCCGTAACGCGGTCAAGTGCTGTAAAACCTGTGGGAACGCCCGTGAGTCCATCTTGACGGTCTTTTTTGGCTTCGAGTTCTTGGATTGCCGAAGCCATGACTGACTTCATATCCGCATAATTTTTCCGAATATTGGCTTCAGAAACTTCAAAAAGTCGTTGTTCAGCCGAATCCAAGAGGTCAAATACATCGGAAGTTTCTTCGTAAGCATTTTTAATCATTTCATCGCCCAATACAATGAGTTCTCGTTTGATAGACATTTGTGCCACAATCCGAGCGTGTGCGATGAGATTGGTCGCCGAATTGACGTGCGTGGTGAGTTTGGTAACATAAGCACTACCACCTACGGCTTCTATCGCTCCGTTTCGTCGCAGTTGCTGTATCACAGTCAGGACATCAACGGGTTCTGACTTCGTAAATAATTCACAAATGGCATCATAAATGAGTTTATGTGCTTCTTTATAGAAGGATTGGGGTGTCAGAATTTCGATAATATCATTAAGTGCATCTTTTTCAAGCATTAATGCACCCAGCACGGCTTCTTCGAGTTCGGGGGCTTGTGGAGGCAATTTGGCGAGTTGCCCCTCGGTAATGCCCGCACGCTGAAACATGGTAGAGCGTCTGGATTTATCGGCAGTAGAATTAATTTTCATGAGCAAAGAAACGAACGAATAGGCTGATGATACTTCTTAAATTAGTATATTAATTTTCTTTTTTTTGTATCATAAAAGTATTTTTAATGAACCAAAAACACCTTTAATCATTTGGTTTTATCGGCTTAGGAATCTGCAAAATACGGGCATTTTTTGAGAGATTTCAATTTCTTGGGCATAAAATTGGAAATAAAAAAAGCAACTTCTAAAAATATAGAAATTGCTTTTTCGGAATCTTTTTGAGTAGCCTTTAGACTTCGTCTTGGGCAGAAATTTCTTCTACGGTTTCTACGGTCTTGCCTTCATCAAGGGCTTTTTTCTTGCTTTCTTCCTCTTTAAGTTTTCGGTCATCTTTCTCTTTTTTGCGTTCGGCGATTCCTTCTTCAATCGAATTAGCGATAGTCGAAACTAATAATTGGATTGATTTGAAGGCATCATCATTAGCAGGAATCGGAAAATCGACCAGATTAGGGTCTGAATTGGTATCGACAATCGCAAAAACGGGAATATTTAAGCGTTGCGCCTCTTTGATGGCGATGTGTTCGCGTTTGATGTCCACGACAAAAAGTGCAGCGGGGAGTCGGGCTTCATTCGCAATGCCACCCAACAATCGCTCTAACTTTTCTCTTTCACGGGTCTTCATCAATCGTTCTCGTTTCGCCAAGTTTTTGAAGGCTTCGCTTCCCATCATTTTTTCGATGCCAGCGAGTTTTTTGATTGATTTTCGGATTGTCGCAAAATTGGTCAGCATTCCGCCCAACCACCGCTCGGTAACGTAAGGCATTTTGATACGCTGAGCTTCTGTCGCTACGACTTCCTGCGCCTGTTTTTTGGTCGCCACAAACATGACTTTACGCCCTGATTTGGCAATTTTTTTCAGTGCTTCGGAAGCACGGTCTAAACAAACTAAAGTTTTATTTAGGTCAATGACGTGGATGCCATTTCGCTCCATAAAAATATAGGGCGCCATAGCAGGATGCCACTTTCGGGTCATGTGTCCGAAATGAACGCCGGCATCCAATAAGTCTTTATATTCGATTTTTTGAGCCATGAAATTACTAAAATTAAAGCGTTTGGAATCAGATTAACGTTTACTGAACTGAAATTTACGTCGTGCTTTTCGGTGTCCGTATTTTTTACGTTCCACCATACGAGAATCTCGCGTCAAGAATCCTTCCGCCTTGAGAGCTGGTCGGTGTTCTGGATTGATTTCGCATAAAGCTCTGGAAATTGCCAGTCGGATGGCTTCGGCTTGCCCGGAAGAGCCACCGCCCTTGACGGTAACTTTGATGTCATAATTTGCTGTTTCGCCTATTGTGGACAGGGGTTGTTGTACAATAATGCGGTCTAATTCTGACGGAAAAAAATCAGCAAACTCTTTTTTGTTAATAGTAATTTCGCCGGCACCCGCTTGGACATAAATGCGAGCCACAGCGGTTTTTCTTCTACCTATTGTGTTTACGACTTCCATTATACTTCAATTTTTTTAGGTTGTTGTGCTTGGTGCGGATGCTCCGAACCAGCATACACGTGTAAATTTTTAATGATTGATCGTCCGAGTCGGTTTTTGGGTAACATCCCACTTACCGCTCGCTCCACTAACAGGGCAGAAGATTTGGCTTTCAGTTGTTTAGGACTCAAGATGCGTTGCCCTCCGGGATAACCCGTGTGTCGGCGTAGCTCTCGGTCTGTCCATTTATTGCCTGTCATTACGACTTCATCGGCATTAATGATGATTACGTTATCTCCACAATCCACATTGGGCGTGAAGTTTGGTTTGTGCTTCCCTCGTAATAATCGGGCTGCTTCACTCGCCAAACGCCCAAGGACTGCAGAACGGGCATCAATCACCACCCATTCTTTAGCTACGGTTTCCTTGTTAGCCGAGATAGTTTTATAACTTAAAGTATCCATTTAATTTTGGTTTTTACAAAACGAGGTGCAAAGGTAATTTTTCATAGGCAATATATCAAGCATTCAAACACTATTTTTTTATAATTTATCCGAAAAAATTGTTCTCCAGCCCACGACTAAAGTCGTGGGCTTTGAGGGATGAGGAGTGGGCTTTGAGGGATGAGGAGTTTAAATGCGCCGCCCTCATGATTATTTTGCTTTTGTCAATGCTTTGATTTGTCCCTGAATCCAGTCCGTTGCACCTTGATTATCTTGCACCAAAGGCAACGCCATCTTGAAATATTGAAGTGCTTTCATCAGATTGCCCGCCGTCTGGTACGCCTGTCCTAAGCCCGAAAGCGCACGCCATGATTTCGGGAAAATTTCGGCGCGTTTTTCGGCAACTTGTAGTGCTTTTTCGCCTTCATTCTGGATTACACCCAATTCATAGACATAATTACCCATCTCCCCATCTTTAGCAAATTTATATGCTTCGGCTTCGGTGGTTTTGGCTTCTTCCGTCTGCTTTAATTGTTCCAATAATCGGGCTTTGGTCATCAGGTTGGTAAATGTTTTTTCCATGCTTATCGAACGATTTATCCATGTCAAAGCCTCCTGCTGATTGATTTTGTGTTGTGCGCAATAGGTCGCCGCCTGACACGTCCCGACCCAACTCCAGTTGGCTAAATTTCGCATCTCCTGGCGCAAGCTCTCAAGCACCACTCCATGCACATCAAACTCAAACGTAAGCGGGATTTTAACCTTCTCCCAGTGCATGACCAAGGTCGTGGATTGGGCTTCCCGATTCGTAAAATCATACGCCAACCATTCCCGATGTGCGGCGGCTTGGGGCTTCACGTTGATACGTAGAATATCCTCTTCTTGCGTATAAAAATAACTGCCCCACGAGGTCGAGTTTTGTGAAAAAATAACCGTCCATTCGTCTTCATTCGGAATCATATGCAAGCCAAATGTTCCCGCAGGCAAATATTTTCCGTTGATTTTGACATCATCACTGAACGTAATTTTGGTATTTTCGTTTGCGCCTGCTCGCCAAACTTGGTCGTAAGGCACAAGTTTGCCCCAGACTTCGCGTCCCTTGACCGCAGGGCTGTAATATTCTACCGTAATTTCGCTTAATCCCACAGTTTGCATAATGCTGGCTTTTTGGCTGGAATTGGGGACGGCTACGGGTTGCTCAAATTGGGCATACAATTCGGACAAACTTAATAAACTGATTATCAACATTATACACGTAAAATTTGTGTTCATTTTTTTCATGTTTTATTTCTGTTTGGTGTGAATGATTGATTTGATACTAAGTACCGATGCAAATTTAGTTTGTATTTTGGTTTGAATGTAATTTATTGATTT
>CAZNYR010000151.1:0-5854 GCA_964577275.1 uncultured Cytophagales bacterium | reverse complement strand
TGTCTGGTAAATATAACGCTTTTGGGCGTATCTTCGCTGTCAATAAAACGTTAAATACGCAAAGCGACTGGTTGCTAAATTTATTTGAATTGAGGATAAATCGGCAGGCGAATTTCAAAACTTGTGCCTTTGCCTTCTTGGCTTTCGACCTTGATTTCGCCTTGGTGTTTTTGGATAATATCCGCCGTGAGCGCAAAACTAATATTTTCCATCATATTGATTTCTTGCGAAGAATGCAAAGGCTCAAATAAATAGCGCAAAGTCTGCGGGTTCATGCCTTTGCCCGTATCCGAAAATCGAATTATAACCATCTCATTTTCAGTACGTTCCGTACTTATTTCGATGCGTCCGCTTTCGCCCACCGATTCCATCGAATACGAAACCAAACTCATAAATACTTGATTCATCAAACTCGGGAAGCACGTAACATAAGGGAGCTTTTTGTCATAATTTTGGATAATTTCGACAGATTCGCCTCGTTTGTGATTCAAAACAATCAGTGTTGCCTCCAAATTTTGATGAATATCCACTGATGAGGCTTTTTTGCCCGCCTGCGTAAATGTCCTCAAACCCGCAACAATCCGATTCGTATGTTTGGCACCATCATAAATATCAGCCAATAAATTGACGATATCTTCCTGTATTTCAGCGTATTCCAATTCGTGTTTGAGGTGTTTTATCTCCGCCTGAAAAGCCTCTAAATGCTGTACCGAAAGTTCAGTTTCGTCATATTTATCCAAAATTTCTTTCAAATCCTCCAAAATACTTTGCAAGGATTCTGTTCCCGTATAAATAAAGTTCAATGGATTATTGAGTTCGTTTGAAATCCCCGCCAACATTTGTCCCAACGAAGCCATTTTTTCGCTCTCCGCCACCTGAATTTGTGCATTTTCCAAGTCATTAAGCGTCTTTTCTAAGGATTCATGTTTGATTTCAAGGTCTTCTTTCTGGACGGCAATCGCATCATTTGCCCGCATCAAATTTTCGGTTTGCGCCTCAATTTCGTGCTTTTGTGCCTTCAAAAGTTTATAATCTTCCTTGCGTTGTCGGTTCATTTTACGCATATAACGCACCCAAAATACACTCAAAAATAACGCAATAACCAGACTGCCAAGCAAAAATCGACTCAAAAACTTATCTTTCTCTAATAATTCGATTTTTGAATCCTGTTTTTTTACCTGATATTCGATTTGAATAGATTGTAAGGTTTTGGCATTTTTTTCACGAATCAGATGCGCCTGTGCCTCCGAATACAAGCGAGTAAGTTCATAGGCTTTATGATAATCGCCTTGCTCTTCATAAATCTCTGCCAGAAATTCCGTACTTTCCTGAATCGTGGAGGTCATGCCCACTTCTTGGGCTAAACGCAAAGATTGCTCGGCATAATAAAATACCGAATCCATTTTTTGTAGGGCTTTATATACCTTTGCCACATATAACCCATTGATAGCCAAGCCAGTAAGTTCATTAATTTCTTGGGATAAAAAAACCGCCTGCCGAAAATAAAACAACGCCCATTGATAATTTTTTTGTATCAGATAAACTTGTCCGATTTTACTTTTGACCGCCCCCAAACCCGTTTTATTGTCGGGCAATTTTTCTTTTTTCCTAATTTCCAAGCACTTTAGATATGATTTGAGCGCATCATCATACTTTTCTTGATTTTGATAAATTTCGCCCAGCCGAATCCAGCCGTAGGCTTCGCCCCGTTTGTCGTTGGCTTTCCGAAAAAAACGCACCGCCTGATTGATATTTTCGATGGCTTCTTCATTTTTATTTTGCTTGCCCTGCACATTGCCGATATTGGTGTAAGCATATGCCGTTTGTAACACAAGATTGCGCTTTTCGGCAACATTCAAGGCACGATAAAAATAATTCAGGGAATACATCAAATTGCCGCGATTCCGCAACACCACGCCCGTATAATTGTAGGCTGTCGCCAGCAATTCCCATTTTTCTTGTGCTTCGGCTAATTCTATGGCTTGGTCGCCATATTTTTGTGCATTTTCCAAATCGGAGGTACGTAATATCCATGTCAAGCGATTCAGTGCATGGATTTTCTGCTCGCCTTTCAGTTTGGGCAAGATTCCGGTCAAGCTATCTGCCTCCGTCAGCTCTTGAGCAAAAATAGAAGGCAGTTTGAGCGCAAAAATCAAGAAAAGCAAGGCATAGAATTTCATAAAATTTAATCGCTGTATCTAATTGATTATGAATAGGTTAAATGCCATCTTCGTTCAAATGAATTGCCTGCACAGGCAAAATAAGCGCGATGGTCGTGCCTTTGCCGAGTTGGCTCTCGACCTGGATTTTGCCTTGATGTTTTTCGATAATATCCCTGGTAATTGATAAGCCCAAGCCCTGTCCCTCGTCCGTTTCTTTGGTCGTAAAAAAGGGCTGAAAAATCTGCGCTTGCGTTTCCGTATCCATGCCTTTGCCATTATCCGAAATCGAAATTCTAACTTGTTCATTTTCAATGAATTCGGTCTTGATACGAATTTTGCCATGGTCGCCCTCAATCGCATGAACCGCATTGGCTAATAGATTCATAAATACTTGATTCATTTGTCCTTGAAAACACGTAATGTAAGGTAAGTTTCGGTCGTATTCTTTAATAATTTCGGCTTTTCCTTCAATTTTATTATTCAAAATAACCAAAGTCGAATCCAAACTTTGATGAATATCAACGGATTTGGCATTCTTAGAATCCATGCGCGCAAAGGTGCGCAAGCCCATCACGATTTCGGCAGTTCGGGATGCTCCGTTATGTACATCTTCCAATAATTTGAAGATGTCTTCCTTCATTTCCTCATATTCCAATTCGTCTTTCAATTCATGGATTTCTGCCTGTAAATCAGCAAATTCCTCGACAGAAACCGTATCTAATTGGTCATATTTGTCCAAAATTTCCTGTAATTCTTCCAGAATGGTTTGCAGGGATTCCGTGCCTGCATACACAAAATTAATCGGATTATTCAGTTCGTGTGCAATACCTGCAATCATTTGACCGAGCGAAGCCATCTTTTCAGATTCCGCAATCTTGGATTGTACGGTACGTAATTTGTTGAGGGCATCTTCTAATGCCGTGTTTTTCTCTTCGATGGCGTATTTCTGTTCGGAAATAGCTTTATTGGCTTTGTATAAATTTTCGGCTTGCGTTTCGATTTCAGTTTTTTGTTCTCTCAATTTTTCATAATTGCGTTTACGCTGTATCGAGGCACGCTTCATCGAAAATAACCAACCGCCCAACAAAATCAATCCTACGACTAATGCGCCCATCATAACTTGTTGGATGCGTTTATTTTTGTTCAGGATTTCGATTTCGGCTTGTTGTTTTTGGACTTGATATTCGGTTTGGAGCGAAAGTAATATTTTCTGATTTTCTTCACGAATCAAGGCGGATTGTGCATCCGAAAACATTTTCGCCAGTTGATAAGCGCGCTGGAAATTGCCTTCGCCTTTTCGGGCATACAATTCGGAGAGCAACCCCGTAGATTTTTGGATAAATTCGGTTACGCCCACTTCTTGGGATAATTTCAGCGCAATTTCGCCCAAAATAATTGCCGAATCATATTGTTGAAGGTTTTGGTAAGCAATCGCCAAATCCGCCATGTTGCCTGCAACGCCTTTTTGGTCATTTACTTTTTGGGCAATTTCTAAGGCACTTCGATAATAAAATATCGCAACTTTATAATTTTTGGTCAAATTATGCACCTGCCCAATCCGATTTTTGACCGATTGAATACCATCCGCATCATCCGCCGTTTCTATCAGCCTAATTTTGAGGCATTTTTGGTAAGCGTCTAAGGCTTCGGTATATAAACTATCAGCTTGATACGTTTCTCCCAATCGGATATATCCGTAGGCTTCGCCTCGTTTATCTTCCACTTCTCTAAAAAATTGGATGGCTTTGGTAATATTTTCGACCGCCTCTTTGTTCTTGCCTTGTCGCCCCAAAATATCGCCGATATTGTTGTAGGAATATGCAATCTGTAATTTGAGTTCGTGTTTTTCAGAAATATTTAATGCCTGATAAAAATGATTCAGGGCATAAATATAATTGCCTTTATTCCTGAAAATCACGCCAATAAAACTATGCGCCGTGGCGAGTTCTTCCCAAAATTCTAATTTTTCGGCAAGTTTGACCGATTCTTGAGCGTAATTCTGTGCCGAATCCAATTCGGTCTTGCGGAGCTTCCACGCCAAACGATTCAGGGCTTTTACCCTATCTTTGCCTTTGAGTTGTGGCAAAATTTGGACAAGACTATCCACCTCCGAAGCCTGCACCAAAAGTCCGCCGCCGAGCCAACAAATACCTATCAAGAATAAATATAAACGATACTTTTTCATGGCAATATCGCCAAGATTTATGTATAAAATAATTGTTTTAAACAAATTTACAAAAAAACGATTACTCCGTTTCTATCTGAATTTGTGCCTGTATCGGCAAGGTAACGACAAAACTTGTCCCTTGATGGGGCGCACTTTCTACCGTAATTGTGCCGTTGTGTTTTTGGATAATGCCATGCGAAATCGAAAGTCCCATGCCCGTGCCTTCGCCCACGTCTTTGGTCGTAAAAAACGGCTCGAAAATTTTTGCCTGAATTTCGGGCGGCATTCCAGCTCCCGTGTCCGTAATTGAAACTTCAACCTTATGATTATCAGGCAAATAACGAGTTTTGAGCGTAATTTTGCCTTCGTCAGGAATTGCCTGAATCGCATTGGACAAAATATTCATAAATACTTGATTAATTTGTCCGGGAAAACAATCAATTTCGGGCAAGTTCGAGGCATATTGTTTATCAATTTCGATGCGATTTTTGTATTTATTATGCAAAATAACCAATGTAGAATCCAAATTCTCGTGCAAATCAATCGATTTAATATCATTTTCATCAAGCCTCGAAAATGTCCGCAAGCCTTTGACAATTTCGGCGGTGCGCTCTGCGCCATTCCGAATATCGGCAAGCAAATTGAACATATCCTCCTGCATCTCCTCAAATTCGAGTTCTTCCTTTAAAGCTATTAATTCCTTCCATTTCTGCTCGAATTTTGCCTGACTTTTAACAGTTTTTCCAATTTCTTCATATTTCTGGATAATCTCCGAAAAGTCCTTCAAAATCGTATGTAAGGAATCTGTTCCCGCATACACAAAATTGACAGGATTATTGATTTCGTGTGCAATTCCTGCTACTAATTGCCCCAAAGAAGCCATCTTTTCGGCTTGAATCAGTTGGCTTTGCGCTTCCTTAATTTTGGTATTGGCTTCCTGCACTTTCTGACGAATTTCGGATTCTTGGTGCAGTGCGGTTTGTAGCTGATTCTGAGTATGTTGCAAATGTTCATTGGTTGTTTTCAGCTCTTCGGCATTCTGACGTAATTCCTCTTCGCTGGCAAGTAATTTTTCATTCTTAATTTGTGCATCTTTGAGTAATACTTCGGTATGTCGCTTGCTTTTTTCGAGTTCTTGGGTGCGTTCTCGGACACGCTTTTCGAGGCTTTCATTCATCTTTTTGAGTTCCTCTTGTTGCTCCAATAATTGCTTTTCTGCCTGCCGCATTTTATCCGAAGTGATTTCTAATTCCTCGTAATTTTGGCGCATTACTTCCTCTTGCGCCTGTAATTGTTCATTGGTTTGGTTGGATTCTTCTAATAATTTTTCGATATAAAAACTATTGCTAATGCTGGACAAACTGGCGGCAATATTTCCACTAATTTTGTGCAAAAACTCAATGCTTTTTTCCGAAAAATTTGCCAACGAAGTCAAAGCCAATACGCCAATCGCCTCGTCATTTAGGAGCAAAGGCATGATGAATACCGAATTGATTTTCAAGGGTTTACCTGCAACAGTTACCGA
>CAZNYR010000150.1:0-5862 GCA_964577275.1 uncultured Cytophagales bacterium | reverse complement strand
TCTTGCGTTTGGTCTTGGGCAAGTCCCAAATTGGTGGATAAAATCAGCATCAAAACGATGCCTAAAAAACCGAGATGAATGGCTGATAATTTCATGAGATTACTGAATTAAGTAATTGGACAAAATTCGGATAAAATTTATCTTGATGTACTCTGATTTGAGTTACGAAATAAGCACATTTTTGCACAAAAATAACAAGGTACGATATAGAAGGTGTATTTGCATGAAAAAAGCGCAAAAAAGGTCTTATATTTTGGCGTTAGAATCGCACGCCGACCCAAAGAATGTCATCGCGCTGTTCGGTATTTTGGGCAAAATGTCGCAATTCCTCTTCCAATCTTTGTGGCTGTTGAGCTAAAGGCAAGGCATGAATTTGATGCAATAACTTGAGAAGTTTGGCACTGCCGTAGCGTTTGCGTTCGGCATTGTTTTGGTCTTGAAATCCGTCCGTTCCCAGATACAACATCGAATCTTTTGATAATTTAACTACCTGTTTTTCAAAAGGTTTACGAATGGGCTGAATCCCACCGACATCTCGTTTCGTGCCATGAATCCACTTGAGCTTTCCGTTTTCGACCCATAAAATCGGACGGCGTGCGCCCGCATAACGCAACTGCATACGTTGCGATTTTGGTGTCAAAAAAACGATGGCGACATCCATGCCGTTCATGCTTTTGGTTTGGGGTTGTTTGAGAATTTTTCGGATGCCTTTATCGAGTTCTTCCAAGACCAAATGGGGTTCGGTCAGATTTTCGGTTTTGATAATTTTGGTCAGGAACATATTGCCAATCAAGGTCATAAAAGCACCCGAAACGCCATGCCCCGTGCAATCCGCAACGACCAATACGGACTCGGTTTCCAACTTTTGTACCCAATAAAAATCGCCAGAAACAATATCTTTTGGGCGATAAAAAACGAAATAATTGCCCAATGCCTCTTGCATTTGCACTTCCGAAGGCAAGATGGCTTCCTGAATTTCGAGCGATGCCGTTATATCGGACTCGATGCGAGAATACGCCAAGTGCAATGCCTCATTTTTTTCCCGCACATAATCCCGTTGGCGTTCCAACTCTTCGTGTTGTTGACGCAATTCTTCGTTTTGTTGATGCACCTCGGCGGTGCGCTCCCTGACCGCCTTTTCTAATTGATGTTGAATGATTCGGTGTCGGTATTGATTGATTTTTAGGATGATAAATACCAAAATGCTCAAAAGTACCATAAAAATACCGAAAGCCCACCACGTTTTGTACCAGATTTCATCGACCTGAAACTCATAGCGTAATACATCACTGTATTCAAATGCGCCAATTTTTTTGGCTCGAATTTCGACAAGATGTTTACCCGCCGAAAACTTAGGAATCCGTAAATTCCAATTGCCCAATGATGTTACCCAAGCCTTCGGTTTGCCTTTTTCGTACACGCGCTCCTGATAAATAACTTGATTGCTCGGAAAATTAGGCAAAATAAATACCATTTCCAGCGCAGTATTATAGGGAAAATCCTGATTTTGAGCTGTTAATCGTACTTTTGTGTCATTCATTTTGAGCGATAAAAAAATCGGTGTCCGAGTTTTTTGAGGCAACATCAAGGCTTGTTGATAATACATATTTTCGGTAGTTCCCACCCAAAGTTTACCATCTTTATCAAATCGTAATGCCCTGTAACTCATAATATTAGCTAAGCCAGCATCCTGATTAAAGAGATAAAACCGTTCATCCGAATAATATTTTATCAATCCAAACCGATTGGTCGAAAGCCAAATGCCCTTGTCTTTTTTATCTCGCAAAATACTGCGGATTTCGGTGTTAAATAATGGATTTCGGTGTAAAATCTGACGCATTTTTCGATTTTTGACCCAAAAAAAGCCGTGCGTAGTCGCAAAAACGAACTCTTCATGGCTAATTACCTCAAAATCATGTACTTCAAAATTAGTCCATTCGCCAGCAGGAAGTTCGGGCGTAATATTGACAAAACTATCAGTCTGCACATCATACCGAAACAATAATTCCTTTGCCCCAATCCCCGAAACATAGACTGTTCCGTCATATTCTTTCGCCTGTAAAGGATTGGTTGTGAAGCCTTTATCTGCCTGATAAATCGTTATTTCCTGTGCCGAATTAAAGCGCAATAAACCCACAATCGGCATATCTTTTGGAGCTTGAATGACCCAAATATTCCCCCGTGAATCGGGCATAAAATTGAATACAGACCGCCCCCGAGGCGATAAATCAAACGTTTTTTGAATCTTATCATCCTCAACCACCAAAATCTGTGCGGCATTCGTGCCAATAAATATCTGATTTCCAACACCTACTGCCCGATTGATAAATCCTTCATGCTCTGCCAACGGAATTTTTTGTGGCTCAAATTGCCCGTTATCTTTCAAAATTAATTTGAAAAGTCCTTCAGAAGCAACGTATTTTTGACCATTTTCTAACATCGTAACATCGCCGTAATATGTAACGGGTAATTGTCGCACTTTTGCAAAAGTAGGCACACGCAACACCGAAACGCTTGCGCTGGAAGTAACCCATAAATTTTGGTCGCGGTCTTCAAAAAGTGAGGTCAGGCTGGTTTCCTTATACGTAGGATTTTCTGCCAAATCACCATAGATTTTAGCTTTAAACTTGTTTTTTGTATCAATTTGATAAATAAAATGTGCCGCTGAACCCGCCAAAAAATCACCATTTTGGCGTTGCAAAAAACAA
Organism: uncultured Cytophagales bacterium; assembly: GCA_964577275.1. Lineage (GTDB taxonomy): Bacteria > Bacteroidota > Bacteroidia > Cytophagales > Thermoflexibacteraceae > UBA2561. The sequence continues at coordinate 3,154 of CAZNYR010000150.1, read as the reverse complement.
GTTATTGGCTCATCAAAAACGGTCGATTCTTGGGTTAGCACCAGATTTTTATCCTTGATTTGTAGTTCAATAATTTTATCGCCGCCCAGCCAAATGGTATTTTTGTGAGGTTGATGAAGAGCTAAAATATTAGGCATCGGAATCGTAACCTTCAGTTTTTCAAAGCGTTCGGTGGCATACTCGAACCGAAATACCTCGCCATTATCCGAAAACATCAACAAAAACTCCGTTCCGATTTCAGCAAAAAAGAGCCTGCGATTTTCGGTCTTGAAACGGGTAGTAATTTTGCCGTCCTTTAGGCGGGCAAGTGTGGCTTTTTCTGTAATCCAGAGTGCGCCCTGATGGTCTTCATAAATCCAATGCGGAAAGTGCAATTTTTCTGAACTCAGCTCGGCTTGATGCCCTATAAATAATTGGAAAGAAATACTATCAGGACGATAAAAAATTTCCTTAATACCGTATTTAGTTACGGCGAGTATTTTTTGGCTTTTGGTTATCAAAATATCACTGATGTACTCCTTGAAATTCAGGAAGTTAGCCCCATCAAAACGTGAAATTCCGTTATTGGTATTTATCCAAATAAAACCACTCGAATCTTGCAGGACTTCCAGCCCATGTTCCCCCACCAATCCCTGCGCCAATCGATAAGGCGTTGCCTCGAATTGTTGCGCTTTTAAATTAAAATAGTGATAAAAAAAGCAACCCAAAAATAACCAAAAAGTGGTCAGATTCCGTAATTTCATAAGCGCATAACAAGCGTTCCTGTTTGTTGTGATGTGTGTCTTAACAAAATAATAGATTCGGAACGATTTTGCAATATTTTTAACAAAAAAGCACTTTTTTGTGTCAATTTTATAATTCAACAATTATAGAAAATCATATCCCTTTGACCAAGCATAATATATTGATTATTAAGCCTTTAAGTTGTTATTTTTTGAGTTGCCAAAAGTGTATTTTTGAGCAAAGACGTAATCGTCATGGGTCCCACGCCTCCGGGAACAGGCGTAATAAAACTGCATTTGGGCGCAACTTCATCAAACTTGACATCGCCTTTGAGCGCATACCCTCGTTTTTTGGTGGAATCTGGCACGCGCGTAATTCCGACATCAATCACAACGGCACCCGCCTTGACCATATCAGCGGTAATAAATTCGGCTCTTCCTAAGGCAACAATCAGAATATCAGCCCGTAAGCATTCCGCTTTGAGGTCTTTGGTGCGGCTATGCGTCAGCGTTACAGTACAATTTCCAACCTTCGTATTTCGGGACATCAGCAGGCTCATGGGTGTTCCGACAATATTACTTCGTCCAATAATGACGCAATTCTTACCTGCCGTTTCGATGTGATAATGCGCCAAAAGTTGAATAATTCCGTAAGGCGTGGCGGGCAAAAACGTAGGTTTTCCCAAGACCATTTTCCCAATATTAGTCGGATGAAAGCCATCCACATCTTTGGCGGGGTCTATGGCATCGGTGATTTTATCTTCGGAAATGTGTTTTGGCAAGGGCAACTGAACGATAAATCCGTCAATATCAGCATCTTGATTGAGCGTATCGACCGTTTGTAAGAGTTCTTTTTCGGAAATATTTTCGTCCAATTTGATGAGCGTTGATTTAAAACCCACTCGTTCGCAGGCTTGTACTTTTCCGTGAACGTAGGTTTGGCTTGCGCCATCATTTCCGACCAAAACTGCCGCCAAATGTGGAATTTTCTGACCATTTTGTTTGAGATTTTCGACTTGCTCGGCAATTTGAGCTTGAATTTCGAGGGAAGTTTTTTTGCCGTCTATCAGTTGCATTATCTTACTTTTTGTTTTTGGAATTAAAATTTATCTTACAAAACGAAGATAGCAAGAAAAACCCTAATTTTTTTTGTGAAAATAAAGGTTTGAAGTCAATTTTAATAAATTTAGTTTTCTGCTTTTATCATTTGTTTTTTGGATTCAACACATAAAATCAATGTATTTTTTGAAGATAATTTGGAGTTTTTAATCTTAAAAATTAATTTTTTTGCCCCGATATAATGTACTAAAACCGATGCCACCAGAAAAATGACTTGGCATGCGCCCCAAAAAAAATATCTTCCCAAAAGCCTTTGGCATTACTCTTGATTTTTGTACCTTGAAAACTGTTAAAATTCCGATTTTTCCGTAAATTTAACATTTGAAAAAAATAACATTCTCTGACCTAAACTCCTGTTTTTACCCATGAATACGATAACACGATATACTTTTGCGCTCGTTACTTTTATGATTTCGTTTTTATTTTGGGGCAAAAAAGAACTCAACGTGCGGGCGCATCCCGACCTCGACCAATGCCGTGCCGATTACCGAAATTGTATGCTTAACTATCTGACAGACAGCATTTATGCAATGGGAAATTACAACGGCGTATTGTTGGTTGCCGAAAATGGCAAGGTCGTTTTTCGTAAGGCTTTTGGACGCAGAAAATACGACACGACCGCCGCTTTTATGGTCAATACGCCCATGCAACTGGCTTCGGTTTCCAAGCCTTTTACGGCGGTGGCAGCACTGATATTAGTCGAAAAAGGCAAACTTGCACTGGATGATAAATTGATTTATTATTTTCCGGAATTGCCTTATAAAGACGTAACTATCAAGCATTTACTCAACCATACGTCTGGCATTCCGTGTTATTTGAACCAAAAATGGAAATTCAAGCGCAGTTTTTATCGCACCAAAAATGTATCGAATCAGGATTTGGTGGATTACTTGGCACGGCATCACCCCAAACAGTTTTTTGAGGAAGGCAAGAGCCACAAATACAGCAACACAGGATATGCGCTTCTGGCTTCGGTCATTGAAAAGGCTTCGGGCAAAAAATTTACTGATTTTGTCCAAAAACATATTTTTGATGTGGCTGGAATGCCCAATTCATTTTTCTTTAGTCGTGCTAAAGACCTGATTATGAAGCGAGAACACGATGCCTTAGATGGCGTTTATGGCGATAAAGGCATTTTTTCGACCGTTGATGATATGCTTGCCTGGGACCAAGCACTTTATTCTAATGCCTTGATTTCACAAAAAACATTGCGAGAAGCCTATTTGCCCGGCAAATTGGAAAACAAGGACGAAGAAGAATTTAACTATGGGTACGGCTGGCGTATGGTGCGAGAGCCACATCAAGAACCCATT
>CAZNYR010000149.1:5477-6019 GCA_964577275.1 uncultured Cytophagales bacterium | reverse complement strand
AGGGACAAGGCTGGATTGGATTACGATTTCAACTTACGCCCGAATCCGAACCCAATGACTGCATTATTCATGTCTTGATGCACGATAATGACACGCTCCGACAACAGCAAGCACTTGGCGTAGTGGGCGTAAATCTGATTTATGCCTGTTATTTTTATTATCAAGACCCCGAAGCCATGATTGATTCGCTGGTCGAGGAACTGCAACCGGGACGCATCGAAATTGATTTTTTTAAGCTCAAAGGCAATCAATTTGAAGATGTCGATAACCGATTATTGAGCCTCAAACTCGTCAAAAAGGGATTAGCCCAAGCCACGATGTTTGGTCCTGATGGCAATGTATTGCAGCCTGCCGAAGAGTTATACAAAAAAAATGTCCTGATTCTCAGAGGGCGATTCAGACCCGTAACCAAGGTTAATATGGATATGCTCGAAACGGGACTCGCCCAATATCGTGCCGAACCTGATGTGGACCCTAATCGTGTCCAAGTCATTACCGAACTAACTTTAGCCAACCTCAAAAGACGGGAAGATGACACCATC
>CAZNYR010000149.1:3229-5467 GCA_964577275.1 uncultured Cytophagales bacterium | reverse complement strand
AAGACCAAGATTTCCTTGACCGTGTCGATATTTTGTGTTCTCTGGGATTAACCGTGATGATTTCTAATTATGGAGAATATTATCGTTTGGTTGATTTTCTATCCAAATTCACGCGCGACCGCATGATAGGAATTATTCTGGGCATTCATAACCTTAGTAATATTTTTGACGAACAATATTACGAAAATCTTTCGGGCGGAATTTTAGCCTCGTTCGGCAAATTATTTGGTAGCAATCTCAAATTGTACGTTTATCCCTCCAAAATCAAAGAAACAGGACATTTATATAATTGTGATAATTTTGAATTGCCGTTTCATCTCTTCGGATTATTTCGTTATCTCTATGATAATGACCGACTTGAGGATTTGGAAGGCGTAAATACCGAAATCCTGGATATTATTTCTGATGAGGTATTAGACCTCATTCGGGCGGGCGACCAGACTTGGGAAACCAAAGTGCCAGCGCAGGTTGCCCGACAAATCAAAGCAAAAGGATTATTTCGTTACCAAAATCCATCTGATGAATCATCAGCCAATGCTTCGGCGGGTATTCCGCAGGATGCCATCTGAAAACTTTGAATCCTTCGGCTTCCCGATTTTGGCTGTTTTCGGTCTTTTTCGGGATTTGCCGATGCCCTAAAATCCAATACGTTGAACCATCTCCACATATTTTGTTGTATTGATGTGCAGAAAATCAAAAAAACACAAATCGTATTGCATTTGTGAATAAAAGTAAACTTTTTTATAGCACAAATCAAAACATTTTTGGTAATAATATTGCGCCTCTTCGTATCGGAACTGACTATACATGATATGTCCCATATACCGATAAATATACTCATAATCAGTGTCTTGTACGACTTCTTCTAAGGCTTTTTCGGCATCCACATAACGATACGTGAGCCAATGGGCAAACATCGTAGCCATTGCCAAGAGGCGTTCGACCGTAGGCAAATCGGATGCCTTTTTCAATAATTCGGTGGCTTTTTCGATTTTTTGTTGATGAAAATAAATCAAACTTCTGACCAACAAAAGGTCGCCTGCTTCCTCTCCATTTTCGTTAATTTCATCACAAATTTGCAGGGCTTTGTCCAGTTGTCGCAACTCCAAATAAACCATGGCAATGCGTATCCGTTCGCCGTCTTCATTATCGCTCTCGATGATGGCTTCCTGAAAATGTTGCAGGGCTTTATCAAAATCTTGGCAACGCGCATAAACGCTTGCCAAATTGTAGTGTGCATCCGAGTGATTTGGCTCAATTTCAAGGGCTTGCTTAAAATAGTAAATCGCCTTATCGTAATCGCCCATGTGGTCATACGTATAGCCATATCCAAAATAAACCTCCCCATTTTTTGGGTCAATTTCTTGGGCTTTTTCCAAACACCGAAGAGCTTTTTTGAACTTGCCCAGCGTGTTATAATTGCTATTCAGAGCCAGCCACGCATACAAGGAATTGGGCAATTTTTGGATGACTTTTTTCCAATACATCAATGCTTTCTCCGAATCTTCCTCCTGATGGTACAAATGTGCCAATCCCATCCGTACTTCAAGGTCGTCAGGGTTCAGTTCATGTGCTTTTTCGAGTGCTTCGAGTGCTTTTTCAGACTCTTCGAGCTGATGATACACCGAACTAAGGTGCGTCCAGATTTCGTGTTGTTGCGGAAATAATTCGGTGGTTTTGAGCAAAGCAGTTTTTGCCTCCTCCAATTTGCCTTGTTCCTGATGCACCAAACCCAAATTATACCATGCAGGCGCAAAATCAGGCGCAAACTGAATCGCCTTCTGATAACACCAAACTGCCTTCTCCGATTCATGCGCATCATCATACAAATTGCCCAAATTAAACCATGTATGATATTTGTCTTTTTTTAAATAAAGCGCACGCCAATAGGCTTGTCGGGCTTTGTTGGTTTCGCCTTTGTGTCGATAGACAATGCCCAGCACATTCCAAGATTCGTGGCTTTTATGATTGAGAGCGACAGCTTTTTCAAAGCGCGGCAGGGCTTCGGCAAAATTATCTTGTTCATAATATAATTTACCCAAATAAAACCACGCCCAAAAGTCTTTATCATTCTGATTTATAAGCTGTTGTAACTCTTTTTCTGCCTGATAATTTTGTGCCAATTCCATCAAAACCTGCGCCAAAAACAATCGTGTCTCATCCGATTTAGGATAAATTTCAAGGGCTTTTTGGGCATGCTGCAAGGCATTTTCGTAGTCATTCGTTTTGTAACAAAAT
>CAZNYR010000149.1:0-3219 GCA_964577275.1 uncultured Cytophagales bacterium | reverse complement strand
TTCCATATCCACCCGAATCAATCGCTCACCAGGAATTGTAGCGGTATTTCCTAATTTTAAATAATCTTGTTTTTCTTGCTTCATACATTCTGATTCAACGAAATCATGATTTTTTACGTAAAACCATTCACATCAAAAAATAAGGCACACTTCACGCCATCTGATAATTCATCAATTTACAATTTAATAACGTAATTTGATAATCTCTTGTTTTTGGGTACAATTTTTATTCCTAAATGTTAAAAATATCATTTTTTAAGCGTTTATGGTGGTTAGTCAGAAATCTACGTCATTATTGCATAATAAAAATAAATATAATAAAGTGAATCAAAATTGATTCTCGTTCATTTTCAATCAATTAGCCTTTATCTGACCCAAAATCAGAAATATTTGTAATTTTTTTATCACAAATCACAACTTTTGATAAATCATTGTCGTTTGGGATAATAGCATTTAAACATTAAACCTAAATAATTTTCTTATGAAAAAGTATGCTTTTGCCTTTTTATTTGTCCTTTCGGTATTTGCATTCAATGCCTCTGAAACTCTTGCCCAAGAGTATTATGTTTATGATGGAAAAACTTTTTCGGTCATGCTTACCTCGAACAGCGCAAATACGCAAATCGTTTCGGTGCAATTCTCGCACAACGGACAGTGGGTGGATTTCAAAATTACGGACTTTGAAAGTCTGGAAGATGATGCGGATGGCGGATATGCTTACACCGTATTGGATGGAAAAAATCAAGAATTTGTTGTGGATTATTATCGTATCCAAGATTACGTCAAGGTACATAATTACGACACAGGCGAAGAATGGACATTATATCGCCGAAAGTAATTTGGTTTTGTTTTTGAATGAATCGAATCCTCTGCTAATTTCGTTTGGCGGAGGATTTTTTTATGTCAAGATTTTTATGTCAAGATTTGATAATCAGAAAGATATAAAACTTCCATGACGCACCAAATCCCAGATAAAACTTATGATAACATTAGAAAATCCCGCATTACTCCGAACACAAGCCTATATCAATGGCGATTGGGTCGAGGCGGATTCGGGAAAAAAATTTGAGGTCTTGAATCCCGCTACGCAAAAAATCATCACACAAGTAGCTGATTTAGAGGCTTTTGAAACCCAAAAAGCCATCACAGCAGCGGCGGAAGCCTTTCCCCTCTGGAAGGAAAAAACGGCTGGTGAACGCTCCAAAATTCTGCGGCGTTGGTACGAATTACAACTCGAAAATATCACCGATTTAGCTAAAATTTTGACCAGTGAACAAGGCAAACCTTTTGCCGAAGCCAAAGGCGAAATTTTGTATGGCGCATCGTTTGTGGAGTGGTTTGCCGAAGAAGCCAAGCGAATTTATGGCGATACCATTCCTGCCCATCAAGCCGATAAACGAATTATTGTCCTCAAACAACCCATCGGCGTGGTGGCGGCAATTACGCCTTGGAACTTTCCTAATGCTATGATTACCAGAAAGATAGCTCCTGCTTTGGCGGCGGGTTGTACGGTAGTGGTCAAGCCTTCTGAACTCACGCCACTTTCGGCATTGGCATTGGCACAGTTGGCACAACAGGCAGGTTTCCCCAAAGGTGTTTTGAATGTGGTGGTCGGGCAGAATGCAGATGCAATCGGTAAAGAGCTGACTTACAGTCCTTTAGTGCGTAAATTTTCGTTTACTGGCTCGACCATTATCGGTAAAAAATTAGCGCAACAATGCACCTCAACCCTCAAAAAAGTTTCCTTAGAATTGGGTGGAAATGCACCGTTTATTGTTTTGGATGATGCCGATATTGACCAAGCGGTTGGCGGGGCAATCAATTCTAAATATCGGAATGCAGGACAGACGTGCGTTTCTGCCAATCGTATTTATGTACAAGATGCTGTATATGAGGAGTTTACGAAAAAATTTACGAAAAAAGTGGCACAACAAAATGTAGGAAATGGCATGGATGAGGGCATAAAAATTGGCGCACTGATTAGCTCTCAAGCCCTCGAAAAAGCTCAAAATTTGGTCAGGGATGCGGTTCAGAAAGGCGGTAAAATCTTGATGGGCGGCAAGCCCCATTCGTTGGGCGGGACATTTTATGAACCTACTGTCATTGCCGAAGCGACCGCCGATATGCACTTGACGCATCAAGAGATTTTTGCCCCTATTGCGCCAATTTATAGGTTTCAAACCGATGAGCAGGTCATTAAATTAGCCAACAATACGCCTTATGGCTTGGCATCCTATTTTTATGGGCAAAACTTAGCCCGATCTGGAAAATTGCCGAAGCCCTCGAATACGGTATGGTGGGCATCAATACGGGCATGATTTCAACGGCGGTAGCTCCTTTCGGAGGCATCAAAGAAAGTGGAATGGGGCGGGAAGGCTCAAAATATGGGATTGATGATTTTATCGAACTCAAATATTTGTGCTTTGAGATTTGAGGAGATAACTTTGTCAAAATTAAGGTTTTGACAAAGTTTCTGGGATTATTCGCCGTAATATTCGACCGAATTTTTGGGTGTTTCTATCAGGCGCAGACAGTGTAGTTGAGCATCGGAAACTTCCCGAATAGCGGGTGCTAAAATTTTCCAAAATTCCATGACCAAAATTTCGCAACTCGCCATCTTGCCACGCATAAAATCCACGTCCATATTGAGGTTTTTATGGTCAACTTTCTCGATAATTTCTTTTTGAATGATTCGTCCCAGTAGTTTCAAATCAATGACAAATCCCGTATCGGGGTCAGGTTTTCCTTTGACCGTTACGATAAGTTCAAAATTATGTCCATGCCAATTTTGGTTGGCACAGGGTCCGAATACGGCATCATTTTGCTCCTTCGACCAGTGGGGGTTATACAGTTTGTGTGCGGCATTAAAATGCTCGGTTCTGCAAATATAAACCATTGTCAATCAATGTTTTAAGGCTTATAAAAATAGTATAGGTTTTTTACAGATTTTTATTTTCTGGACGGCAAAGATACGAAGTAAAAGTTCAAAATGATAGTGCCATTGACAGGAACTAGTATCTTTGGTGAAATTTATACCATTGATTTTCAGTGATTTAGCGGTTTGTGAGGTTTATTGACCAAAAATAATTGAGTATAAAATTTGATTTTTAAGAAAACACTCGTAGCTTTGCATCGCAAAACGGGATACAATATTTTTGCGATTAAGCAAAAAAGGAGTTTTAGCTCAGTTGGTTCAGAGCATCTGCCTTACAAGCAGAG
>CAZNYR010000148.1:0-6230 GCA_964577275.1 uncultured Cytophagales bacterium | reverse complement strand
CATCGGTGAAAACGTGGGCGCAAAATTGCAAACCGAACAAGCTGCCGCCGATTTGAAGGTCGCCGAAGCCAAAGCCGAAGAACGGCGAGCTATGGCGGTCGCCGTGGAACAAGAAATGAAAGCCAAAACGCAAAATGCAAAGGCAAAAGTTATCGAAGCTGAAGCCCTCGTACCGATTGCGATTGCTGAAGCCTTACGAGAAGGAAAACTAACTTTGATTGACTACAAAAAGTTACAAAATTTGGAAGCCGATACCGCCATGCGAAGGTCTATCGCCGAAGGAAGTGAAACAACACCTAAGCGACTGAAATAGCTTTGATTTAGATTTTTTGTGAACTTAAAATGCCGTTTTCTTGTAGGAAACGGCATTTTTATTTTAAAAGCTGATTGCGCCGAGCATTTCGTAAATAGTCCTCATCTTTTTCGTCGGCTCTTGGTGCTTCAGTTTCATAAGAGTCGATTGTCCCGCCCAAATAACGAGTATAAACCTTAATCAATTCTGCCCCCAAAAGTACAATCGCCGCCGAATAATAAAACCAAATCATGAGGACAACCAACGAGCCAGCAGCTCCATAAATCGAAGCTACGCCACTTCTTGCCAAATAAAACCCGATTAAAGTACGTCCTAACATAAATAGGAAAGAAGTCAAAAAAGCACCAATCCAAATATACCGCCATTTGATTTTTGCATCGGATAACACCTTGTAAATCATGCCAAAAAGCAACATAAAGACGATAAAAGTAGTAATCCGATTAATCATTTCGACTATCGAAGGCGGAATCGTCGTAAATAAATATTGAAAATTATCTAAAAAAAATTGTAAAACCGTATGAAAAATTACAGACGCAATCATAATTGCTCCCGTCAAAATTAACATGAAAAATGCTAAAATTCGTTGCCGAATCACGAAGACATAATTTTTGATGTGGTCTGTATTTACTTTCCAAATTTCGTTCAATGCCGAGTGCATGACCGAAAATGCCGTTGTTGCGCCGATAATTATCATCAAAATGCTGATGGTGGTCGTCAGCGTATTATCGTGTGCGAGCGTGCTATGTTCCATCAAAGTTTGGATAATCGAAGCTCCTCGATTGCCTACGATTTTGCCTACTTCCCCTACAATTTCTTGTTTGGTGAGATACCGACCGACAAAGGGCAATAAGACAATAAGCATCGGAGCTAACGAAAAAGCAGTATAATACGAAATGGCTGCGCTGGTTACAAAACAACGGTCATGGACAAATTCTTCGATAAGTTCTTGCACGAAATAACGGCAGATTTTGAATTTCTTTTTGAATTTCTGTCGCAATCTGACCCATGCTCGTTTTTGCTGATATGCGTTTTTTATTGTTTTCATGCACGCCCAAAATTAGTTCATTGATAAAGATAAAAATAAAATCGGTACAAATCGAAAATATTTTTACCTTTGTGCCATGATTTCGGTAACAAAACCCCAAACGGGTGGCGTTTTAATAGGGAATTTGGTGTAAATCCAAAACTGTCCCCGCAACTGTAAGTCCTTCATTATCAGGTATTTATCACTCCTCTTGCCACTGTTCTGACAAAAGTCGAAGAATGGGAAGGCGATAAATTACCAGACAAGTCAGGAGACCTGCCGAAGCCTATTCTGGTTTGTTATTTTCGGGTGAAAAATAACAAAATGCACGATTTAATCTTTCTTGGAAATGTACAAAAAAATGAGCCTTTGGGCTTGTGTCGGATTATTGTACTTTTTTCAGAATGTGGGCTTGGCTCAAGATTCGCTAAAAGTACAGATATTAGAAGCTGTTTTCGTCCAAAGTACCGCACTCGAAAAATACCTTGCTGGAACAAAAATGATGCGCTTGGATAGTCAAATCTTGCACCAAACCAACGGCAAGGCTTTGGGCGAGGTATTGATGCAGCATACGCCAATTTATGTCAAGCAATACGGCAACGGAATGTTAGCCAGTATTTCGTTTCGTGGCACGGGTTCTAATCATACGGCGGTCATCTGGAACGGCATGAATTTGAATGCCCTGACGGTGGGCAGTTCTGATTTGGGAATTTTGCCCGTTTTTGCTACCGAAAATATTGATATTCAGTATGGTAGCGCAAGTTCTTTGTACGGAAGTGATGCCATCGGAGGGGCAATTTATTTGCATTCCAAAGCACATTTTGAGGATTCTTTTCGTCTGAATTATCAACAAAATTTCGGAAGTTTTGGGACGTATTTTTCAGGATTACGTACTCGTTTTGGTACAAAAAAATGGCAAGCCAAAACTAAAATTTACCATGCGTTTTCGGAGAATAATTTTCTGTTCCGAAATACGGCAAAACGTGGACATCCGACCGAAAAACAAACCCACGCCCAGACCAAAAATTATGGCATTTCCCAAAGTTTTGATTATCGTTTGAATGCCCGAAATCTCTGGCAATCTGAAATCTGGTTTCATGCTACTGACCGCAATTTGGCACATACCATGTCGAGGGTAGGGCAACAGACAGGCGAAACTCAAAAGGATGAAAGTTTACGTATTTCCATGCAATTTACCAAGCATTTGAATTGGGGTAGTTTTTTTATCAAATCGGGTTTTATTTCTGATAAATTGAATTATAATGAAACTTCGGAAACGAGTACGAATCGCCTGATTTTCAGTGCAGAATATGAAACTGAATTTTCAAAAAACATAGGTTTTCGGCTTGGCGGAAAGACCCGAAAAATAACGGCTCATGTCGATAATTATGGTCAAAAAATTACCGAAAATCGAAGCGATATTTTTGCCTTATTTCGATGGCAAATTTCATCTGTTTGGGACATTTCGTTGAATGCTCGGCAGGCGTTTGTTACGGGATTTGCTGCGCCCTTTTCGCCTTCGTTTGGAAGTAATTTGAAGTTATTAAAACGTGCATATCAAAGCCTGACGCTGAAGAATTTGGCTTCCCGAAGTTATCGAGTGCCGACACTAAACGACCGCTACTGGAAACCGGGCGGAAATCCTGATATTTTACCCGAAAATGCCATTTCGGTCGAGGGCGGTTTGGTGTATCTTTTTGAGAAAAAAAAAATTCGAGTGCAAGGCGAAATAACGCACTTCCGAATGTGGGTCAAAAATTGGATTTTATGGCGACCTACGGGACAATTCTGGTCGCCCATGAATCTTGGAAAAGTACAATCCAACGGCATTGAATTTTCGGGAAATTTTATCTATCGCCTTGAAAACGGACACCTAAAAACAGGTGGAAATTATGCGTACACGAAATCCATCAACAAAAAGAAACGCCACGAATACGACCAATCGGTAGATAAACAACTGATTTACACGCCATTATATCGAGCAACGGCTTATACCGAATGGGCTGGAAAAAGAGGGCAAATTGGCATCAATTTTCAGTACACAGGCAAGCGATTTACACTCTCGGATAATTCCGAATTTCTGAACGGTTTTGGGCTGTGGGATGCACAAATTTCTAAAACGATGGATTGGAAAAAACATCAATTTACGGTGCGTATTCAGGCAAAAAATATCTTGAATAAAAGCTATCAAAATTTACAAAATTATGCGATGCCAGCACGTCATTTTTTATGGAATCTAAACTACCAGCTTTAATACAATTTTTGATTTATCGGTATTTTACGATTATTTAATTTCTAATTTTATAACTTATTTAAAATCAAATATTTAAAAATGAAAAATTCTATTTTTATGAGCTTTAGAAGTCGATTTTATGTATGGGCAATGTTGTTGTTTTTGGTCGGTTTTTCGAGTTGTTCGGATAGCACGGAAAATGAAACGCCCGCCCTCACAAAAACCAGTCATGTTTTTATTCTGAACGAGGGTAGTTTTGGGTTGCAAGATGGCACAATTTCGACTTTTGCGCCCGAAAATTTGGGCGTTCAGAACAAGGTTTATGCCAATGCAAATCAAGTTGGGATTGGAGGCTTGATTAATTCAGGGATGTTGCACGAAAATCGGCTGTATGCGGTGGTCAATTCATTGGATAAAATTGAGATAATGGATGCCACGACTTTTGAACATATTGCTTCGATTACAGACCAAATGACGATTCCTCGTCAGGCGATAATTGCCAACGAAAAATTGTACATTTCTAATTGGGGGGCTTATAATGATGCGTGGCAAAATCCTGATTCGTATGTATTGGTCATTGATTTGGCAAGTAATTCGGTCATACAAAAAATTGACGTAAAGAATGGCGCAGAATATTTGTTATTATCTGAAAATGAGTTATTTGTAGCGCAAGGGCAAGGTTCAAAAATTTCGGTAATTGATACAAATACGGATAAAGTTACCTCAGAAATCACGGTTTCTGCTCGTCCAAGACGTATGATTTCGGATGGAAAAGGAAATATTTGGGTAATTTCTGGAGATAAAAAATTAGACAAAATTAATATTAGTTCCAAATCAATTACACAAACGATTGATATTGCTACGGAAAATGAATCGCCAGATGGAAGCATTTTGCATCTCAATTCTGCGGGCAATGCCTTGTACTTTATGGCTGGCGAGAGCTGGCCTTCGACCGTAACGCAGGTGTACAAATTGGATTTGTCGGCTGCTTCGCCAAGTCCGATAAAATTGATTTCAAAAGACAATATGTACAGTCTGGGAATCGACCCTGTGGACGACACAATTTATGTGGGGATTGCGCCTGATTTTTCGTCAAATGGCGTGGTGGTTCGGTTTGCATCTGATGGCGCAGAATTGAATAATTTTACGGCAGGAATTGCACCTAAATACTTTGTTTTCAAATAGTTATAGGTTAATTGTCAATGAAACACGGATTGACAAATGACTAAAAATGGAGGTAAAACAAAAGACTTTGCTTTAGGGCGGAGTCTTTTGTTTTTTGGTGTTTTTTTATGGTGATTCGTCAAGTATTATCGTACCGAAATGTAAGAAAAAAAGGGAAAACCAAACTCAAATTTAGGAATCTTTCGGATGGATTTGTAACTTGCCGAATACTAAAACAAGAATTGAAAACCATAAAAACACACAAGTAAGATATGAATTTTGAATTTACGGAAGAGCAAATTGCAGTACGAGATGCGGCGCGCGAATTTGCTCAAAATGAGCTTCTTGCGGGAGTTATCGAACGAGATGAAACGCAGACTTTTCCTGTTGAGCAGGTCAAAAAAATGGGCGAATTGGGTTTTATGGGCATGATGGTTTCGCCCGAATATGGTGGGAGCGGGATGGATACGATTTCGTATGTACTGGCAATGGAGGAGATTTCCAAGATAGATGCTTCGGCTTCGGTTTGTATGTCAGTCAATAACTCCTTGGTTTGCTGGGGGTTAGAGAAATACGGAACGGAAGCACAAAAGCAAAAATACTTAAAACCTTTGGCATCAGGCGAAATCATCGGGGCGTTTTGTTTGTCTGAACCCGAAGCGGGCAGCGATGCGACATCTCAACGGACGACCGCCGAAGATATGGGGGATTATTATCTGTTGAATGGCACAAAAAACTGGATTACGAACGGCAATTCGGCTTCGGTATATTTGGTCATTGCCCAAACTGACCCCGAAAAAGGACACAAAGGCATTAATTGTTTGATTGTGGAGCGAGAAATGGAAGGCTTTGTGGTTGGTAAAAAAGAAGATAAATTAGGCATTCGGGGTTCGGATACACATTCGTTGATGTTTACGGATGTGAAAGTTCCGAAAGAAAACCGCATCGGCGATGATGGATTTGGGTTTACGTTTGCCATGTCCACACTTAATGGCGGACGCATCGGGATTGCGGCGCAGGCATTGGGCATTGCTTCGGGAGCTTACGAACTGGCATTGAATTATTCCAAAGAGCGCAAGGCATTTGGCAAGGAAATCTCGAAGCATCAGGCGATTGCATTCAAGCTGGCGGATATGGCAACGCACATTGAGGCGGCACGTTTGTTGGTGTTGCAGTCGGCATATTTGAAAGACCAAAAGAAAGATTTTTCCAAACAAAGTGCGATGGCGAAATTATTTGCTTCGCAGGTAGCGATGGATACGACCGTTGAGGCGGTACAAATTCATGGTGGCTATGGATATGTCAAAGAATTTCATGTCGAGCGATTGATGCGCGATGCCAAAATTACGCAAATTTATGAAGGCACATCCGAGATTCAGAAAATTGTGATTTCTCGTGCGGTCTTAAAATAAACGATTGATTATCAAATTGTTAGAGGTTGTTTAAAAATTTGTGGAAAGTTGTTTTTAAAAGAATCAGTAAGTATTTTAATTCTA
>CAZNYR010000147.1:0-6317 GCA_964577275.1 uncultured Cytophagales bacterium | reverse complement strand
AAGTTCTGCGCACCAGCGGCGTGGGCGAATGTCCAACCGCATTCGGGAGCGCAGGCAAATGCCGCCGTCATGTTGGGTGTGCTAAATCCGGGCGATAAAATTCTGGGTTTTGACCTCTCGCACGGTGGACACCTGACGCATGGCTCGCCCGTGAATTTTTCGGGCAAACTTTACCAAAGTTCGTTTTATGGCGTAGAACAGGAAACGGGCATCATTAATTATGATACCGTGGAGGAAATCGCCAAACGAGAACGCCCAAAATTATTGATTTGCGGAGCTTCGGCATATTCACGGGACTGGGATTATGAGCGACTTCGGGCGATTGCTGACGAAGTGGGCGCATTAGTACTGGCAGATATTTCGCATCCTTCTGGCTTGATTGCTAAGGGGTTATTGAATAATCCGCTTGAATATTGCCACATCATAACGACCACCACACACAAAACCCTACGCGGTCCTCGTGGCGGTTTGATTATGATGGGACAAGATTTTGAAAATCCATTTGGTCTAAAAACTAAAAAAGGAGTAGTACGGAAAATGTCCAGTATTTTGGATGGTGCAGTTTTCCCTGGTACGCAAGGCGGTCCCTTAGAACATATCATCGCTGCCAAAGCCGTGGCATTCGGCGAAGCCCTGCAAGGACACTACGCACGGTATGCGGTGCAAGTCCAGAAAAATGCCGATATAATGGCAAATTATTTCGTGGAAAAAGGCTATTCCGTCATTTCAAACGGAACAGATAATCACCTGATGCTCATTGACTTACGTTCAAAAGGCTTGACAGGAAAAGATGCCGAAAATGCCTTAATCAAAGCCGATATTACCATTAACAAAAATATGGTGCCATTCGATACCGAATCGCCTTTTGTTACCTCTGGAATGCGTATCGGGACGGCTGCCGTAACCACACGAGGACTCAAAGGCAAGGAAATGTTCTGGATTGTGGATATGATTGATAAAGTGCTGATGAACAAGGATAATGATGCCTTGATTGCCCAAGTACGTAAAGAAGTTAATGAACGAATGTCCGATTTGCCGTTATTTTGCAAGACGAGTTTCTTGGAGTAAAATCTGAAGCCTAAAACTTTTCGGCAAGACGGAACTTTTTTTAGATTTTTGGTCTATATCTTGCTATTTAATCACCAAAAACCGCCTCCAAAGATGTATTTTTGAGGCGGTTTGTGATATTTTATAGCACAATATCAAAAAATGTAACGCATAATCGAAACGCCACACCCAATGAGTACAACCATATTTGAGCCACAAAACAAACTCATTATTGCCGAATTTTCTGCCAAACCCCTGACCTTAGATTATTTCTTGCGCTGGGGGTCGTTGGGTTTGTATCGTTTTCTCGAAAAAACGTATGCCACCGATGATATGTGGTTGTTTTTTGCTTTCCAAGTTCTGATTACGCTGTTTACTTTGGGCTATGCGCTCTGGCGTGATTTTCGCTATCGGGCGTATATCGAGCAGAAAAAATTTGCGACAGACGATTTCAATGCGCGCCTAAATTATTTGCTCAAAGGCTTTTCGCTCGAAAAACCCTACGAACTGATATCCTCCAGTCTGTCGGTTATGATGCGGGTATTTTATTCGCTCACGTATGGATATATGGTCGTCAGTACGGTGTATTCGGTCGAAGAAATTGACTTTACGGTTGATAGCTCGACCACGCAAGGATTTGGGATTTTGTTTGCGGGCGTATTATTTGTGTATGGAATTTTTGTCATGCTGATTTCGGTGTTGAGTGTGGTCAAAGTTCCCGAACAAAAACCCATTCAACCAACTGATAAACAGCTACTTGACAAAGAAATTGCTACCACAACGGATGCCATTTCGCTCAAAAAAGATTCGCTCGCACCCGAAGATTACGAAGAGGTTGATTTGAATGATATTGCCTTAGTCGAACTCGAAGGCGACGAAAAAAACCTGACCAATCGTGTGGATGCCTATGTATTAGAAAGTGTAATGTTTGGCGCATTAACCTTTTCGGGGTTTCTTACGCTGATTGCCATTGACCCCGAAGCCTTTGATATTGGACAAATTCGATTATTTGGGCAGGGATTGATTAATTTTTTAAGTGATTTTGTCCTTTTTGAATTTAAAAGTACGAATAGTTATGGTATTTTTGTTACTGCCCCCAAAACAGGAGGACATATCTTGAGCGTGGATTCTACGACCATTAATTCGGTAAATGATATAGCCAGTAACCTAAGCGATGACCTCAAAAGTATCGTGCAGGAGGCGGTCGTTGGCACGACACAAGTTATCGAAGCCCGACATCTTAGCACGCACTTTACGCACGCCCAGAATCTGATTATTTGGCTGATGTTAGAAACCTTAATTAGTTCCAGCTTTTTTCTCTTGGTGATTGCTTCTCGTTTACGATTTACACAATTAATCGAAAAAATTGATAATGCCATAAACTTAGCAAAAACATACAATGCCAAAGAAGAAGAGGTCTATATGCTTCATCTTCAATTCGAGAAAAACCGTGCCTACCGAAATCGTCTGATACTCTTGAGTGCCAAAATCGAAAAGCAAGTCGCTGTGGCTCAAGAACTTATCCGAGAAGTCAAGCCAGTCGTGGCATATATGAGTTTGTTCCGAAATTTGGGCGTTTTGATGTTTTTGGTCATTATCAGCACCAGTTTGATTTTTTTCGATTTTCGGATTGCTTTATTTTTCGGATTTATGTGTTTGATGGTTTATTTATACAAACAATTTGACGACTGGTATCGCCAACGCCGCCTGCGTTCCATTATCGAAAAACATAAAGAACAAGAACAAGAGCAAGCAAAAAATGTGTAATTTTGCGGTCATAAAACGAGATGTTTTTTGCCTTGAATGATAAAATAATATCAAAGGTTAATCTTAAAATACATGACCCACGACGAACCTCAAGCTCCGCAAGTTGCGGAGGAAATGTCTTTTCTGGAGCATTTGGAAACCCTGCGCTGGCATCTGATTCGGGCGTTTGCTTCGGTTTTTGTCTTTGCCATTGTGGTTTTTATGGTGCCACAATTTTTTGTTCACGAACTGATTTTGGGACCCTCCCGAATTGAGTTTTTGACCTACCAAGTGTTTTGTGATTTTTCGGATACCACTTGCATCGACAAACTTCCCTTCACGATTCAGAGCCGAAAATTACAAGGACAATTCACCATGCACCTGATGTCTTCTTTGGTTATCGGATTAATTATGGCGTTTCCGTATGCCTTTTGGGAAATCTGGCGATTTATCCGTCCGGGACTTTATCATACCGAACAGAAAGCCACGCGGGGCGCAACTTTCGTAGTAAGTGTACTGTTCGGAGTCGGTATTTTGTTCGGATATTATTTGGTCGCTCCGCTTTCGATTAATTTTTTATCCAATTATCAGCTTGACCCCAGCATCATCAATGAAATTGATATAACTTCCTATATTTCAACACTTTCCATGATTGTTTTGGCGTGCGGAATTATGTTTCAGTTGCCGATTGTCGTCTATTTTTTATCCAAAGCAGGCATCATTGACCCGCCGATGATGCGGCTGTTTCGTCGTCATGCTTTTATTGCCATTCTGATTTTGAGTGCCATCATTACGCCACCTGATGTCGTCAGTCAAATTTTGATTGCTTTGCCGTTGGTTCTTTTGTACGAGGCAAGCATTTATATTTCGGCTTGGGTCTGGCGAGATAATTCGTAGTGTATTTCAGTAAAAATTTATATCAAAAACTGATTTTCAAAGCGTATGCGAAGTAGTGCAATTCGGTGGGTTACCATTTTTGGGATTATTTCGATTGTCGGGATTGTGGTTACGCAGGTGTACTGGGTGAGCCGTGCGATTCGGGAGGAACAAGCCGATTTTGACCAAACCGTGCGTATTGCCTTGCAAAAAGTGGCGGAAAAAAATGCTGAATATTCCCAAACGCCATTGCCCCAATTTAATTTGATTAATAAATTATCCTCCAATTATTACATCGTCAATGTCAATAGTGAATTGGATGTCAATGTGTTAGAACATTATCTGAAAAAACAATTTTCGGCAAGCAATATTGATGTGGCTTTTGAATACGGCATTTATAATTGTTCGGGTGATGAAATGGTCTATGGAAATTATATCGGAAAATCGCCTGAAGAAACAGGCGAAATGACCACAAAATTGCCTAAATGGAACGGGTCAGATTATTATTTTGGAGTCAGATTTCCGAGCCGAACCACTTTTATTGCAAATCGAGTTCAGATTTGGATTTTGTCATCCGTCTTATTGATGTTGGTGGTCGTTTTTTTTGGGTATGCGCTTTTTGTGATTTTGAAGCAAAAACGCCTTTCCGAAGTCCAAAAAGATTTTATCAATAACATGACACACGAACTGAAAACCCCGATTTCGACCATTTCTATTTCGGCAGAGGTGCTGATGAATCCCAAAAATGCCAGCCGTCCAGACCGAATTATGAATTATGCCAAAATCATAAAGTCTGAAAATGAACGACTGAAAGGACAAGTTGAAAAAGTGTTGCAAATGGCACGCATCGACAAACAAGGCTTAAAACTCAAAACCGAAACCCACAATTTGCACGAAATTATCGAAAATGCTGTCGATAATTTCAGACTCAAAGCACAAGAAGCACAAGGCGAAATTCGCATCGAACTGAATGCCGAAACATCATCCATCGAAGCCGACAAAGTACATTTAACCAATATTTTATATAATTTATTGGATAATGCCATCAAATATACGGGCGATAATCCACCCATTATTCAAGTCATTACCCGAAATACGGCAAAACCTTTTAAATCATGTATCTCACTGACAATCAAGGATAACGGTATTGGAATCCCGAAAGCACATCAGAAAATGATTTTTGATAAATTTTTTCGTGTCCCGACAGGGAATGTCCACGATGTCAAGGGATTTGGCTTGGGATTGAATTATGTCAAAACTGTCGTCAAGACGCATCATTGGCGCATCGAACTCCACAGCAAAGTAGGCGAAGGCAGTGCATTCACGATTTTTATTCCCGCCAAAAAATAGCAAATTTATTGCCTCAAATTTTCTAAAACCATTTTGGTTAAATACAAAAAAAGCAAAATAATACTCAAAAAGTACATCACATTTCGGGAATCAATCAATCCTTTGCTCAAGGCGTTATAATGAAAATCCAGACTTAACCGACTGATTATGAAGGAATAACTTGACCAAACGTCAATTTGTGCCAACGAAGAAAATCCTGTATATAAAATAAAACACAAAAACACCGCAATCACAAAGGCAACTATCTGATTATCAGTAATGGAGGAGGCAAAAATACCAATCGAAGTAAAGACCGCCCCCAACAAAATCAGCCCAAGATACGAGCCAGCCGTACCTGCCGAATCAATATTTCCGGGTGTTGCGCCCAATTCATAGACCGAATAATAATACAACAAAGTGGGGGCAAGGGCGAAAATAACGAGCGTCAGACACGCCAAATATTTTCCGATAATGACCTGATAATCAGTGAGTGGATGCGTAAAAAGTAATTCGATTGTGCCACGCTGTTTCTCTTCGGCGAATGTACGCATCGTCAGTGCAGGAATCAAAAATAAATACACAAAGGGCGTGACGAAAAATAGCGTGTCCAAGCCCGCATACCCATAATTCAGGATGCTGGTTTGGGGAAAAACCCACGTAAAAAGTCCAATTCCGACCAGAAAAATACTCAACACTAAATAACCGACAATGGAATTGAAAAAAGCGTTAATTTCTTTACGAAAAATTACAAGCATGATTTTGCGCTTTGAGTTGATGAACTACAAGTTTACAGAAAACACGTCATTTTGCAGGCATAATGGTAGTATTTTTTGGGAAATATTTAAGTTCTTTGTGCCTCGAAAATACGCTAAAAATAACACTAAAAACGTATAAATCAAATGGTTAATATTGACTTGACGCATGATTATCCCAAACAAACGACTTCTCAATCGGTCATTCGGTTTCAGGATTGCGACCCGATGCGCCACCTGAATAATGCCAAATATTTTGATTATTTTTTCCACTTAATAATTCGACCACTTAATTCGAATGATTCGACCATCTATGTTCATATAATAGTAAATGACAACAAACAATGTATTTTAACGGAATATCACATTTAAAAATAAAAAAAACAAAGGCTAGCTTTTTTACATCCATCAACAATAAATAAATAAGCAAATCAAATAACAGACACACAAATCAGGCTACAAACTAGTATGATGGCAGTGCATTTGATGGACATAAGACAACATGTTAATCTGAACAGAAAACATGTGATTTTATGAAATATTTCGACAACACAAAAGTGACAAAAA
>CAZNYR010000146.1:0-6454 GCA_964577275.1 uncultured Cytophagales bacterium | reverse complement strand
TCAAACCGACTCAAAAACAGGAGGTTACGAAACCGATTGTCAATACCCAAAAGTTGCCGAATCGAAACGATAAAGTTTCGGTGCGCTACGCTGACGGCAAGATATTGAAAGATGTCAAATTCAAAAAAGTCGAAGCTGACGTACAAAATGGGCGATGTGCTTTGATTTAAATGATACAAATGATTCAAAAAAAACTGACCTTAGACAAATTCTTAGGTCAGTTTTTTTTATGCCATTTTCCCAAAAAAATAATTCAAAAAGTATAATTTTGGCAAAAAATCAACAATATTTTACGAAATATTCAAATCACGCATGGAAAATTTACAAACTTTTGAACGAGTCAGAAACGCAGCACGCACCCTAAATCTACTCGAAGCACATCAAATCAATACGTTGCTCATCGAGCTGGCACAAGCTACGCTCCAAGCTACCGAACCGATTTTAGAGGCAAATCAGAAAGACCTCGCCCGAATGGATGAGAACGACCCCAAATATGACCGCCTCAAGCTCACGCCCGAACGCATCCAAAATATTGCCTCTGATATTCTGAATGTCAGTAAGTTAGCCAATCCTTTGGGCAAAATCTTGACCGAACGCACACTCGAAAATGGCTTGCAACTCCAAAAAATTTCCGTGCCATTAGGAGTCATCGGCATCATTTATGAGGCGCGCCCCAATGTTACGTTTGATGTTTTTTCTTTGTGCCTCAAATCGGGAAATGCCTGCCTGCTCAAAGGCGGTTCGGATGCCGAATTTTCTAACTTAGCGATTCTTTCTGTCATTCATCAAGTACTTGATAAACAAGAAATTACGACAGATATTGTCCAGCTTTTGCCCACCGACCGAGAAGCCACGCGCCAGCTACTGAATGCCGTAGATTTTGTCGATATTATCATTCCGAGAGGCAGCCAAAATCTGATTGATTTTGTGCGTGAAAATGCCAAAGTTCCCGTCATCGAAACGGGCGCAGGCATTGTGCATACGTATTTCGATGCCTTTGCGGATTTAGAAAAAGGAAAAGCCATTATTCATAATGCCAAAATGCGGCGGGTCAGCGTCTGTAATGCCTTAGATTGTCTGATAATTCACGAAAGCCGTTTGAAAGATTTGTCCGAAATTGTCGCACTTTTGGCACAAAATGAGGTTCAAATTTATGCCGATGCGCCCGCTTTGGAAGCTATTTCTGGAAATTACCCCGAAAATTTAATCACGTTGGCAAATGAAACGCATTTCGGAACAGAATTTTTATCCGCCAAACTTGCCATCAAAACCGTAACCACGCTCGCCGAAGCACTCGACCATATCGCCAAATACAGCTCAAAACATAGCGAAGCCATTATCTCTGAAAATCAGGAAGTTATCAATATTTTTCTACGCCAAGTCGATGCCGCCGCCGTTTATGCCAATACTTCGACTGCCTTCACGGACGGGGCGCAATTTGGGCTGGGCGCAGAAATCGGAATCAGCACACAAAAATTACACGCCAGAGGTCCTATGGCATTGGACGAACTCACGAGCCATAAATGGATTATTCGGGGTTCAGGACAAATTCGAGGTTAAAAAAAACGCAAAACTTGCCAAATTCTTAAAACTTGGCAAGTTTTGCGTTCATCAACTGATTTTCAAATAATTATCTTGTTTTAATACGTCATGATTGCGTTGCTATTTTTTGCGTCTTTGTTTGAATGACCACGTAAAATAAAAAGTCGAAACGATTGTGCCATCTTTCATTTTTCCGACCGTTTTGGCACGAACGGAGGTGGCTTCGCCTGTTTGAGCGGCTTTCTGCACGGCGTGGGCGATTTCCTGTCCATTTTCGCAGGTAAAATACGTTTTTCCTGTGGCTTTTTTGACAAATTCGGCTTCCATGCCCACAACCAACAAAGCAATCGAAGGCTTGATACCCTGCATCGCAAGCAAGGCAATGGCGGCGGTCGAAAGTTCGGCTGCCATGCTCTGAACAGCAAAATAAATGGATTTGAACGGATTTTTATTCAAAAATTTGAATGGAATACTGGTTTGACATTGTGTCGGAGTTAATTCAATTAATTTCATGCCTGCAATAAATCCCGCAGGAACTTGTGTGAGCGTAAATAATCTGAAACTCAATGGGTGAAGCATTTTTTTTCGGAATGCTTCTTGGGCTGCTGATAAGGCAATCGACTCGGTTAAGGCACTCATTTTTTATGGTTTAAGTTATGTTTTTTTTATGCGTATGACATATCGCCCCTCAAATTTAAGGTTCTTTTTCGGAAGTATAAAATCCAAAAACGTTCGATTTATTTGGCATTAAGGTTTATTTTCTATGACAAAAATCCCGTCATGACGTACCAAAAGTGTACTGTTTTTGGAGTTTATGACATTTTTTCAATAAGTTATATCATAAAATCAATTAATGATTATTTTAAGATGCTTTCTTTGTCTGAAATCTATTTTT
This sequence comes from uncultured Cytophagales bacterium, assembly GCA_964577275.1. Taxonomy (GTDB): domain Bacteria; phylum Bacteroidota; class Bacteroidia; order Cytophagales; family Thermoflexibacteraceae; genus UBA2561. The sequence goes on along the minus strand of CAZNYR010000146.1, from coordinate 4,017 downwards.
AGTACAGTTTTTAAAACAAAAAAGTATTTTTTTTAATCTGAAAATATAATGTCAAGTTTTTAATAAAAATTAATAAAAACAAATTTTATGAGCAGAAATCACGCATAAAATTCTAAAAACGCATTATTTTTTGTATATAAAACTAATTTTTAGGACAAAAAAATAACCTATCTTTCTGAAAAATAGGTTTATACTTACATTTTTTCAATGTCTTGAAATCTGTTTCCTAAATTTGTAAAAATTGTAATTTTTCAAGAAATAACGTTTAAGCGTGAAAAAATAACCATTGAGTTGGTAATCTATTCCATTCACCGAAAATGACTAACTTTTTATCCGATAATTGGGTATATCTGGACAAGCAACAATTAAAACATTTTTCATTAACGAAGTGAACAACAACAATAAGAACTAATTTTCGGAACTTTTTTGAGAGCTTTTGAGTTTGAAGGGTTTGAGTTGAAAGCGCAAAACAAAAATTACTAAACTGACAATATCACGAAAAAATCGTCAGACAAGATACCCAAATAACTACAACTTCGAAGTTTATACTAATCAAAAGCAGAAAATTATGAGCAAAAACGTTTACGCTCTGTTCGTTCTTTTATTTCTTATTTCGACTACGCACGCCCAACAGGAGGTCATGTTCACGCAATATATGTTTAATCCGATGGCATTGAATCCCGCCTATGCAGGCAGTCATGAAGCCGTCAGTATCACAGGATTAATGCGTGAGCAATGGGTAGGTTTGGAAGGTGCGCCCAGCACACAAACATTTTCGATTCACTCGCCCACTTCTAATAATAAGGTTGCTTTAGGGTTGGGGATTATTAATGATAAAATCGGAGTTACACGCCAAACGATGCTCAATTTTAATTATGCGTATCGAATTTTTTTCCCTGAAAGTGGTGGCACGCTTTCGTTTGGTTTGCGTTCTTCTTTGACCAATTATGCCGCCGAATTTAGCAAATTAAAAGTTCGACAAGCAAATGACATCAATTTTGAAAATAATGACGTGAATCGGATGTTGGTTAATTTTGGAACAGGCTTATATTATTACACCGATTTTTTCTATTTGGGCTTTGCTGTACCTAAACTTTTGACCAACAAACTATCTGATAATGAGGCATCTTTCGCCAGAGAGCAACGCCATTATTATCTGCGAGGTGGACTTGTTTTTCCGCTTGGCGATGCGCTCAAACTGAAGCCTCACTTTTTGATGAAAGCCACAGAAGGTGCGCCCTTAGAATTTGATATAAATATGAATTTATTGATAAAAGAAGTCATTTGGTTTGGTTTATCGTACCGCACGGGCGATTCCTTTGATGCCCTGACCGAGCTTCAACTGACCGACCAACTGCGTATTGGGTATTCGTATGATTTTTATACGGTTACGGATTTGGCGAGAGTGCAACAAGGTTCACACGAAATTACCATTAATTATCGTCTGAAATATGCCAAACATAAGGTCATTACGCCAAGATATTTTTAAACTATTTTTAAGATTTTCTGAAAGTAAGTTGAATATATGAATGTGGAGTTTGCACAATTAAAACATCATCAACCTTGATTGTATTTTACTTCGGTCGGTCAGTGACTTATCGAAGTTTTTTTGTGTCCAGTTTTTTAGGTTCAGAAAATACTAAAGTCTTTGCCACCAAAGAGATTGCGGAGGTTGTTTTGTGTCTTCGGTTTCATTCTGCAATAAAAAAATATACGGAATGATTGACTAATTGTGAATCATTTTTATCTTTGGGAAAATAAACGAACCTAAACCGTTGATTCTATGTCCAAGTTCACCAATTTTATAGATAATATTCAGGAAAAAATTAGCGAATTAACTACGCTGGAAATCAAGACGATAGTAGGCGATTTTAGTGTTGATTCGGAAAGCGAGGTCGTTCCCGCACAGGATGCCCAATTTCGATTAATGCACACCAAAATAGACCTCATAGGCGGCGATATTACCACGCACATTAGCCGAAGCATCATGAATGATGAGTTTATATGGGTACGGAATTTCCATGCTGCCAAAGAAGAAAAAGCACACGAATTGGTGCAGGCAAATATCCGAGCGGTGGTTTCTTTGTTCGGATTATTTAACCAAGCCAAAGGAATGCAAAGTAGCAACGGCGAAACCGCAGCAGCAGCGCAGTTGGGAAGTGGAGGCGATGACGCTTTCGGGGCGGAAGCGGAAACCGCCACCGATGACGAAATATCATTCTAAAAATACAGTTTATCCTTTGGCAAATTCCTTGTGTTTTGTCAAAGGTTTATTGTGTGTATGTTGTAATTTATTTTTGCCAACATTATTTATTACGGAATTATTACGGACAACTGACCCCATTTTGAGATGAGTTTTGTTCAAAGATTAGCCAATGATCTTTTAGCGTTGGAGGTAAATACCATCGTTAAAACGAATATGACGGGTTCAAAAACCACGAACCGCCGCCGTATCCTGATTGAATTAGCCGATGATTATCGGGATAAAGTCATGGAATACAAGATGAAAGTCCGTAAGGCGGATATTCCGCTTGACCTTGACCCCGATGATAACGTCATTTTTCGATGGAAAACAGGCGGGCAATGGGCTTACCAAGAAATTGACGAGCATTCACGAACTATCCGAAAAATTCTGGTAGAATATTGTGATGCCTTAGAAGATGGTCCTGTTTCGCGTCAATTATTTGTACAAATCCGAATGCTTGACCGTATCATCAAAAATGCGGGACAGATTGTGGAAATGTTTGAATATCAGAAAGATGCACAGAAAGATAAACTCGGTACAGACATTTACAAAACCGAACCACCGACCATTGTTTTTGACCCAAATGACGAAGACGCAGCCCACCCAAGCCATATGGAATCCAGAGGCTGGAACAATGATGTAACTTTCTTGGATGCGGGGCGTTCGGATGTGGATGATTTGACGCTCGACCCCGCCGAAATTTCGTTTTTACGGAAAATTTCGGACATCGGCACCGCACAAATTATGATGCAAACCGTCATTCAGGTTGATGGCGATATTACTTCGTATATCAGCCGAACTTACTTGAATCAGCCTGAAATTTTACAGAAAAAATTACTCGGAATGCACAACGAAGCAATAAAAACCTCGACAGGTTTCTGGACAAATCTATTTGAAACCATTAGTAAATTAGCGGGACAAGCCTTATTCAATAAATAATCGTGATTGGAGCGATAAAAACAGCCGTTTTAAGGCAATGGGAAAAGCAGTTTGTTGAACCCACCGAACCACTGAAGTTATTACTCAAAACACTTCGGGAGGGCGGTTATGCCGTAGAAACTGTTTTTGAATTTACGGACGAACGGGGACGAAAAACTACGCATGGCTTCAGGACACTTATCCAGCCCGATATGGATATTGTGGATTTCATTCCCAATATTCCCAAATATTTTCGCAATGCCGATTGGATGCAACTTTGCGAGGAACATCGTCTGATTCATCTTGAAAAAATTAAGGAATTTGAACGAAAAATTTTCGGACAAGAAATTCTGCTTGATAAGATAGTGGATGGGTCATTAATTGCGGTCAATGTGTATCCTTTTTATGATGTGTTGGTCGGGTTTTCGTGGGAAGATTTTGCCATTTCCACAGGGACGGTGGTTGCCTCTGTCGTTTTCCGAAAATATGGTAAAGATTATTTGATGGCTCAAATAAGTAAAAATGCGGTACGAATATTCAAGTTTGCAAATAAAATACGTGGGTTTTTCAAGAAAGACAAACAAAAAAAGAGTTGATAATCAGGTATTTATAGATTAATTAAAATATTTTTTGATTTTTTCTTGTGAGTTCCAATAAATTTCACGTGTTTTGCATCCGCAAACGAGGTAAAAGTAAGTTTTGTAAAGCATTTTTTTTTTAGGCAAAAAAAACAAATAATTTTGATAAAAAATTTTGCCGAAATAAAAACAAAATTTAACTTTGCAATCTAATAAGCGGAAATGTTTAGTATCTGGGGAGATTCCAGAGCGGTCAAATGGGACGGACTGTAAATC
>CAZNYR010000145.1:4825-6553 GCA_964577275.1 uncultured Cytophagales bacterium | reverse complement strand
TTATCCTGATTTTTTCGGCGGATTAATTCCGTGCCAGTCGTGATATTGCCCCATTGGTCAGAACCGCCCATTTGCACCTTGATATTTTTAGTTTTGTGCAGATGATAAAAGTCGTAGCCTTGCAAAAGCTGATACGAAAATTCGGTAAACGAAATGCCTGTTTCCATTCGATTTTTGACCGAATCTTTTGCCATCATATAATTGACTGTCAGGAACTTACCCGCATCCCGCAAAAATTGTAAAAAACCAATTTCCTTGAACCAATCATAATTATTGACCAATTCGGCAGAATTTTCGCCACACTCAAAATCCAAAAATTTGGTTAATTGCGCTCGGATTCCTTCCTGATTTTGGCGTAAAGTTTCTTCATCCAAAAACCTGCGCTCCGCCGATTTTCCGGAAGGGTCGCCGACCATACCTGTTGCGCCTCCGACTAAGGCAAATGGCTTATGCCCAGCACGTTGCGCCTGAACCAGAAGCATAATGGTCGCTAAGTTTCCGATATGTAAAGACGAAGCCGTAGGGTCAAAACCGACATAAACGCTCGTCATTTCTTTGGTAAATTGTTCTTCGGTGCCAGGGGTCATATCCTGCAACATTCCACGCCACCGCAATTCTTTGACTAAGTTTGTTTCCATATCGGCAAATTTAAAAGAAGTTTGGCAAAGTTTCTAAGTTCCGTGTAGTTTGGTCGAAGAGTTTTTCTTGATTTGTATCAATTTTTAGCACGGATTTGTCTTGTAACTTTGTCCTAAATTATATCAAATATTTGTCATTTTAATTTTCAAATCATGCAAAACATTCAAGCATTGAGGACTACGTTGTGCGATAAAATCGCCGAAATTCAAAAAATCGTTGAAAATGAATTTCAAAACCTTGATTTTCAGGCATTAAACTACAAAGAAACGCCCCAAAAATGGAGTATTGCCGAATGTCTGGAACATCTGAATCGGTATCATGCGTATTATAATCCCGAAATCAGACGAGGAATTGAACAACAAAAACCCCTACAAAAGCCTGATTTTCAGTCAAATTGGTTAGGAAAATATTGTATTAACATGGTAAAAGATAATTCTAAAAAACAAAAAACCATGAAACATCTCAATCCTGTTCATAGCCAGATTGATGAAAATGTGGTGGCAATTTTTCTACAAAATCAGGTCGAATTATTACATTTAACTAAAAAGAGTACGCAAGTAGATTGGACAAAAACGAAGGTAAAAATTGAGTTTGCAAAGTTCCTAAACTTGCGTTTGGGGGATGCCTTACAATTTGTGATTTATCATCAGGAACGACACATTCAGCAAGCCATAAAGGTGCATACGATTTATAACAGTTTACCTCAAAATAACAATCTAATCATTTGATAATCAGATACTTGGATTAAATTATTTTATCTATCAACTGACGAACCGCCTGATATTTTTGTTCCAAGATTTGAAATTGTTTTTGGTCTTCCTCGTCATCAGGGAAAAGCAGTAAATTTTTTTCAAATTTCAGGATTTGGGCATATAAATAGGCTTCGTGTTGTTTTAGTGCTTCATCGAGTAAAGTTTCTTCGGCATCGGTAAGTGGCGTATTCTTGAAAATGGTCATGGCAAATAAATTATAAAAATCGAACTTATCAGGTTTTATCTGACCAAGTTCGATTTTTTCAAATGAGTACTAATTTTTAGAACTTATTTCAAACTTAAAGTCCGAAAACTTCTTTGACTTTATCGACATAAT
>CAZNYR010000145.1:0-4815 GCA_964577275.1 uncultured Cytophagales bacterium | reverse complement strand
TTTTCCCACGTAAAGAACTCGACTTTTTGGCGTGTTTTTTTGCGTGTTTCGACTCGTTCATGCTCATTTTCCTGAATTTGGACATAAAACAAATCGACTTCTGCCTCGTAGGGTTCTCGTCCCATGTGTCCGTAAGCGGCTGTGGGTGAGAAAATAGGATTTTTCAAACCCAATCGCTCGACAATACTTTTGGGTTGCATATCAAAAATTTCGGAAACTTGATGAGCAATTTGGGAATCGGTCAAATTGACTTTTGCTGTTCCGAACGTTTCGACATTCAAGGATACAGGATAGGAAACGCCGATGGCATACGCCACCTGTACCAGCACTTGGTCAGCGACTCCGGCGGCGACCAAATTTTTGGCAATATGGCGCGTGGCATAGGCAGCACTTCTATCGACTTTGGAGGCATCTTTTCCCGAAAAAGCTCCGCCACCGTGTGCGCCTTTTCCGCCGTAAGTATCTACAATAATTTTTCGTCCTGTTAATCCGGCATCGCCATGAGGACCTCCAATGACGAATTTGCCTGTTGGGTTAATGTGATAAATCGTGTTTTCGTCCAATAATTCGGCAGGAATTACACGAGGCACAAGAATATTGATAATATCGGCTTTGATTTTGGCAAGCATTTGAGTTTCTTGGTCAAAATCATCGTGTTGGGTTGAAACCACAATGGTATGCACCCGCAACGGCGTATTATTTTCATCATATTCAATCGTTACTTGTGCCTTGCTGTCGGGGCGCAAATAAGGCATCAAATTCGATTCGTTTTTACGAATATTCGCCAGTTCTTTGACCAATCGGTGCGAAAAAGCCAATGCCATCGGCATCAATTCGGGTGTTTCTCGGTTGGCATAGCCGAACATCATGCCTTGGTCGCCTGCGCCTTGCCCTTTGTCCGAGCCTTCGCCCTCGTTTACGCCTTGTGCAATATCGAGGGATTGGCTGTGCAAAGCCACCGTTACGCCACAGGATTCGGCATCAAATTGATAGGCATCGCTGTTATAGCCGATTCGTTTGATGGTTTCTCGTACCACATCGGGAATTTCTACGTAGGCATTGGTCGTTACTTCGCCCGCCACAACGGTCAAACCAGTAGTTACGAGCGTTTCGCACGCCACGCGCGAATCGGGGTCTTGGGCGAGCATGGCATCCAAAACCGCATCAGAAATTTGGTCAGAAATTTTGTCCGGGTGTCCTTCGGATACGGATTCCGAGGTAAATAAATACGACATATAATATAATTATCTAAATTAATTTATGTATTTCTAAGGCTTTTGAATTTGCCTAACCGCAAAGATATAAAAAATAAAAACTTGTTTTGAACGCCATGACTTGCTTTTCAGGATTTGGAGGCGAGAAATTGATGCCTAAAGTAGATAATTTTATAACTAATTTTGTTTTAAATATGAATTATGTGATTTTGTATTTACCCAAAAGTAAATTTTTTTTTGAATTAATCTATTGATAATCAAAGTTTTATAAAAAATATTTTGATATAATTTCGTCTTCAAAAAAAATATAAAATCAAAAAAATACGGTTTTAACGTTTTTAGGTTTGGATTTTGATTTGTCATTTCTTAAATCCAGTTAATTGGTTTGGAGGAGCAAATATGAATCGAAAATTAGTATTTATGTGTTGGATTTATTTCTGGAGCGTGCTTTCGGGCATGGCACAGGAATTTCGACTCATTGATTTTCAGGAACAGAACGATAAATTGGGACAATATGTCAAGTCCGTAGGACAGGATTCTACGGGATTTATTTGGCTTGGAACAGATGATGGTTTGTTGCGTTATGATGGGTTGCATTTCGATAAATTTGTCGAAGGATTGCCCAGCAAATACATCAAATATTTATTTCTGACACAAAGTGGGCGGTTTTTGGTTTCGACCGATGCGGGCATTGCCGAGGTCAAAACGATAGACGATTCGGTTCAGATTCAGACCTTGATACATGGTTCGGAGCATCCGACCGATTCGACGGTTTGGATGTCCAAACAACTTTACGAAGACCATGACCAAAACCTTTGGATTTCGGATAATGAACGCTTACATCGTTATCAGGACGGGAAATTACACACCTATAATTTTGGCTTAGAAAATCATTCGCACGATTATAAACGCTCTTTTTCGGTAGTCGAAGATGGATATGGCAATGTGTATGCGTGTTCATTTACGGGAAATTTGTTTCGCTATCAGCCTAATTATGAGATATTTAAGCCCGTAAAAATGCCTGCCAAAATTCATTTGGTATCGGCTCTGATTCAAGTGCAGACGGGCGTATTTTTGGTGGCTTCACGGGATGGCTTGTACGAAATTGTCCTCACGCCCAAAGGCACGGTGATTGGTTTGCGAAATATCTCGCCCGAATCGGATATTGTTTGCTTTACGCATGCGGATAAAACCAAAATTTATGCAGGCACTTATAACGGTCATCTGATTGAAATTCAGTATGATAAGGGCAAATATGCGCTCCGAGAATTAGGACAATTTTCAAATAATAGCATCAATCATATTTTGCGTTCAAACGTGGGGAATTATTGGCTGGCGACTGATGACGGGGTGGTATTCCTGAAACATACGTATTTTCAGCCTCTCTTTAGCGAACAAACCAAAGCCTACATTCATTTCGTTGATAAATCGCCTGACGGAAAAATATACTTTGCCGATAGCAAAAACTTTTATGAAGTCCGTGAAAATCAAGGCAAATTTGACCTCAAAATCCTATATTCCGAAGAGAACTTTACGATTCAAACGGCTTCCGTAGATTTGGAAAATATCTGGATTTCAAATGATAACGGAGAAATTACGCAAATTAATCGACAGACCAATGCCCTGAAAAAAATCAAAATTACGGAAGATGGACAGCGCATCACATCCATGACTTCGGATAACCAAAATCGCCTCTGGATTTGCATATTCGGTTATACGGGTGTAGTGCGAATCTTGCCCGATTTACACATCCGACAATACGGAAAAACGGATGGTTTTCGGAATGATATTCTGGCAGTGCGGGTCAATTCGGAGGGTAAAATATTTTTTAGTGGTGGCGGAAAAGACACGTATTTATATACATATGACGAATTTGCCGATAAATTTATCAATGTAAGTTTATTGGTAGATTATCCAAATTTTGAGGTTCAGGATTTTGATTTCGATAAAAAAGGTCATGTTTGGTTAGGCACAAATCAAGGACTTTTTCGGTTTAATATGGAAGTTGCGCCACAAAAAATTTATCTTGAAGGTAATAAAAATGATGCCATCAAAGCACTACGCATCGACCAACACGACAATATTTGGCTGGCAAACGCATACGGTTTGTTGAAATATCGTTCGGATAACACGGTGGTTTTCACGGCTTTTAATGGCTTACCGACCAAAAATGTAACGTATCGTGATATTTTGGTGGATGATAAAAATCGTCTCTGGATAGGCACAGCAAAGGGCTTGGCTTTTTCCGAAAATATGGATAAACTGAAACAAACGCCCGCCCCAATGTTTCGGCAAATTATGGTAAATGGAAATCCACAACCATTTGATAATCACATTATTACGATGATAGAAGGGGGGTATTTAGAATTAAACTTTTTGGCATTAAGTTTTCCCGGCAAGGGCGTAAGTTATCGGTATCGTATCTTGAGTGATGCCCGCTCGAACCCCGCATGGTCAGAGGAGAAAAAGGAAAATAAACTGATTTTGCCTTCCTTGAAAGTAGGGACATATCGCTTTGAAATTCAGGCAAAACAACAAGGAAATTATACATGGAGTTCCTCTCTTTTCTTTGAATTTACGGTCAATCCTACATGGTATAGACGATGGCAGTCCTATGTACTAATCGGTATTATTTTGGGTGTTTTATTACTGATTGCAGTACGTATTAATACATGGCGATTGGAACGTGAAAAACGTTACCTCGAACACATGGTTTTGGAGCGCACCAATGACATTCAGGAAAAAAATATGCAACTCGAACAGCACAAAGAAGAAATGACACAACAGGCTGAAAATCTGCGCTCTGCCTATCTGAAAATCTCGTTACAAAACGAAGAAATCACCAAAAAAAACAAAAATATCAATGCGGCAATTAATTACGCTGCCCGAATACAAGGGGCAATTTTACCCCGAACTGCCCGAATTCAGACACAATTCGAGGATTTCATGGTCTTATTTCAGCCTCGTGATACGGTTTCTGGCGATTTTTATTGGTATTCCGAAAAACGACATTTACTCTTTTTGGCAGCCGCCGACTGTACGGGACACGGCATCCCAGGTGCCTTTATGAGTCTGATAGGCAATGATTTACTCAATGAAATTATCAATGATTTAAAAATTTATCGCCCCAAACGCATCCTCAACGAACTGCATGAACGTATAAGAATCGTTTTGCGACAACGAGAAACAGGCAATCAGGATGGCATGGATATGGCACTGGTTTGTATTGATACTTCAACGCATAAATTACATTTTGCTGGAGCGAATAACCCTCTGGTTTACATACAATTAGACCAAAACCGAAAACCAAATTTGCACGTTATCAAAGGAGAGAAGCTCCCAATCGGAGGCAAACGAATAGGCAAACAGCGCATCTTCAAGCAGCATACGCTTGACATTTCGCAACCCACCACATTTTATTTGTATTCGGATGGTTATCAAGACCAATTTGGAGGCGCAAAAGGACAAAAATTCATGAGCCGTAGGTTTCGGGAAATGCTTTTTGATATTTACGATAAACCCATGCCGATTCAAAAAACCTTACTGCAAGAGATGTTTGCACAATGGAGAGGCAAAAATCGACAAATTGATGACTTGCTCG
>CAZNYR010000144.1:0-6571 GCA_964577275.1 uncultured Cytophagales bacterium | reverse complement strand
AAATCAATAAGTTACATTTAAACTAAAATACAAACTAAATTTGCATCGGTACTTATTTTAATAATAAGTTTTATCAAGATGGTCAGAAAATTAAATACTCTTTTAAACTAAATTTGAATCAGGATTTACGAAATTAATAACCATATAAAATAATCAAGCCTTTTGGCGATATTTTTCGGGATTCTGAGCAGTTTTTCTCAAAAAAGTTTGGAGTTCGCCGACAATTTTTTTGAAATCTGTAACATAGTTTTTAAATTTAGAAGGTAAAAGAAGTTAGCCTTTTTCCTTAACTTAATGGTAGTGAACAACGTGTATAAAATACCGAGTTCAGTGCTAAATCAAAAGTCTGTGCTTCTAATGAAAGTCAGTGCCAAACTGAAAGTGAAGTACTTTTAAATACGTATTTCAAAATCGCTATTAGCAAATAAATGACAACAGATAGTTTTTATAAAGACTTTGATTTTCAATTACTCAATAATCCTGAATTTAAGGAAGACGCAGTAAGAGAAGAATTGATTAATCCAATTTTAAAAGGATTGGGCTACAAGGCTTATGGACATAACCGAATTGTTTATAGCAAAACACTTTCGCACCCGTTTGTTAAAATTGGTTCAAAAAAGCGACAAATAAATATTATTCCAGATTATTTATTCGAGATAAACGGAAAATATACGTGGGTTCTTGATGCAAAAGCACCTGATGAAAATATTACTTCGGGCGACCATATCGAACAAGTGTATTCTTATGCCATTCACCCCGAAATACAAGCCGATATTTTTGCACTTTGCAACGGCAAAGAATTTGTAGCATACAAAAAAGACGAAAAAGAACCCGTCCTTTTCTTTCAACTTTCGGAAATTGACCAACATTGGGACGAAATAGAACGCACATTAGCACCCGATGCCTTTGTGGCTCAACAAATAGTGCAAGAAGCCAAAGCAGAATACAAAGCAAGCCATAAAAAAGAGTTTGATTATCTCAATAGAAAACTATTGCCTGAAATACCGGTAAAAAAACAAGCGGCAAAACGACATTTTGGGGTTCACGGATATTTCACAAAACAAGCATGGAACGTTGTTCAAAAATACATTACACACTATAGCCAACAAGGCGATACCATTCTCGACCCATTTGGCGGCAGCGGTGTTACGGCTATTGAAGCCCTGATGACAAAACGAAAAGCAATTCATATTGACTTAAATCCACTTTCTGTTTTTATGGTAAACAGTTTGCTTACGCCTGTTGATTTCGATTTGCTTGCCGATGAATTTGACAAATTAGAGAAAAAATTTACCGCAAATTTACCGCAAACCAAAAAAGATATTAAAGACGCTCTGAAAAAATATCCACATCCCAACGGAAATATTCTTCCAAAAGGTTCAGATGTAGAAACAGTTAGCCAATTATTTTCAGATAAGCAATTAGCACAACTTGCTTATCTGAAACACCTCATACTAAAAGTAAAAGACAAAAGTTGCAGAAATTCATTATTATTATCTTTTTCGAGTACGGTTAATAAAATAAATCAAACCTTTCATTATACGAAAAGTAAAGGTGGTGGAGGAGGAGATAGTGCGCCATTTAGATATTACAGGTATAGAATAGCTCCCGAACCCGCTGATTTAGATGTATTAAAAGTTTATTCTCAGAAATACCAAAAATTGATAAAAGCCAAAGAAGAAATTGAACCTTTAATTAATAAAAACACCATTGAAAACGCTAAAATAATAAAAGACACAGCTACCAATTTATCATTTATCGAAACCGAAAGTATAGATTACATCTACACCGACCCGCCTTATGGTGCAAAAATTCCATATCTTGATTTATCCACCATGTGGAATGCATGGTTAGATTTAGATGTGAGCGAAGAAGACAGAAACTTGGAAGCCATTGAAGGCGGCTCACAACAAAAAACCAAAGACGAATACGTTGATTTGCTTTCGCAGTCGATAAACGAAATGTATCGGGTTTTAAAGTTCGACCGTTGGATGTCGTTTGTATTTGCACACAAAGACCCACATTATTGGCACGCTATTGTAGATACCGCCGAAAAAGCAGGATTTGAATACGCAGGAACGGTCAAACAAGCAAATGGACAAACAAGTTTCAAAAAACGACAAAATCCATTTTCGGTTCTTGCAGGTCAATTAATAATTAATTTCATCAAAAAAGAAACACCAAAAGCAATTCAAAGGGTAAATCTCGGAAACGATATTTTCGACTTGGTAATTGAAACCATCGAAGCCGTAATTGCTCAAAATAGCGGCGCAACGCTCGAACAAATAAACGATGAATTGATAATGAAAGGCATGGAGTTAGGCTTTTTAGACGTTTTGAGCCGCGAATACAAAGACCTTACACCAATTCTGATGAACGAATTTGATTACGACCAAGAAAATCAGAAATTTCACATACGCAAAAACATGAAATTTAAAACTAAAATTCCGTTGGATATGCGTATAAAATACTTTTTGCTTTCATACATGAAACGAAAAGAGAATTTAGGTGAAAAACCAACAACAGACGATATCATTTTAGATATAATGCCTCTGTTAAGAAACGGAATTACACCGGAAAATCAAACAATTTTGATAGTTTTACGAACAATAGCAGAAGAATTTGAAGAGAACAAATGGCGTTTAAAACAAGGTGGACAATTAAAAATGAATATATAAATGATTAAAAATAAGAGCTTAACATCGTGCAGAGCGGTCAGTGGGTTTTTGGGGCAAAGTGGCTTATTAGAAAAAAGATAAACAATGGATAAGGAATTTATGGTTTTAGATACTGGTTTACAGGTTCGACTGGATCATATTCGGCAAGTCAATGGGCAAATATTACCCCAAGCGTGTTCGATTGTTTCTATGACTTAACTTTTAATTAACAGCGATTCAGGACATGAAACCGTATTCTTTGAAAGAAATATTGCATTTTGCAGATGCCTGTTTTGGCGTGTCGTTTTGTGCCAAAGGCATTTTTTATGGATTACTAAAATACTCAAACGAAATGGATTCTCTTAAAATTGTTTTTGTGTTGATGTTGGCTGTGTTGAGTTCGACTGCTGTTTTTGCCCAAAAAAATTCCGACCCAAATGCCAAAATTATTTTGGATGCAATGAGCGCAAACTACAAAAAAATGAACGCTTATGGGGCTGATTTTACGTACAGTATGCTCAATTCTAAGGACAAAGCCCTCGAAAAAATGCAAGGAAGCATCAAAGTTCAGGACAATAAGTATGCACTAAAAATGGACGGGCAACACATCTTTAATAACGGCAAAAAAGTATGGACGTTCATTAAAGAAGATAACGAAGTTACCGTAACCGATTATGACCCCGAAGAGGGCGATATTAGTCCTGCCGAAGTGTATCAGATGTATCAAAAAGGGTTTCGGTATCATTTAATCGAAGAAAAAGGTGGCTTGCAAGTCATTGATTTAACACCAGATGACCGAAATAAGGAATATTTCAAGATTCGTTTGACGATTAACAAAACGGATAAACGACTTCAGAGCTGGAAAATATTTGAGAAAAGTGGACGACGTTATCTTTATGCGATTCGTAATTTTCAGGCAAATATTTCCGTCAAAACCTCTGATTTTCAGTTTGATAAATCAAAATATCCTGATGTCGAAATCGTAGAACTTTAAGGGGTTGGTGGGCAAAATGTAAATTTGGTTTTGCCCATTATTTTTAATAATTGAAAAAGGCATCATATCCTTTTGGAGATTGTACGAAACCGACAAAAGCGAAGGCTTCTTCGAGGTGGCGTTTGGATTTGCTGGCTAACATACTGCTAATATTTTCGGTAATGTCGGAAGCGACTGCGCTTTTGGAATCAGCAGTTTGGGAAGAATTTTGTACACTAAACTTTTCGAGTACGGCAGTAAGTTTTTTGTTTTCAAAGAATAAATCTTCGTGTCGCATCTCTTGTATGTTTTCGGATGTATTTCGCCATTCCGTCCTTGAAACTGCCAATAGCTCGTCTTTTTCTGTGAAGTAATATTTGGTCAAAATACGTCCATTTGGACTCTGTTGCTCGTCTATTAATTTTAGGAGATGTGTATTCTTGTAATAGCTCATGGTTTTGCCTTCTAATTTTAATGAGGGACTTCGATAGGTTTTGTGTTGTGGCGTAAGGTTTTTTAACTGCTTGTCAATCAAGAACTTATATTGGTTTATTTTTGAAATTTGTTTTTGTCGCACGTCCTCTGGCGCAACGCAAGCCATGGGAACACACTTGAAACTGCCCAACTTGAGTTCATGCGGTTTGAGATACCAAATGGCTCGACTTTGGATGCCACTTTCGTTGGTCAGAAAGACATCAAGCCCATCTTTTTTACGAATTGCCCGAAACGAAGAACTTTTGGTAAAATATTCCGCCCGAACGTCATCACGTATATATTCCTTATAGCTCCCCACAACAAGCGTATCTTCGACCATCAACCGTACATAAATTCTTTTGTTATCTCCCTTATACTCAAAGCATTGCTCTCCTAATGGCACGCCTGCCATGGGTGGCTCTTGTGCTTGTTCTTGGGTATCTTGACACGAAAATAGACAGCATATTTGCGCCAAAAAAGTCAATAAAATCTTGGTTTTGTACATATTTTCAGCGAAAAATTACGATGGTTGTCAAAAAATTAGGTTTCAAATTACGAACCAAAAACGAAAATCTTACCAGATTGTTTTGTTTTGTGATGTGTCCATTTGACGCTATTTTATTTTCTGAAAAATTAGTGTTTTTTTCTGACAAATCACACATTTTGTGGCTGTGATTTGTTTGATAAAAAAATCCCCAAAAATTTGAGTTTTTGGGGATTTTCTTAGCAAATTGATTAGGCAAAGATTTAATTTTCCGAAGTTATATCTTCTTCATTTTCAGAACTTTCTATTTGATTCAGTTCTTCATTTTCGATTAAATTTTCCTCGACTTCGTCTTCTGGAATGGCGATTTTGGCAACGGAAGAAATTTCGTCCGTTTCATTGAGTTTGATAATCCGCACGCCTTGCGTTGCTCGTCCCATGACCCGCAATTCGGAAATTGAAAACCGAATAATCACGCCTGTTTTATTGATAATCATGAGTTGGTCATGGTCAGTTACACTCTTGATACTGACTAATTTGCCTGTTTTTTCGGTAATATTCAGGGTTCGCACGCCTTTTCCGCCTCGATTGGTGATGCGATATTCGTCAATCGAAGAGCGTTTGCCGTATCCTTTTTCGGAAACGACCAGCACCTGTGAATTATCATCCAAAATGGCAATCATGCCGATAACTTGGTCATCATCAGCGATATTAATTCCTCGCACTCCTGCGGCGGTTCGTCCCATCGGACGAACTTTGCTTTCTTCAAATCGGATGGCTTGTCCCGAACGTGCCGCCAGTACGATTTGACTTTCGCCATTGGTCAAGGCAACATTTAATAAAGTATCGCCTTCTTTGATGGTAATTGCCTGAATCCCACTTTGTCGAGGGCGTGAATATTCCTTGAGGCGAGTTTTTTTGATTTGCCCTTTTTCGGTACACATGACCAGATAATGATTTTCGATATAATCTTCATCTTTGAGGTCTTTGACACTAATAATGGTCCGTGCTTTATCTTCCTTATCAATATTAATGATATTTTGGAGGGGGCGACCTTTGGATACTTTTCCACCTTCGGGAACTTCATAGGCTTTGAGCCAATAAACTTTCCCTAACTCGGTGAAAATCAGGAGATAACTATGCGTAGAGGTTACGAAAAGATGTTCGGTAAAATCATCATTTTTGGTCGATACGCCTCGTGCGCCCACGCCGCCACGTCCTTGTGTTCGGTATTCGGTCAGGGCGGTGCGTTTCATGTAGCCTTCGTGCGAAATCGTAATGACCATTTCCTCTTCGGCAATCATATCTTCGATGCCAATATCTTCGGCACTATATACGATTCCCGTTCGGCGTTCATCGCCGTATTTATCCTTCATTTCCGCCAGTTCGTCTTTGATAATCTGCATTCTTCGAGATTCACTGGCTAAAATATCTTTCAAATCAGCAATCGTAAGCTGTAATTCATCGTATTCGCTCTGCAATTTATCGCGCTCCAGCCCCGTGAGGCGTTGCAATCGCATTTCGAGAATGGCTTTTGCCTGAATTTCTGAAAATTCAAATTGTTCAATCAAGCCTGTTTTGGCAATTTCGGCATCTCGTGAACCTCGAATCAATTTGATAATTTCGTCAATATGGTCAAGGGCTTTGAGCAAACCTTCCAAAATATGCGCTCGTTTTTCGGCTTGCTCCAATTCAAATTGTGTGCGCCGCGTTACGATTTCGTGCCGATGCTTGACATAACATTTGATTAAATCTTTGAGGTTCAATGTCTGCGGGCGACCATTCAATAATGCCACATTATTGACACTAAAAGAAACCTGTAACTGCGTCTGTTTGAATAAGTTATACAAAACAACAGAAGGCACGGCATCTCGTTTGAGGTCATAAACCACGCGCGTTCCGTCCTTATCTGATTCATCTCGAATGGCAGAAATTCCGTCAATTTTTTTCTCGTGGATGAGGTCAGCGGTTTTGCCAATCATC
>CAZNYR010000143.1:0-6653 GCA_964577275.1 uncultured Cytophagales bacterium | reverse complement strand
GGTGCGATTCGTTTCGGAATTCTTCGTTCATGGTGCGGAACGTTCCTTTCAAAAAAACATGATTTGGAATGATATTTGTTGCACCTTCTGCCCGCACATCGCCAAATGACAAAACGGCAGGTATTCTGGGATTGGCACGGCTCACAATTTGTTGCAACGCCACAATAATATGCGAAGTAATCAGCACGGGGTCGATAAAGGTTTCGGGCATCGCACCGTGTCCGCCTTTGCCCGTAACAGTAACGTAAATTTCGTCCGCACTCGCCATATACATCCCCGACCGAAAACCAAATTTCCCGATCTCCATTTGAGGCAGAACGTGCTGACCCAGAATACTTTGTGGTTTTGGATTTTCCAAAATTCCTTCTTTTATCAAGATGGAAGCCCCACCGGGGAGTTTCTCTTCACCGGGCTGAAAAATTAATTTTACTGTGCCTTCAAAGTCATTTTTCAATTGATTCAAAATACGAGCCGTTCCCAAAAGCGATGCCGTATGCACATCGTGTCCGCAGGCGTGCATAATGCCCTCATTTTTAGACTTATAAGGCACGTTATTCGCTTCCAAAATGGGCAAGGCATCTATATCGGCACGGAGCGCAACGGTACGATTTTCGGGGTTTTTGCCTTTGATAAGTGCTGTAACGCCCGTTTTTCCGATGATTTGGGGTTGTATATCAAAGGATTGCAGACGTTCAAAAATATAGCGACACGTTTGCTCTTCCTGAAACGATAATTCGGGATGAGCGTGAATATGTCGGCGGTCGGTGATAATATCTGCCGCAAATTCATGGGCATATTGCTGAATGATGGTTTTTAAGTCCATTTTTGTATTTTTATTAAACCTAATTTCACAAAAATACAAATTTTATGATGTTTCTTTTTGTTCAAATGATTCTAAATTTATGATTTATGGCATTAAAAACATACATTGACCAAATGAATCGGAAAATTACAATTTCTAAACCACCAAAACGCATCATTTCGCTGGTGCCATCACTAACCGAATTGCTTTTTGATTTGGGGCTGGCACATGAAATCATTGGCATCACCAAGTTTTGTATTCATCCCGCCACTAAAACGAAATTTGTTCCGAAAATTGGCGGTACAAAAAATTTTAAATTTTCTGTGATTCAAGCACTTAAACCTGATTTGATTATCGGAAATAAAGAAGAAAATTATCAAGAAGGCATCGAAAAATTAGCTGAAAATTATGCCGTTTGGATGAGTGATATTCTGACGCTTTCGGATGCTTATGAAGCCATAGTAGCTATCGGAAAAATCACTCAAAAAGAAGTCGAATCCCAGAAGCTCATAGCGGAAATTCAACATCATTTCAGGAGCATAAAGCCTTTTAAAAAAACAGTTTTGTATTTAATTTGGCAAAATCCTTACATGGCGGTCGGACAAAATACATTTATTGATGAAATGCTCAAATTATGTGGTTTTGAAAATACGATAAAAACAAGTCGTTATCCCGAAATTTTAGCCGAAGAAATCCAAAAATTAGCACCCGAATTGATTTTACTTTCCTCTGAGCCTTATCCTTTTGGGGAAAAACATTTATCTGATTTACAAGGACTTAGCCCAAAATCAAACGTCATTTTGGTCGATGGCGAATTATTTTCGTGGTATGGCAGTCGGCTTCGGTTTTCGGCAGATTATTTTCAAGAATTAATCAATAAAGTACACTCAAATCAACAGACAAACTAAATTTACTTTGGTATTTTAGTTGGCTGTGAGGACACAGCCAACAGCGTTATCAGGTATTTATCAAAAATTTAGAAGTATTTCAAAAAAAAAAAAATGACTTGTCAAACAACCTTTCTACTTTTGGCATCATCTCTTAGTTGAATCTTGAACGAATGCTGAACTTTAGAAAATCATATTCGGATGAATCCGAACTCATCAAGGACTGTAAGAAGGGAGTTCGGAAGGCGCAAAAGGCACTATACGAGAAATATAGTGCCAAAATGCTATCGGTTTGCTGTCGCTATCTCAAAAATGAGGCGGAGGCAGAGGACGTTATGGTAACGGCATTGATGAAGGTTTTTAAGCATTTGGATAGTTATCAAGGCAAAGGAAGTTTTGAGGGCTGGATTCGGCGCATTGTCGTTAATGAGGCACTGACCGCCCTGCGTAAGAAAAAAAATACGTATTTTGAGGAGATTGAAAATGCGGACTATTATCCTGAATATCAGCTCACGGAATCGCCTTTGGAAGCCGATGATTTGTTAGAAATGGTAGCGAATTTGCCGACAGGTTATCGCACGGTTTTCAATCTGTATGCCATCGAAGGATACAGCCATAAAGAAATTGCCGAACAACTTCATATCTCGGTAAGTACCTCAAAATCACAACTCAACCGCGCCAGAAATTTACTCAAAAAAACTGTTCAGATGCACGAAGACCATTCGATGCGTATTTAATTTTTGAACTCATAAGACCGTGTTACCCAGAATGAAAACAGAAAACTCGACCGATAAATTTTTTCGAGATACCCTCCGAAATCATGGTGTAACCCCATCAGCTTGCGCATGGGAAACCCTCGAAAAAGCCCTTGACCAAGAGCCAAAACCCAAAGGGTTTGCTTACAAAAAAGGCTTGGTTGCAGTGGCAATTCTGCTGACGGTAAGTAGCGGCATTTGGTATGCTTCGGAGTATGAAAAAACAGTTCATGCGACTTCCATAATCGTGAATGATTCTTTGAAAAGTACAAAAAATCAGCCGTCCGAAAAGACTAAAAAAAACACTCCGAATGATACTGGAAATGTATCCGATTCGGAAATGCAAATCGCCCAAAGTGGTATCCAAATTAGACATGAGAATAATTTGGTGATGTCCTCTAAAAAATCGACACATTCTCCCGAAAAATCGAGGGCTGAAATTGCAGTATTTTCGGAACATAAAACGCAAAAAAGCAGTCGTTCTTTATTGCATCAAACTATTGATAATCAATCAGACGGCTCAAAAAAAATACCTGATAGCTTGTCCGTTTCGGAGCAACAAAAAGTAAAGGCTTCTTCCACCAAAACAGAGGAAAATATCGAGCAAGAATCAACCGAAAAACTGACCAAAAATCAATCACATCAAGTGGAAATTATTATCAAGATGGGCAACGAAGCAGGCAATCGACAAAGTCCCCGAAATAAAGAAATATCGGCGATGTTCCCCGAAGCAGATTCTATTGAAAAAGTACAAAAAGAGCCTGCCTCCCATTTGGGACGTGTGTTCAAACAGGTCAAAAATTTTAAGAACGGAGAAAAAGTGGATTTGAACCAACTGAAAAAAAATCCAGATTCCGAGCAGAATTGATATACAATCACCCCAAAAATACGCAGAGTCATGCAAACAATAAATTTATTCGTGGTCATGTTGATAGGGCTTATTGCCTTGTCTTTCAGTTCTTTAGAAGCCTCATCGCATACTCCAAAAATTGAGGCAAATGGCGATACGGTCATCATTAAGTTTGGCAAAAATAGCCGTCTGGAGTTGCACATCGCTGATGCCGAAGACCGTAAGGTTTTGAGCGAATTGGATTTGAATGCGTTGGTTGCTAAAGTCAATGCCTACATGAATACCCAATCGACTACCGAACAACCCATTTATTCGGAGGCGCACCCTGCGGAAAATGCCGAATTGGTTGCCAGCCAGAATATGCAGGCAAGCATCACGGCAGTACATCCGACCAAAACAGAAAAATCTATGCAATCACAAAAGGTTGATTGTCAGGATAATAGGAATACCAAATTAGTCTGGAATTTTGATGTCGGGTTTAATAATTACCAACAAAATGGTCGGGCGGCAAGTGCTATTGCCCAAGATTTGCAGACATGGCGGTCAAATTATTTTGCGATTTCGGCAAGTATCAGAACTAAAGTTTCTGAACATACGAATCTCCGAATCGGGACGGAAATGGCTTGGAACTCCCTGAGCTTTGTAGAAAATACGGTTTTGGAAACCTCCGAAGCAGGCACTATTTTTGGCATTGATACGTTTGAGGTCGATAAATCGAAGCTCAATATCAGTTATTTATCGTTGCCTTTGATGCTCGAATTTACAAGCACCAAAAAATGGACATTCGGTGTAGGCGGTCATTTGGGATACCGTATCGGAAGCCATTTCAAGCGCACGTATCGCACCGAAGGCATCAACAAAACGGAAAAAGAATATCATACTTTTGGGCTGAACGATTTGCGATATGGCTTGCGTTCGGAGGTCGGATATGATGGCTGGCGACTCTTCATGAACTACGATTTGAATGCGTTATTCTCGGGAACATCCCCTGATTTACAGTTAGTTAGCTTCGGCGTAAGGATGTAAATGCTCACGTCTAAATCAGAACGATTATTTCGGATAAATCCCCAGTAGTAAATAGTTTATCTTCAGTTGTTTATGAAATAATTGCAAAAATAAAATCCATATTCTTTGGACAAATCAGAGAATATCCAGATATTTGCATCCTCAAAATCAGTAAAAGACTGATAAAATCAAAAATGCTCAGGTGGCGGAATTGGTAGACGCGTTGGTCTCAAACACCAATGAGGTAACACTCGTGCGGGTTCGACTCCCGCCCTGAGTACTTTGCATTCACAGACATAAGCCTTTATTTTCCTGCTCAGGTGGCGGAATCGGTAGACGCGTTGGTCTCAAACACCAATGAGGTAACACTCGTGTGGGTTCGACTCCCACCCTGAGTACTTTTAGCCTTATCAGTAATCTGATAAGGCTTTTTTCGTGGGTCAAATCATTGATTATCCACGTAATCTGTATTCTAAAATATGAAACCTGACAAGTTTATCGGGAATTATAATAATGTTGTATTTTATCAAGATACAAGGATTATTCGACAATGCGTGCTGTCTGATTTTTTCGGTATTTTTCGGGCGATACGCCGTGATGTTTTTTGAATAATCGACTAAATGAACTCAAATTATCCATGCCGATTTGTTCGCTAATTTCCGAAATAGAGGCTTCGGTATTGAGCAATAAAATCCGAGCTTTTTCTAATCGTTTTTGTGTAATGTATTGGTGTGGCGTGATGTCGAAAGCCGTCTTGAAATGGCGTAAAAAATGATGCTCCGAAAGACAGGCTTCTTCAGCTAACTTTCTCAAAGACAATTTGGTATCAAATGATTTATCAATAAAATCTTTGGCATTTTGCAGACGCTGATACAGCACAATTTTGGTCGAAACTTTATTGACGGGAATCTTATTAAGCGTAGCTAACTCCTGAGGTTTATCTCGCAAGATTTCATCAATCATGGCTTCGATGCGGTGGATATTTTCGGTATTATTTTCGGCATCTCGGCGAAGGGTCAAGTTCCAGAATACTCCTTTCACTAAAGGTTCTGTAAAATAGGATTTTTCAAAGAACTTAAAGTCCAATTTTTGTTCTTCGGTCTTCTGAAAATAACTTCTTGCACGTACTTTTTTGGGCTTTAACACCTCGTTGTGGTAGCGTTGGGCGAGGAAAGTAGCATACGAATTTCCGTATTTTCTGGAACTGGACTTGATGGCTTCGATGGGGAGAGCCTCTGTATTAATGAAACTTTGCATGATTATTACGTGTTTTTGGAGTTTAAAAAATAAAATAATTTGACGCTGTCTGGACGAGGCGAATCGTCTGTTTATCGTTTTAGTAATTTTTAGAATTATTTTCGAGCAGATTTTTCTCGGAAACAAAAGGTATATTCATTAATTTGACTTTGACGAAAGTAATGTTTTTACGCTGTTTTTGTAGGTAATCTTTTCGTTATGCTTTTATCTTATTTCCAAAGCTATACCAAAAATACAAAATAATACACAATCTATTGATTATCAATAGGTTATATTGGAATGTTAAAATTCTTAAAACAACAAATTCGTTCATTATTGTTCGGCAAAGTGTCCGAAAATGAACATTTTGAGTTTGCAAAATTTGCGTTTTTATACGTTATTTTATATCACGAAATTAATAACTTAAATCGAAGAAAATAATGGACAAACCTGTCATGATTTTGGGCGCAGGCGGTCTGGGCAAAACTGCCTTAGACATTTTTATACAAAACGAAGTGATTGTTTATGGTTTTTTGGATGATAATGAATCCTTGCATCATACTCTAATTCAGGAAGTTACGGTCTTAGGAAGTGTAGCTGACGATACGTTATTTCGGATAATCGGCGATGAATGTGATGTCTGTATTGCGGTAGAGGAGGTCGAAAAACGAGAAGCCTTAGCCGAACTTATCCAGAAAAAACGAAAAAAAATGCCGATTAATGTCGTGCATCCTGTATCGGTGCTGGAAAATTCCGTCATGCTTCAACATGGTAATTTTATTGGAGCGGGCGTATATCTGGGTTCAGAAGTAGAAATCGGCAATCATTGCCTGATTCAGCCACAAACGACCATCAATTACGAGGCAAAAATCGGCGATTTGGTCTATATCGGGTCGGGTGCGGTCATTAATTCAGGAGTAAATATTGGAAAAAAAGCGTTTATCGGGTCAGGCGTTACCATCACGGCAAATGTTAAAATTGGCGAAAATGCCCGTATTGTGGCTGGCTCCGTTGTGATGAGAGATGTGGCTGATGGCCAAACAGTTTTTGGTGTGCCTGCCCAAAAAGTATAAAAAAAAAGTATAAAAAAAAGAAAACTCCTAACGATTGGTAAAACC
>CAZNYR010000142.1:0-6855 GCA_964577275.1 uncultured Cytophagales bacterium | reverse complement strand
GTCGGTCATGTATTTTTTGACAATTTTGATGCGTTGTCGCCCCAAATCGGGGTTGTCTTTTTCCTTGAATGAATACGTACCCTGCAACTCGACAATGACATCTGGATTATTTTTAAGATAGACAATGACCTGATTCACAGACTCTTGCTCAGAACTTCGCAAAATCACGGCATGATTGGCAAATCCCGTAGGTGATAATTTTGTCGAATTATCAGGGTGAAAATCTTTTTTGAGTTCATCCATCAATTTTTGATAGGTGGCTTGATTCGCAAGGTCAAAAATTTGTGCTACTGCGGTCGGTTGTTTTTGGTATTTTTGACGATTTTGTTCAAAAAATTCTTTCAACCCTGCCTCATCGGTGAGGGCTTTTGTCCAGATATTTTTTTCCATGATTTGAAACAACAAAATTCCCTCCTTGTATTCCTTCAAAAGGTAGCGATATTCGGGGTATTTTTCCGCCAAATGTGTCTCCTCGTATTCCAAAATTTTTTGTTTCACAAATAGGTCATAAAGGCTTATCATGTACCTTTTTGCCGTGCCAGATTTCTGAACTTGTTGCGCCCCGCGTACAAATTCTAAGAAATTTTCGAGCGTATATTTCTGTTCTTGAATCGAAAAAATTTCTGTTTTAATATCCTCATTTTTAGGATTATAGCTCCATGATGCGGACATCAAATCGGGTGTCGCTTTGGATTCGATAAGTTTCTCTACGTTACGGATTTCGGTAAATTGATTTTCTTTTTTGAGTCGTTCGATGAGCAGCTTGCGGTTGAGTTGCGAGCGCGAATCGCGCGATACTTTTTGTCGTAAAATCGCTTCCATTTTGTCAAAAGAATCCAAATGTTTTCGTGCCACCAATCGAATCAAATGAAAGCCATACGGGGACTGGACTGGCGTAGAAATATCACCTGATTTTTTGAGATTAAACGCCGCCTCTTCGATGGATTTGAGCATTGTTCCTGCACTGAACCAATCGAGTTCGCCACCCCGTTCTTTGGTCGCCAAAT
Source organism: uncultured Cytophagales bacterium (assembly GCA_964577275.1). Taxonomy (GTDB): domain Bacteria; phylum Bacteroidota; class Bacteroidia; order Cytophagales; family Thermoflexibacteraceae; genus UBA2561. Next base: position 5,848 of record CAZNYR010000142.1, on the reverse strand, counting down.
CTTCGGAATATTGAGCCACAGCTTCTTCCCATTTTTTGCCTTTTGCGATTTCTTGCTCGATGGCAGTAATTTTATTTTTGGCTTCCTGAAGGTCGGCTGAGGTGGCGTTTTTGGGGGTACGAATCATCAAATGTGCTACTTTTACTGCTCCGTTTGACGGGCGACTTTCGTGTGTTTTCAGGATATGATACCCATACGAAGTTCTGAAAATCGGCGAAATCTCGTTCGCAGGCGTGCCGTATGCCATATCCTCAAATTGATAAACCATCTGAAGTGCCGTGAACCAACCTAAATTCCCCGCATTTTCTTGAGCGGAGGGATCTTCAGAAAAGGCTTGGGCTAATGCGCCAAAATCTTCACGTTGAAGTGCTTTTTTCCGAATTTCTTTTATCGTTTTGAATGCCTTGAGCGTATCGGCTGGCGACGCATTTTCAGGCACTCGAATCAAGATATGTGAGGCATTAATTTCATATTTCAGGCGTTCGTAGGCTTGTTCAACCAAGACATCTGTTACCTTGTTTTCAGTCAGATAAGGCTTGGCAAGTTGTTTCTTATACACCTCGTATTCCTTCTGAAAATCAGCCGATTGGTCGTAATTTAGGGCGAAGGCTTCGTTCACTTTTAATTTAAATTTGATAAATAAATCCAAATATTCTCGGATACTTTTTTCGGAATACGCATCTTCGGCATTGGCGTTATTTTTTTCATAAATAAATCTAAATTCCGAAAGCGTAACGGAATTATCGCCCACTTTGAGCAATATCGGGTCGGTGGGCGACTGTTCGGGTGATTGAAAACCCACACTCAAAAGCAACAGCAAAAAAATTACGGGAAATTTTAACAATTTCATAGAATATCATTTATTTAAAATATGAGCATAATTTTGGAAACACAAAGTTATCAGGAGTTACAGAAAAAATATCAAAAAAAATAGATTTCAGGTCGCATTTTTTGAGTTTTCGTAAGTTCCACATTATATCAAGTAAAGGAGTGGAGTAAGAACAATTCCTTTTTGATTCGGATACAATAGCTTGATTATCAGATGATTATTTGATATTTATTCTCACACATTTACTTTCTGTATGGTATATTTTGTTTCTCAAGTTGTCTATCGTAGTTTTGTACGTTTAAAAAATTCTCCAAGTTTATGTTTTTAGAACCTTACTTAGACCAGCAAAGTCAGATGGGCTGGATAGAACTGGTATGCGGATGTATGTTTTCTGGCAAAACCGAAGAATTATTGCGGCGCATCCGCCGAGTAGAAATTGCTCGGCAGCGTGTCAAAGTGTTCAAGCCCAAAATGGATATTCGATATGCCCAAGATGAGGTCGTTTCGCATAACCAAATTTCGATGCAGGCGATTCCTGTGGATAATGCTCTAAAAATTTTGGAATTATCTACTGATTGTCAGGTGGTTGGAATTGACGAAGCACAATTTTTTGATGAAAATTTGCCGCACGTTATCCAAATTTTAGCCAATCAAAATATTCGAGTGATTATTTCAGGATTGGATATGGACTTCGAGGGGAAGCCATTTGGGGTGATGCCACAGTTAATGGCGATTGCTGATTTTGTAACTAAAGTCAAGGCTATCTGCTCGTGCTGTGGCGCACCTGCTTCTTTTTCTTACCGATTAGATAAGTCTGATAATCAGGTGCTTATCGGAGAAAAAGACAAATACGAACCCCGCTGCCGAAGATGTTTTCAGAAGGGAATGCAAGAAAGTAATTATCGCATATAAAATGCTAAAAATTAACAAAATGGGAACAATCATATTAGAAGGACTTGAGTTTTTTGCCTATCATGGCGTGAGTGCCGAAGAGCGCAAAATTGGCAATCGCTATTCGGTCGATTTGACCGTTAAAACGGATTTTTCGGGCGCAAAACGGGAAGATTCTATTGTGCATACTGTGGATTATGGCAAATTGTATCAGGTCGTCAAATCTGAAATGAAAATTCCGACCAAGTTGCTCGAACATTTGGCGTATCGAACTTTGCGGCGAATTTTTATTCAATTCCCTGAAATTCAGGTGGTTGAGCTGTCTGTCAGCAAATTTAATCCCCCCATCGGTGGGACATGCTACAAAGCAAAAGTTCTACTCAAAGAAAAACGTAAAAATATTTATTTTACTGAATCTGAATCTTTGGCTAAAATATGACAAAACTAAGTTATCTTGTTATCTTTTTGATTTTTTCGTGTGGCTCGTATGTAGAAACACCACTGCCTTATGTGCCTGTCAATATTCGCATCAATCTGAACGATTTACGCCACCAAAATCTATGGCGTGATGGTGGTTTTTTGTATTTTCAAGGCGGACTTCGAGGCGTGATTGTGTATCGCAAAAATGCCTCAATGTATTATGCTTTTGAACGGAATTGTACATTTGAGCCGAGCAATTCTTGCGCCCAAGTTTGGGTTGATAATTCGGGCTTTTTTATGCTCGATTCTTGTTGTGGTTCGCAATTTGATTTTGAGGGCAATGTACTTTCTGGCGTAGCCATTTTGCCACTCCAGAGATATGAAACGACTTTGGTGGGCAACGAACTTTTTGTCCGTAACTAAGCCTTCCTAAATCTTTAATTTTTGGTTCAGTGCCTTGAGTATTTCGTTTTCGTTTTCGGTCATTTCGGCAAACGAAAGAATATGCGTCTGGAGCATTTCTGATTTTTCTTCAGTAGTAATTTCGCCTATCGTATCTGTCAGAATATCAAGCTGTTCGATAACTTCAGTATCGTAATCCAGTTCATGTTTTTTGAATCCTTCTTGCATATTTTGTGCTTGCAAGTTTTCCAAATCTTGGGCAATTTGTGCGAGTTTTTTCTTGCTTTGGTAGTCAATTTTTCGGCGTTGCAAATCTTCCTGAATTTTTCGGTAAGATTCCATCCGAGAACGCGCTACATTCAGATTTAGCTGTACGGTTTTTATCATATTTTCTACCGTTTCTATGGTTTGGGCGGTGGTATTGGGTCGATAAAAATTTCGGCGATAATAATAGTAATAATTGTATCGATTCAGGAAATAATATACCGTATCGGGATGCTTCAAAATTTGTTGATAATTCGGATTTTTCTTATCGGTTTGATAGACCTGATAAACCGAATTATAGATTTCGTTGAGTTTGTTCTGAAACTCGGTTTCGAGTCGTTTATCTCTGCGGATATTTTGTTCACATTTTTGGTAAATGACATCCAATTTTTCATCAAAAGTGCGCCGAGATTCTGTCCATGAATTTTGTAATTTTTTGGTAAATTCAATAAATTTGTTAGGATCAAAATGTTTACTTTCGAGATAAAAAATGTGTCGTTCGTGGGTTAGTTCGAGGGCATGAATTTGATGATGTTGGAAGGCATAATTTTTCAGGTCGTGTGTGCCTTGATTATCGTGAATTTGGGCGGCGGAAATATCAGGAACGTATAATTCGGATACTTTTTTGGCTTCCGATATTTTGAGATAATTGCCCTCCAGAGATAGCGTTTTGGTGTTGTCTTTGACAAAACCTAAGAGCCTGTTTTTGAGTCCTTTAGGATTGCTTTCGAGATAATAAGACGTGTCGTTCATGGTTTGATTTTTTGAAATTATCCAAAATAAACGAATTTTTTTTGAGAAATCATATTTTTGCTTCCGTTGGGGCTGATTTAGGTTTTTGGCGACTGGCAAAACTTGGTACGCTCGCTAAGGTTTTTGGTTCAGAATTATTTGTTATCTTTGTTCGGCATAAGATTATAAATCATTTTATTAAAAATCATGGCATTAAACGCATCATTACTTTTTATCGGTGGCTTAGGCGGATGGGAAGTATTTCTCATTTTGTTGGCGATATTGTTGCTTTTTGGCGCAAAACGCATTCCCGAATTGGCGCGCGGGCTGGGACGTGGCATCCGAGAATTTAAGGAGGCAACCCAAGACATCAAAAAAGAAATTGAGGATGAAACCGAAGATATTGATAAGACCGTCAAGCAAGTATCTGACAAAAAGTAATTATTCTACACTTGATTTACTTGTTTCCTAAACACACGATTTGTACATTTACAAATTCTAAAGTGATGATTCGTGATTAGGACAAGATGACTTTGGTACGGTTTTTCTTTGGATTTAATTTTTTAATCAAATTTTAATTTTGAAAGCCGTACCGATAATTTTTTGCCCATTCTACAAAAAAGACCCAAAGTTAAGATGGAAACGTTGCATTGTGGGGGCAATTTTTTCGGAGGAATTATCACAAAAACTAAACTGCTAAAACCAAAATAGGCTCGTGTACGCTTCATTCAAAGAAATACAAAACGCACTAAAAGATGACCAAACTTCGTGCGTGGAGTTGGTCAAATCCTATCTTCAAACAATTTCCGATAAGAACGGAAAACTGCATGCTTTTTTGGCGGTTTATGCCGATGAAGCACTAGCACACGCCGAAGAAATTGACCAAAAAATCAAGGCAGGCACGGCAGGCAAATTGGCTGGCATGGTTGTAGGCATCAAGGATGTACTTTGCTACAAAAACCATGGATTGCAGGCTTCGTCCAAGATTCTGCAAGGCTTTGAATCCCAGTTTACGGCGACAGCCGTTCAGCGATTACTCGATGAGGATGCGATTATCATTGGGCGACAAAACTGCGATGAATTTGCGATGGGTTCGACCACTGAAACTTCGGCTTTTGGCGTTACTCGGAATGCCGTGAATCCAGACCATGTGCCGGGTGGCTCTTCGGGTGGTTCGGCGGTGGCAGTTCAGGCGGATATGTGTCTGGTTTCCTTGGGTTCGGATACGGGAGGGTCGGTGCGTCAGCCCGCTTCTTTTTGTGGTATTTATGGCTTAAAACCGACATATTCGCGCATTTCTCGTTATGGTTTGATTGCTTATGCGTCATCTTTTGATTGCATCGGAGTTCTTGCCAAACAGACCGAAGATATTGCCTTGGTGCTGGAAATTATTGCAGGGCAAGATGAGTTTGATAGCACGGTTTCGCAGCGAGATGTCCCGCCTTATTCGCAACTTCTGAATGTAAATGGCAAAAAATATTCGATTGCATATTATAAGGAAGTCTTTGAGGGTGAGGGACTTAGCGAAGATGTCCGTCAAGCAACGACACAAAAAATTGAACAGCTCAAGGCAGACGGACACACCGTAGAAGCGGTGGATTTTCCATGGCTTGAGTATGTATTGCCTGCCTATTATATCTTGACGATGGCGGAAGCCAGCACGAATCTTTCTCGCTATGATGGCGTGCGCTACGGCTACCGAAGCGATAACGCAACGGATTTGATGTCGATGTTCAAATTGAGTCGGACGGAAGGATTTGGCGAAGAGGTCAAACGGCGTATCATGCTCGGTACTTTTGTGTTGAGTGCCAGTTATTATGATGCGTATTTTACGAAGGCGCAGAAAGTAAGACGTTTAATCAAAGAAAAAACAAGCGAACTTTTTGGGCAGTACGATTTTATTATTTCTCCGACCGCACCAACGACCGCACCTGCTTTCGGAGCATTTGCCGAAAATCCGATTCAAATGTATCTGGCGGATATTTTTTCCGTGCAGGCAAATGTTGTCGGGATTCCCGGAATTTCAATTCCAAATGGTACAGACCGAAATGGCTTGCCGATAGGCTTACAAATCATGGCAAATAGTTTTGAAGAAAGCAAATTATTAGCCTTTGCAAAATATTTGAACAACTAATCAAGAAGCTCGCACTGTATTTGTGAGCTATTTTTATGACTTGACCATTTAGTAAATTATAAATTGATAGGATGATGTTAAAAAAAGTGGCTTACACCTTACTTTTCTCTTCATTTTTGGGCGTGAATTCGTTTGCTCAGACGCACCCTCAAATCGAAGGGAAAATACCGATTCAA
>CAZNYR010000141.1:0-6861 GCA_964577275.1 uncultured Cytophagales bacterium | reverse complement strand
ATATGAATGACTTTCTGACTACGCGCTACCTCACCAATAATTCCTTCGCCCAGTTGAAGTTCGGGTTTTAAATCTTGGGATTCATCGTAAGCATAAGCGCACAACAATTTGAGAGTATTTGACTTGGTATTGAGTCCGTACATTGCCCCCTGAAATGCACCTAAATAATCCACCAAATTATCTAATAATTTGTGCGCCCATTCAGCAATCGAGCCATTGCCGTCCCAGCGCATGATTTGGCTAAATTTGGTCAGACTTTTATCATAAAATTCCAAATTTTTCTGACTTTCTCGTAATTCTTCTTGTTGTTTGATGAGTTTATCAATCGAAAATGAAATTTCGACAAATTTTTCTATCGTGCCATCCGCCTGATAAAACGGAATCAAGGTGCTGTTTGTCCAGATGGTCGTATGGAGTTTGGTCAGATGACATACTTCGATTTGTAGAATTTCGCCCTGTGCGATTTTTGTCAAGATGCCTGCCGTAGGCGATTCTGTTTGTTCAATAAATTTATCCCATTTTTGTCCGATAAGATTTTCTTTCGTGAAATGAAATACCTCTTGATGTTTGGGATTAATATTTAAAATTGTTCCGTCCGTATGAATCTCGGTAACAATCGTAACTTTATTAATTGCCTCAACTTGTTGATTTAAAGCGTGATTTAAGGCTGAAATTTGGGATTCTTGGACTTGTCGCAGTTGCTCGTGGGTTTGTTCCAATTCTTTTTGGTTGAACAATAATTTTTGATTGGCAGAGCGTAGTTTTTGTTGCTGACGTGCCAATATTTCGTTATTGGCGGTGGATTTGGCTAATAATTGCCGATTACGCCGTTCGGTACGGAACAAATTACGGGCAAATACCGATAAAACTGTCAGTAATCCAAAGTACAAATATGTCTCTACAAAAATCCGTACATCTTGATTGCTATCGCCCGGAAGGGCTAAATGTTCCATAAAATCAAGTTGATAATCAGTCAGTTCCAGACTTAAATAGACGGCTAAGGTCAGCAAGGCAGAAAAATAATAGGACTTAGAAAGTGGTGGAAAAACCAATACGCCCACCGCTAAATTGAGCAATAACAAAAACTGCACTTCGCCCACAGCCCCGACCAAAAATGAGGCATAGCCAATTATCAAATTATGATGCACAATGAGATAAATACGGCAAAGCTGAATTTTTTGTAAATAATTGAGTATCAAATAAATAAACCCCGAAACGATGCTTGGATAAAAGGCAAATTGCAGATAAAGTGATTCGTCATAAATTTTCAAAAAAAAATAGCCCAATGTGGTCGTAAGAATCACGGCAAAGGCATAGGCATTGACCATGCGTATTTTTATCACATCACTGGGTTCCGTATTGGTATCAATACCCAAATTAATCAGTTTGGGAAAAAAATTTGTGCTTAAATTCATGCGTTCTCCAAAATCAGTTGTATTTAATCTACTGACAAAAACAATTCCTGAAATGTTTTCGGTCGTCTAATTTTTTGGTCTTATTAGTTATTTTCGTCATCTGCCATTTGAGTATGCAAAACTCTGGGCAGGGTCAGGATAAATTCCGTGCCTTCGCCTATGGTACTTTTGACTTCCATTTTGCCTTTGTGTTTCTGGATAATATCATGGCTGATTGCCAAGCCCAAGCCTGTTCCTTTGCCTGCTTCTTTGGTCGTAAAAAAAGGCTCAAATATCCGATTCATCACCTCTTTGGAGATGCCACTCCCCGTATCTCGAATGGAAATCGTGATGTTGCCATCGGCAATTTTGTGGGTCGTAATCGTAATTTTTCCTTCGCCTTCGATAGCCTGAACCGCATTATCCAAGATATTCAAAAACACTTGGTTGAGTTGTCCTGCATAGCCTTCGATAGCCAAACTTTCGACATAATTTCGTTCGATGCGGATGCGGTCTTTGATTTTGTGGCGCAAAATAATCAGGGTCGAATCCAGATGCTCGGCAATATCCACCAACCGAATTTCGTGATTATCCGAACGGGACAAATGCTGCAAACTTTGCACCACTTCTTTGGTACGAATGGCTCCGCTCCGAATATCCTGGATGAGCATCATGGCATCTTGCTTCAATTCCTCGAACTCGATTTCGTCCTTGATTTCTTGAATTTTCTGAAGTTGTGCGCCGTATTGTTCGGTGGGCATTTGTTCTAAGTTTTCGTATTCTTGAATCAAAAATCGCATATCTTCCATCAATTCGAGCAGTGCCGAACTGCCCGCATAAACAAAATTTATGGGATTCTTAATTTCGTGTGCGATGCCCGCAATCAGTTGCCCGATGGTGGACATTTTTTCGGCATGAATCAACTGATAACGAGTGGCTTGTAATTGGTGATTGATATTTTTTAGACTTTCGGCTTGCTGTCGTAATTCCTCTTCCGAAGTGCGTAATTCTTCGTTGCGTTCGGCTAATTTATGGGAAAGTACCGCCACCTTCTCCGACTCCACGAGTCGCTGTCGGGTAATCTCCAAAATCTCGATGGTTTGCTCCAGTTTTTGTTGTTTGGCACGCAAGGCTTGATTACTACTTTTGAGTTCTTGATTGCTCAATTCTACGGCGCGTTGCGTCAGTTCTCGATGTTCGTCATAATGGTCATAGGTTTGTCCGATGACCTCCAACAAAGGCAGATATTTAGGGTCAATTTCGGCATTTCTGCCCAATATTTTACGAATTTGGCGTTCGAGTACACGGTTCAGGCGGACTTGATTCAGGGGGATAGGTTGTTTCTCGGTCATTTTCCCTAAAAGTTAAATAAATCGCACTTTTGTCTATGAAACCGTAAAATTATACAAAAAAATCCCTAAAAATTATAAAAACTGAATTTTTCAGGAATTTAACTCGAAGCCTCCAAGCCCCCTGATGAAGCCCTATTTTTGGGCTACGAGCCGCCGGATTTGTTGTTGCAATTCATCAATTTTTTGTTCATAATCCTGAATTTGGCGTTTCATTTCCTCTTGTGTCGAGCGCAACTCTTCGGCATTTTGGCGCATTTCTTCCTCTTGCGATTGTAGGATTTCGGTATATTCTTGCGTTTCTTGAAGCAATTTTTCGGTCTTAAAATTATTTAGGATGCTGGCAAACGCCGTTCCCGTAATTTCGCAAATGCGTTCTACAAACTCAATTTCGTAAGGTTTTAAGGTTTTAAACGAAGCTAACTCAATGATTCCCAGTATTTTATCATTATTTTTGATGGGCGAAATCAAAATCACGGACGGGTTTGTATCACCCAGCCCCGATTTGATTCGGATATAATGCTGCGGCACTTCTTTGAGATAGACCGTTTTGCCCTCTTGCCAAACTTCGCCGATAGTGCCTTCGCCTTTTTCAATCGCTTTCCGCAAAAATTTCTTTCTATCCCACGCATAAGTTGCCATCAAATCCATCCGCATCGTATCCTGATTGAGCAAGAAAAATGTTCCTTGATTCAGCCCCAAATATTTGATGAGTTGCGTCAGAATTTGCTCCGTAAGTTCTTGAATATCAATGCCTGAACGCAAAATATTCCCAAACAAGTTTTGTCCTTCGGCAAGCCAATTATTGATTTGGCGTTCTCGTTCGGCTTTTTGCAAATCGTTACGCATTTCCGTCAGGGCTTTCCCCAAAGCCACCTCCGAACCAAAATTTTCATCCGCCTGATAATTTCCTCGTCCAACTTCCTTCGCAAATTCCGTCATTTTATACAGGCTTTCGGTCAGTTGATTGGTATTTTTATGGATTTGGTCAATTTCGTCATTGCCTTTGACCGCCACCGATTGCGGATTTTTTCCTCTGATAACCTGATAAATATCATTCCGAATCGTTACCAACTGAACGATGTAAGATTGTGCAAAAAATATACTCAAAACTGCCGAAATCGTAACCGCCATAATCCCCAAAATAATTAATAAAACCGTTTGGCGTTGCACCTTTTTAAACAAAATAATCTTGGGATATTCCTGAACAATTTTCAGGAAATACGTCCGATTTTCAGATAAAAACAACGGCTCACCCACCAGGATATTTCCTTCGTATTCGGTACGGTACGGTACGGCAGAAACCAAGCCTTGTGCAATCTCTTCGGGATAATCATACTGGATGCGGGTTTTGTGTGCTAAGTCGCGTCCCCATTCTTTATTTTTTTCGTGATGAAGCAAAAAATAGCCTTCGTTATCAATCAAATAAATATTTCCTTCTTCCTGATTTTCAGCTAATTGTTCCAATGCGCGCTGTGCCAAAATACTAATAATAATCATCCCTCGCCGTTCTTGCTGTGCATCAAAAATTGGTGTCGCAAAACGCACCACAGGCTTGATAGGCTCTTCAATTTGTCCATGTTCTTTATTCAGATTTAGGGGCGAAGCATACACCTGCCCCTGCCCCAAACGCATGGTTTTTTTGAAGTAACTCCGCTCGCCTTTGAACTGCAATTTGTCAGATGAAAAACTCAATACTTGGTCTTCTTGCTTACGAATATGGATAATTTCTTGTCCCGTTTCGTCAATGTATCGAATCTTAAAATAATTACTTTCGACCCGACACACTTCGGCGTAAAGTTTTACTAATTCCTGATAAATTTTATGATATTCCTTCACAAGTGCTGCCGAAGAATCCGTTTGCATTTGGGTTTTGAGTTCAATAAATTGTCGTAAACGAGGCAATCGGCTCAAAAGTAAGACATCATTCTTGTCCGAAATCAAATGCTCGTAAGTCAGATGGGCTTTATTTTGAGCTTCCTGTTGGACGGACTCTATCTTCTGGTCGCGCAACAAATCAAACGAAATGCGGTCAGCGATGACCATACAAATCAGTACGGTAAATGATAAAATACTGGACACGAAAATCGCCAGCTTCGTCTTAATTTTGAAATCTCGGTACTTCATAATTCCCTTAAAAAAATGGACGATTCGGAGTGCAAAAACAAACCACACCACAAACTACTAATTCCGCACTAAAATAGCAAAAGTTAGGCACAAAGTGCAAGCGCAAAAGTTTCGCCATTAAAACAACAAAAGGTGTGGCATTTGGTTTATATTCCAAACATTTAGAATCGTAGGGCAAAAATACGCTCCGAAAAATATACGACCTCTAAAAATTATGTTGTAATTTTTTGTAATTTTAGAAATCCTACATATCCTGAATTATTTTGCAGAATCCTTTGTTTCGATGACTAAAAATGATGGAAATAGAACACGAAAATTTAGAAAAAAGCTGGCAAATATTACGCCAACAACTTTCCGTAAGTTTTGGCAAACAACCCGACCTAAAAACAATCCTATTTTTGATTGGTGTGCAGGAATTAGGGCAGGGCGCACGCAATTTTAGCAAAGAAGAAAAACAAGATTTGATGCACATTGCGGTCTGTCGCATTTTGAGTACGGCGGGGATTTATCAGCTCGAAGGGCGAGATGAACAGGGCTGGCCGCATTGGAAACTCCAAGAAAAAGTACCGCACATGGATTTTTTTTCGCAAGAAAAATTACTTAAAATCCATATCATAGAATATTTTAAAGAAAATGAATTATATTTAATTTGAATGATTACTTATTCCGTCATTACTTCAATCGAGGTGCTGATTCAAATTTTGTGTATATTTTTTTTTTGATTTTAGTGTAATTTATTGATTTTCAAATAATTACATCGTATTAATACGAAATATTACTTATGAAAATAGCAACTTATAATATCAACGGCATTCGGGCGGGCATCCGAAAAGGCTTGGTCGATTGGATCAAGGCGGCTTCGCCTGATTTCCTTTGTTTTCAGGAAGTAAAAGCAAATGCCGACCAATTAGATTTAGGATTATTTGAAGAATTAGGCTATCAAATTTTTTGGAATCCAGCCGAAAAAAAAGGCTATGCTGGCACGGCAATTATGGCTCTTCCCGAAATAAAACATGTCGAGTACGGCATGGGCATCGAAAAATATGATTCCGAAGGGCGTATTTTGAGGGTTGATACGGAGCAATTTTCATTAATTTGTACGTATATGCCTTCGGGAACAAACCCCACACGCATCGCCTATAAATTTGATTGGATGGATGATTTCTATGATTATATTTTGGATTTAAAAAAGACACATCCAAAACTAATTATCAGTGGTGATTATAATATATGTCATCGAGAAATTGATATTCATAATCCGAAACGAAATCAGAAAAATTCGGGTTTTTTACCTGAAGAGCGTGCATGGATGAGCAAATTATTGGCGGCAGGCTTTACGGATAGTTTTCGTTATTTTAATCAAGAACCACATCATTATACTTGGTGGCGGACGTTTCCTCGTGATATTCGGGAGCGAAATTTGGGCTGGCGCATTGATTATCATTTCGTTAGCGAAGCATTAGAACCTGAATTGAAAAATTGTGTGATTTTGCCTCAAGCCCGACATTCAGACCATTGTCCTGTGGTATTAGAGTTAATTTAAAGTAAATTTGAGGGCTAAAACCCAAATTTCTTACATAAAAAAATTTTGATGGGATTATGCTCTAAATTCTCATCCTTCAATATTTTCACTTGAAAAAAAAGGAGCGCACTTTTTAAAATTTTTGAATTAATTTTATAAACTCAAACTTGATTAGAATAAAGCCGATTATTTCAGCTCAAAAAAACAGACTCAATCAAATAAAACGGCGAAACACGGGCAGCGGTATAGATTCTCTGCCCGAAACGTAAACTTGGCAACTTCGCCAAAAAACCTAATTTTGGAAACTCAAAATCTGCATATTCCCATGAAAAAAATTGTCGGTTTAGTATTTATTTTCGGTGTATCGCTGGGGTTATTTTCGTGCCAAAGTGATTCTTCCTCCGAAAACACCCAAGAAGAAACAGGAAAATTACGCCCCGCCAAAGGAGGGCGGTTTTATGGCGGTATT
>CAZNYR010000140.1:0-6914 GCA_964577275.1 uncultured Cytophagales bacterium | reverse complement strand
CTTTCAAAAATATACTTTTTTTTATAATTCACCTAATCTTACAGATGAGCCAAAAAAATTAATCCGATTTATAGGTCTTCTGCAAAGATTTTTATCTAAAAATAGTATATTTGGACAAATTCCTCGATACTATAAAATTTACAACGTATTGATAACCAGAGAAAATAGTGATGGTTTTTTGTAATCAATACAAATATCTTTTTTATGATTATCGACCTTGTGCAGCGAGCCTATGAGCAGCTAACTGATAAGCTCATTAGTTGGTTTGATACGATAGTTCGTATGATTCCGAATGCGATTATTGCCTGCATTGTGTTATTTATCGCTCAACGAACTGCCAAATTACTCAAATCGCTTACTTTGAATGTTGCAGGACGTTTGACTGACAATTTGACACTTATCCGAATGTTCGGTGGTGTGGCATATTATGCAGCATTGATTACAGGTATCTTTCTGACACTCAATGTTTTACATCTTGATAAGGGAGTAGCTTCTTTATTGGCTGGAGCTGGTGTAGTTGGGTTAGCATTAAGTTTCGCTTTCCAAGATTTGGCAACAAACTTTATTTCAGGACTTTTTATTACGATTGAACGCCCGTTTGGTATTGGCGATTTTATCGAAAGTAACAATGTGTTGGGTTATGTTGAACGCATCGGGATTCGCTCTATCGTTATCCGAACCCTTGATGAACAGCACGTTATCATTCCTTCTAAAGATATTTTTCAGAATCCATTGAAAAATTATAATATGGGCAAAGAACGGCGTGTAACGATTTCTGTTGGTATTTCTTATGCTGAAGATTTGGAATTTGTAGCAAAAGTAGTTAAAAATGCAGTTCGTAAGATTTCAGAAGTGGAGGAAAAACGTCCTATTCATGTACATTATTCCGAGTTTGGAGATAGTTCAATTAATTTTGAATTACGGTTCTGGATAAAGGAAAGCGACCAAATGTACTACTTAGATGTTCGTAGTCAGGCAATTATCGCCATCAAAAAGGCGTTTGATAAACACAGGATTACGATTCCATTCCCAATTCGGACGCTGAATTTTGGTATCAAAGGAGGTGAAAAGTTACATGAAGCCCTCCAAAAAACGCACACAAACTCAAACCTGCCAGAATGACAGAAATTTGATTTCGGTGTAATATTTGGCTACGTTTAGAAATTATACAAAAAAATTAATATTAATTAACTAAAATCACATGAACTTACAAAGTGAATTTCGTAAATATGCCATGTCAGAACATGGGATTAGCAGCATCCGTATGGACACCCACATCGGTAATATCCAGAATCTTACTCGTTCGGTTATCGAAGAGCGTCCAACAAATTTTCGAGAAATTGATGTCTTTTCTCGTTTGATGATGGACAGAATTATTTTCTTGGGGTCTGCCATTGATGATTATGTTGCCAATATTATTGTGGCACAAATGTTATTTTTGGAATCTGTTGATAGTCAGAAGGATATATTGATGTATATCAACAGCCCCGGAGGTTCTGTTTATGCAGGATTGGGTATTTATGATACCATGCAATACGTAAATCCCGATGTCAATACGATTTGTACAGGATTGGCGGCTTCGATGGGGGCGGTACTTTTGGCAGCAGGTGTGAAAGGCAAACGAGCAGGTTTGAGGCATTCACGTGTTATGATTCATCAGCCAATGGGAGGAGCGCAAGGACAGGCTTCGGACATCGAAATTACACATCGTGAAATCCAAACCCTGAAGAAAGAATTATACGATATTTTGGCGGAGCATAGCGGAAAATCATACGATGAAATCTGGAAAGATGCAGACCGCGACCACTGGATGATTGCCAAGGATGCCAAAGAATACGGATTGATTGATGAAGTATTAGAACGCCGTCCTTAATCCATTGATCAACAGTATTTTATGCTTTGACAAAGTGCTGGGCTTTGTCAAAGTTTAGAACGATAAGTTTGAAAAATACCAACCAAAACCACACGCTAAATCCTATGGTGTGGCTTACCAAAAAGACCGAAAGTGTTGAGATTTTATCACAAACTGCTCGTGAAAAATAAGTTACCCAAATCGAATCTTTTTTGTTTCATTCCTTAAATGCTATGGTACTTTTTGAGGCTCTTATTTGGTTATTTTTAGTTTTTTACAAAAAAAAATGAAAATTCACATTTTGATAACATTTTGAATCTTTTTTTACACTATCTTGCACCAAATTTAGAGTTCGGCACAAGCAGAACGTATGAATAATAATATTGTTTCTTTTTATAATTAAGAGAAATCACGACTAAAATATTCAAAATCATCTAATCATGAGCAACAATTCGGACAAACTCGTTACCCTCATTATCGGGATGGCTATCGGTGGCTTGGCAGGCATCTTATTAGCTCCAGAAAAAGGTAGCGAAACACGCAAAAAAATTGCGGATAAAAGCAATGAATTATCCAGCAAAACAAAAGAAGAATTAGATAAGGCTTCTAAAGAATTATCTGAAAAAAGCACCAAATTGAAAGCAGAACTTTCAGAAAAAAGTGCAAAGTTAAAATCTGACCTCTCGGAAAAAGGAGCTAAATTAAAAGCTGACCTTTCGGAAAAAGGAACAGAGTTGCAAAAACAAGTCGGCAAACAAATGGAGGTCGGCAAGGAACAACTCAACAAAACCGTAGCTACTGTCAAAGAACAAGCTAACAAAATCAAAGCAAAGAAAAACGGTACTACGGATGAGGCAGCTCAGACCGAAGAGGCAAAAGCCTAAAAAAATAAAATCAATCAATCAAAAAAATTCTTTTTGATACCTCGAAAAGTCCTGTGTTTATAGGACTTTTTTTGTTGAAATTTTTTTCCTAACACATTAGAAATGAACTGCTAACATGAAAATTACGAAAGAAATTGTACATAAAACAGCGCATTTGGCACGTATAGAATTGGATGAAAGTACAGAAGAAAAAATGACGCAGGATATGATGACGATTACGGATTGGATGGATAAACTCAACGAAATCAATACCGATGAGGTTGAGCCGTTGATTCATCTCTCCGAAGAAATGAACGTCATGCGGAAAGACGAGGTCAAGCACGTTTTATCGCACGCCGAAGGACTTAAAAATGCGCCGAAAAAAGATTCAGATTATTTTCGAGTGCCAAAAGTATTGGAATAATATCTGATTTGAAATACATGAAATGAAGGTAAATCGTAATCAATATTTAGTATAAAAATTACGTAATTACCTAAAAACCACAGCTTTAACTATGGAAATTGCTACAGGTTTATGCCAATCTTGCGAGCGCATCAATCTCATAGAAAACTTCTATTTTTTGATGAAGTTTATTTGGATTTAGTCTAAATAAGTTTATTTTTGCATGACATTCAAAGTATAATCGTATAAATTCTGTTACTAATGCAAATCAAAATACTTATTCCGACCGTTTCGATTTCGTGTTCAGACAATCATCAACTCAATTTGGGTTGTTGCGATAAGAAAAAATGTTGTAAAAAATATCAACGCAAAGGCAAACATTGCAAAAAATGTCCCATTCTTTAATGTAACATTCTACGAAAAATATAACACTCTAACTTCCTGATAATAAAGAAGATAGCCTCAAAAAAGAACGATTTCTACTTGAGGCTTTCGGGGATGTTTTAACATCTTTTTTTTCCAATTCCCTACCTTTTTATATACCTTTGCCTGTTAAAACGGATTTGACTCTGATTTATGTGAAAAATGATGCAAAGACTGTTAGTAAGTGTATGGATTGTGATAGGGCTGACAAATTGCAATAGCGAACCCTTATTTTCGGGGAATGACTTGGAAATTATCGTAACCGATGACCAAGAAAATGTAACGCCTCAATCAATTGTAAAGCTCTATTTATCAAGGAGTTATTATGAAGATGGCATTGCTTTCGATTCTTTATTGACCGATGAGCAAGGCACGGCTAATTTTTATGGCATTGACCCACAAATCACAGAAATTTATGTCGAAGCCTCGAAAGGAAATGCTACGAATTGGGGGTATCGGCATTTTGTGGCGTTGGTGCCTGGACAAAATCGAATGGTTACGAAAATTGAGGAATCGCAACAAAATATATTGGTCGGAAAACTCGGAAAAGATTGGAAACAAACAGGTTATGTAGTTGATGGCATCTCGAACGAAGAGTGCGAATATCGTCGCGTTTATCGTTTTGAGCGAGAAGGAAAAGTGCAGGTTTATACTTCGGATGATTGTACATGGGCAGAGAATTATTTTTCGGAAGATGTGTGGGAATTACGTTTTCAGAATATTGTGATTGGCTCGCCTACCAATCCCGCCGCCCAAAAAAACGGATTTATTCAGATTTTGGATAAAAATAAATTGCAATTTTTTTATCAACGTAAAGGCGCAAACGGCACCTCAACGTATGTCGAATCTTTTGAGGCACTTTCTGATTAGCCACCCTAACCACCCAAAATAATGATGAAAAGCAGTACGGATTTTAAGATTTATTACCAACATATTATGCTCCCCGAATTGGAGAGTTTGGAAGCACGCCGAAAACGATTTCTGTTCCGAAGGCAGGTTTTGTTTGTGGTCGTAACCTTGATTTTGGGGGCGCACGCCACTCTTATTTTGCTTAAAATTCCGTCTTTGATACCGTATTTTCCTGTATGGTCGTTTTTGGTTTCCGCATTTTTTGTACCGACAATGGCGTTTGGTATTTTTTATACCAGCCTGACAGACAATACATTAGCCGATGATTTTCGGAAATTATTGATTCGGGAAACGATGCACTTTATGATTGAGGATGTCCAAACCCAAGACGATGCTTACATTGATTACGAAACCTTTGCCAAGAGTAAAATCTTTCTCCAAAAGCCCGAACATTATTTCGGTAACGGGCTGACTATCGGCAAGTTAGATGACATCAAAACCATTTTTTCAAATTTAGAAATCGGTTATTATACCGCTACGAATCCCGCTCACGGCAAAACCAAATGGAAAATGCTGTTTCAAGGCTTATTTTTTGTCGGTAATTTTGGCGATAAATTCAGAGGCACTACGCTGGTCATTCCTGACCGTTCGGAGCAGACGCACGGATTTGTGGGCGCAGAGCTAAAAAAACACAATTTATATCGTGGACAAAACATTCAATTTCGGAAACATCCTCGTTTTTCCGAATATTTTGCCGTTTATTCGGATGCCCCAAACGAGGCGCGCGAAATATTATCCGATGACCTCATCAATCGATTTTTGGAATTTACCAAACGCATGAATACCAATATTTATTTGTCCTGTTCGGGCAATAAAATTTATGTCGCCCTGCATCTGGAAGGCTCGGCATTGGCATTTTCGTTCAGTAATCCGATAACTGATTACCAACGTATTTTGAGTTATTATCAAGAATTAACCTTTGTCTTTGAAATTATCCATTCCTTAAACGAACGCCTGATTCCGCAGGAGGATGAAGATGATGCTTCATAAAGATAATTATGGATACCACAACCACCATGCTCCATTTGAAATTGCCCACCGACCCTCGCTGGGTAAATATTGCCGAAAAAAATATCGAAGAAATTCTCATTGACCATGCGTATTGCGAACAGAAGGCGGCTTCGTCTTGTATTTCATTAATTGTACAATATCCTGACCATCAGGATATTGTCGAAACTTTAACGCCCATTGTTGCTGAAGAATGGGAACATTTTGAGCGAGTTATTCAGCAGCTCAAAAAACGTGGATATGGCTTGGGCAAGATGCGAAAAGACGAATATGTAGCGGAATTACTCAAATTTATACAAAAAGGCGGAAAAGAAGAAAATCGTTTGGTAGATAAATTATTAATGTGCGCTCTTATTGAGGCTCGAAGTTGTGAGCGGTTCAAATTGCTTTCTAAAAATATTCGGGACGAAGAACTGAAAATATTTTACTACGAGCTAATGACCTCAGAAGCAGGACATTATACTACTTTTATTACGCTCGCCCGAAATGTCATGCCCCGAAAATATGTCGATAAACGTTGGCAGGAATTTCTGGAATACGAAGCCCAAATCATGCAAAACTTGAAGCCCCGTGCCGATAGAATGCACTGATAAAATTGGGATTTTTGCCAAAAATCATAGAATTTTGCAATATGATAAGTACCGATATTCAATTAGCCGAACATCACCTTCGGGCGGGGCATTTGGTTGGGATACCGACCGAAACCGTTTATGGATTAGCGGGTAATGCCTTTGATATACAGGCAGTTACCAAAATTTTTGCGGTCAAAAATCGCCCTTCGTTCGACCCTTTGATAATTCATACGAACTCTCTTGAAAAAATACAAAATTGGGTCGAGTATATTCCCGATACGGCGATGCAACTTGCCGAACGATTTTGGGCAGGTTCTTTGACTTTATTATTGCCTCGCAAACCGATTATTCCGGACCTCATTACGAGCGGATTGCCGAAGGTCGCCGTTCGGATTCCTGCCCATGCTTTGACCTTGAAATTATTAGCTCATTTGGAATTTCCGTTAGCCGCTCCGAGTGCCAATCCATTCGGTTACATCAGTCCGACAACCGCCTATCATGTTGAAAATCAGTTAGGTACTAAAATTTCAATGGTCTTGGATGGCGGAATGTGTGCCGTAGGTTTGGAATCGACCATTGTGGATTGTACCGAAAAAAAACCTATTGTTTTACGTCAAGGTGGCATCGACATCGAAAAAATTGAGGCAGTCATCGGCAAGGTAAAAGTACACGCACATTCGTCCTCAAATCCTTCGGCACCAGGAATGCTCAGAAGTCATTATTCGCCCAGAAAACTACTTTTGATGACGGATAATATTCTTGAAAAAGTACAAAAATTAGTCCCCAAAAAAGTAGGAATTTTAAGTTTTCAAAATCATTACCAACATCCTGCCGTTGTCGAGCAATTTGCCTTGTCGCCTTCGGGAGATTTTCAGGAGGCTGCC
>CAZNYR010000139.1:0-7188 GCA_964577275.1 uncultured Cytophagales bacterium | reverse complement strand
AATCAATAAATTACATTCAAACCAAAATACAAACTAAATTTGCATCGGTACTTAAATCAGATTGCCGTTTGCTATTTTTTATTTTTTTGCCTTCAAATCGGGCGTATATTTTTTTCAAAGCCAAATTATTCGTATTTTTAGGAAAGTTTTTTTTGTTTTTCTGGCAATCAGGCATAAGAATTGAGAACAATAAGCCAGAATAATATGAGTGAGTTCCGCAAACTTTATCATACAGCAAAAACTTTCGCACAGAAATATGAATGGTAAAAACATGAATCTGTACAATTTGAAGCCGTCAGACGTGCAACCCGAAGAAGTGTTGGTCTATTATAAGGGTCCTTTTGATGATACCATTTTACGTAAAATTAGTGATTTTTTACGGTATCAGTTTCCGGGCGCACCCAAATTAGGCAAAAAAATATTTTCGGTTTTTATTGAGTTGGCTCAGAACATTTCGTATTACTCGGCGGAAAACAATATTTTTGGTACGGAAGCAGACCGCTATGGCGTGGGAACGCTCATGATTTATGATAGACCCGAAAAATATATCCTGACCGCAGGCAATCTGGCAGAAAAGCGATTTGCCGAGCAGATGCTCACCAAATGTCAGAAATTAAATCAAATGACCTTAGACGAACTCAAGGCACTCAAAAAAGAAATCCGAAGTAAACCTCGTGATAAAAAACAAACTGGTGGCAACATTGGATTAGTACATATCGCACTCAAGGCACAAAGTCCATTAACCATAGAAATGCATCCGACAGATGATGACTACGTATTTTTTTGTATCACGACAGAGGTCTCCAAAAATATTTAACCTAACTATTTTGTAACCGTATGCAAGACTTTATTATAGAACCCAAACAAGGACAATTTTTCACGCCCGAAGTGCTATTGAGCGTAGAAAAAGGCGAAGGTAAAATTCAAGGCGAATCGTATTTAGAAGAATCATTTGAATTGTATGATTCGATATGTCAGTGGTTTATAGATTATTTCAAAGAACATGATGCCTTCACATTGGACATCAAACTGACATATTTCAATACCAGTTCTTCTCGTGCAATTATTGATATGCTCCGTAGCCTAAATCAATTTAAGGAAAATGGAAAAACGGTTAAGGTCAAGTGGCTTTATCCCAATCCTGATGATGACGAAATCTATGAGGAGGGACAAGATTTTGTGGATGAGGCAGGCATGGAACTCGAATTTGTGGAGTACGAAGCCGAAGATTAATCTTGTTCATCTCCTTGAAGCCAAGCCGATGCGATTCCAAGTTCTGGAAAGTCATCGGTTTTTTTTTGTGCAAAACTATCTCACAACCTAACGTAAGGCTTTGCGTAAAATCATACGTAACGGCAGACATTTCCAAAGACAACACCAATCAATAAATCATTGTAAATCAATCTACTAAGAGATAAAAAAGTCATCATTTCCACGAACGTAGCTCAGAAAAAATACGTAATTTTGTGTGATGGGAACTTTAAAAAGTTTAAAAATGCTCACTTTTTAGGTGAAAATACTAAATAAAATACTCGTGAAGAATTTTCGTGCCATTTTGATGAGTTTGCTCTTGATGCTATTATGGACTATGCCATTTATGGCGGAAGCTCAAATTTTTAAGCGCAAAAAAAAGGATGGGCAACTGACCGAACTTGTACCGACCGATACTTCGCAGGCATTCAAAGCCAACAAATTAGTATTTGCAAACCTACACAAAATCCGATTTTATCATCACGTTCCCAAAATCGAACAACTCAATAAATTTCAGCGCGATAAGGATTGGGATAATTTGTATCTCGCACTTTATGATTATGTCTGTCATTTTGGCATTGAAAATTTTTATGATGCCCGAAGTTTGGATATTTTGTGGCAACTGGCGCGGGTTTCCGAGTATTTGGGCAAAATCGAAATGACCAAAGAAACGTTCCGCATTTTGTTAAAACATTATCGTGGCGACCTCCGAAAAGCCCTCATCCACTACGATTCCTTGACCAAATTTGATAGACCACTTTATGCGGAGCTGGATAAATATTACGAAATGCTCGAATTGCGAAAGTACATCGATACCTTACATCCGCCTCGTAGCGTATTGGAAACGATGGGAAATGTCATTAATTCGCCCAAACATGAAGATTATGGCGTTACTATTTCCAAAGATGATACCGAATTGCTTTTTACTTCTAAGCGTACTAAAAACGAAAATTATCGGCGAGGCGTAAATTCGGAATACAACGAGGATATTTATTTCTCGATTCGGAAGGACGAAAGCGAAAAATCTGACGAAGATGACGAAGAATGGAAGCCGATTGCCGAACTCAAAAAAATTAATACCGAATACAACGAAGGTTCGCCCTGCATCAGCAAAGACGGAAAATATTTGGTCTTTGCCCGTTGTTATAGCCCAGATGGTTTTGGAAATTGTGATTTGTATATCACTGAACGTCAGGTAGATGGCTCATGGAATGAACCCCAAAACTTGGGCGAAAGTATCAACGGTACTTCGTGGGAATCCCATCCTTCATTTTCCATTACGGGCGATACGCTGTTTTTTGCTTCCAACCGACAAGGCGGATTTGGCGGAACGGATATTTATTTTTCGGAAAAAGACCCCAAAGGACGCTGGCAAACCGCCAAAAATATGGGCGCAGTTGTTAATACACGCAAAAATGAAGTCAGTCCGTTTATGCACCCCATTCACCATGTTTTGTATTTTAGTTCGGACGGACAATTAGTCAATTTTGGCGATTTTGATATTTATAAAACCTACCAAGAAGGGAGCGAATGGACAGAACCCTACAACATCGGACCGCTGGTCAATGGCGCAGGCAGTGAGTTTTATTTTGCGATTGATTCCAAATCACGCAAACTGTATTATGCTCGTTCTGAGGAACATATCCCCGAAAGTCTGGATTTGTTTTCGTTTCCCTTGCCGATGGAAGCCCAGCCCACCGCTACGGTTAAATTTTCGGGACGCATCACCGAAGAAACCACTGGCGAAGTTTTTGAGGGGATGGTTTCTATCATTGATTTGGACGAGGGAATCGAGATTGCACCCCGCAAACTCTACGAAGACGGCACATTTGAATTTGAATTAATCAATAAAAGACGATATATGTTAATTGTTCAGGGTGAAAATTTTTTTCGACTTGAGGAAGTTTTCTTCTTGGAGGGCGATATGGAAGCTAATTTTCATACGCGAAGTATCAAAAATATTCGGTTTGAATCCATCGAATTTGACAAAGGCAGTGCCGAATTAAAGCCCGAAATGGAAAATGACTTGCATTTGGTCATTGATTTTTTGATTGAACATCCCGATTTTAATTTGACTATTTTGGGGCATACCGACCTTAGCGGTGATGCTTCGGTGAATCTGAAACTTTCGCAGGCTCGTGCCGATGCCATCCGAGATTACATTATTTCCTACGGAAGTTTGCCCAAAGAGCGTGTGAGTGCCAAAGGAATGGGCAGTACCCAACCCATTATTAGCGAAGAGAAAACCGAAGAAGACAAACAAGTCAATCGCAGAGTTGAATTCAAACTCAAACGCAAAGGCGAGGATGATACCGAAGATGATAGTTAAAAAAAAGTAGAATCACTAATTTTTTACGTATGAAAGATAGTATCTAAATTAGATTATTTTAACCTTCATAATGTTTGAAGTATTATGAAGGTTAATTTATAAGAAAAATCATCATCAGGTCAAATGCACAAATTTTGTTTTATGAATGCACAATCGTCCCGATTTCATGTTCTCCAAACAACAAGCTATACAAATTACCCGGCTTGTTCATATCAAAAACAATAATGGGCAAATTATTTTCTTGGCACAAGGTAAAAGCCGTCATGTCCATAATATTTAATCCCTTCTGATAGACTTCATCAAACGAAATATCGGTATAGCGTGTAGCCGTGCTATCTTTCTCAGGGTCAGCAGTATAGATGCCATCAACGCGCGTCCCTTTCAGGACAACATCCGCCTCAATCTCAATAGCCCGCAATGCTGCCGTGGAGTCAGTCGTAAAATAAGGGCTTCCCGTGCCAGCCCCAAAGATGACGATTCGTCCTTTTTCTAAATGTCGGACGGCTCTTCGTCTGATGTAAGGTTCGGCACAAGATTCCATTTTAATTCCAGACATAAGTCGGGTGTATAAGTTTTCGTTTTCCAGTGCGCTTTGTAATGCCATCGCATTAATCATGGTGGCGAGCATCCCCATATAATCGCCCTGCACTCGGTCGATGCCAATTTGGTCGGCACTCATGCCTCTAAAAATATTTCCTCCGCCAATGACCAAAGCGATTTCGACTCCAGCTTGAGCCACACGCTTGATTTCGATGGCGTATTGCTGGAGTTGCCCCGCATCAATGCCAAAAGATTTTTCGCCTAATAAGGCTTCGCCACTGAGTTTCAGTAAAATACGTCGGTATTTCATCAGAAGTAATTTAGTTTAAGGAAATTTTAAATGAATATAAATAAGTACCAATGCAAATTTAGTTTGTATTTTGATTTGGGTATAATTTATTGATTTTCAAAGAATTATATCTCTCATTCGTGCATAGCGTGTACCGCCCCAAATTTTTTGTCTAAATCATAAAAAAAGCCGAATGATGTGGATTCATTCGGCTCTTTTTATGATAACTTGCTTAAATTACCTTAAAAGTGGTCTGTCCTATTAAATATCCTTGACAAAAAACTTCCACTCTATGCGTACCTTTTTTGAAATCATTTCCCTTTTTGTAAAGATAAGAAATCATCTGCTGGCTATTATCAAACAAAATTTCTTGCATGGTCGTATAAAATTCCTCCGAGCCTTTATTTTTGAATTTGCCCGACCCCGTATTGATATTAAAAAGCGTTTTGCCATCAGGCTCGATAATGCGGAGATAGATTTTGCGTCCCCCCACTTCGGCCAGTGAATTTTCAGCCAAATTAAAACTGATGCGTAATTTTTCGATGTGCCG
The DNA here is from genome assembly GCA_964577275.1 of uncultured Cytophagales bacterium. GTDB lineage: Bacteria > Bacteroidota > Bacteroidia > Cytophagales > Thermoflexibacteraceae > UBA2561. The sequence continues at coordinate 2,229 of CAZNYR010000139.1, read as the reverse complement.
CACCTTGTGTTCTTTGCCTGTGCGTTCCTTGCCATTTGAACTGATGGCGGTCAAATTAAAATTAACTGCTTGTAAAACAGCGGCTGTGGCAACTTTAGAACTTAAATCAGCATGTGCATTTTTCAGGTCATTAACCTTATCGGAGAGGATTTCGGTGCTGCCTTGTAAACTATCATATTTGGCGACAAGAGTCTGATTTTTTTCCTGCAAGAAAGCGATTTCGTTGTCTTTTTGCTTGATAAGCACTTCGTATTCGGCGACAGTCTTTTTAATTTCGTGATAACGTTCCAGCGTAATATTTTTAGATAATTGCAACTGATATTTATCGTGTTCGAGTTGTTTCTTAATTTCTAATAATGCCTCTACTTTTCCGCCAAGTTGCTGAATTTCATTGATTTGACTTTCGAGCCTTAAAGAAAGTTCATCTAACTCTTGATAAGTGTGCGTAAGTTCGGATTTGCTCGCTTGGGCAGTGAGTGTTTCGGTTTCAACCTCACCCTTGAGATTATAAATATGAAGTCCCAAAATGCCTACCGTGATGCTCAAGACAGCAATAATCGAAACCAATGTTGTGTTTGCTTTACTTGCTTGCTTATTTCCCATGTTTTTCTGCGGTTAGAAAACAATAAAAATTGTGGTAAAATTATAATTTCATCGAATGATTTTTTTGATTGAGATGCGTCAGATTGTGTTTGAATAACATATTTCGTATCGTAAAATTATTTACTTTAAAGAACGTAACTCCGTGAGTTTGGGTTACTTATGACAACAAATACCGATTTATTTCACGCATGACCAAAAAAATGCCTCTTGCGTCCAACGCACTTTATACGAAAGGCTCTTTGCAAAAGTTTATGTTTTCCCTGAAAAATTTAAATTTACTTGATTCAGTTCAATTCTTACACTTATATTACATACGTATCAAACCAATAATTGCGCCAACAAATAATCCGCCAACAAAACGGCAATACAACTATTGGTTACGGCATTAGTGCTGGCAATCCCGACTTCGAGTGCGCCACCCCGTGTATAATATCCCTTATATGCTGATATTGAAGCAATTAAAAACGAAAAGGTCAAGGCTTTCACCAAGGCAAACACGACATTAAAAGGCATAAAGCCCATCCGAATACCGTACACATAATCAAATTCGGTAAATAATTCGCCCCAAACGCCCGCCATATAGCCTCCCATAAATGATAAAAATGCCGCCAAAATGACCAATAACGGAAACATCGTAATTGCCGCCAAAATCTTAGGCAAGACCAAATAAGAAGCCGAATTAATGCCCATCACTTCCAGTGCATCCACCTGTTCGGTAATTTTCATCGTGCCTAATTGTCCGGCAATATTCGACCCTACTTTGCCCGCAAAAACAATCGCCGTAATGGTTGGCGCAAGCTCAATAATGGTCATATCTCGCAAAATCATCCCCACCAAATACAGCGGAATCGTTGGGCTGTACAAATTATACGTGGTCTGCACGGCAGTTACCGCACCAATAAAAACAGAAGTAATCACCACCAATGTCAAAGAATCTATCCCAATGAGCATACACTCATCAAAATACAATTTGCGATACACATGAAAGGACTCCAGATTGGTGGTCAGACGTTTCATAAAAATCATGTACCTGCCAACACTTCGCAGAAACTTGAGCATAGGAATTTGTTTAGGTTTTGATTTGAGGGCAAAGTTATAAAAGGTTTAGGTAGGATTTTCAAAAAAACACACAAAAAAGCCCCAAAAGCAACGCACTTCAAAAAAACTCAAAAGAAAAACGACTTACCGAGTTTTATTCAGTAAGTCGTTCATTTTAATTGTCTTGCCAAAAAAGAGCCTCCTGACGGACTCGAACCGCCGACCCACTGATTACAAATCAGTAGCTCTACCAACTGAGCTAAGGAGGCTTTATGCCACGAAAAATGCTATTTTTTTGCTCAAATTATCTCAAATAAAAAGAGCCTCCTGACGGACTCGAACCGCCGACCCACTGATTACAAATCAGTAGCTCTACCAACTGAGCTAAGGAGGCTTACTCTTTTTTGCCAAATGCGATGCAAAAGTAAAGGTCTTTTTTGAATTTACAAACAAAACGTCAAAAAAAATTTGCCTTTTTTGTAGTATTCTGTTCATCAAGCCTAAGAGGTTGTTTAAAAATTTGTGGAAAGTTATTTTTAAAAGAATCAGTAAGTATTTTAATTCTAAGTTTTATCAAGATGGTCAGAA
>CAZNYR010000138.1:1752-7366 GCA_964577275.1 uncultured Cytophagales bacterium | reverse complement strand
ATAAATTATAAAAATCCTCTCACTTAGACCTGCCAAGTCTTTAAGACTTGGCAGGTCTTAGGTCTTAAAGACTTGGCAGGTCTAAGACGCTGATTTTACGTTTTGGTTTTAAATCAATGATGGTCAAAAAATTAAACGTTTTGTATTGATGAAATATATATTAATTCTTTGTGTGTCTGTTCTTTTTTTGAACAAAATTCAGGCACAAGATACTGAAATTCAGGAAATTAAAAAGCAAGCCGATTCACTTTTCTTGTATGGAAATTATCAAGAATCTTTAACGCATTATCAAAGCATCTTGGAAAAATACAAAAACCAAGCAAAACCAAACAAAATAATAGAAACCAAGCTGGAAATTGTTAAAATATTGATACGAAGTGGCAATTTTGATGAAGCAGAAAAAATCGTAACACAAATCAAAAATCCAGAAAATGAACTTCTGAAAGCCGATTTATGGACACAAAATGGACTCGTTGAATTGCATAAAGGACGCAATGACAAAGCCCAAAAATTTCTGACAAATGCCTCTCAAATTTATACAAAAAATTTGCCCGAAAACCATCCCAAAATTGCCGAAATTTATAATCATTTGGGCGTAATTTTTTGGAATAGTGGACGCATCAAAAATGCACTCGATTTTCATCATAAGTCGCTGTATATCAAGAAGAAAATATACGGAGAAATGCACCCCGAAACGGCGGGTTCTTATAATAATATTGGACTTACCTACGGACTCACGCAGGAGGCACTCAATTACTACGAAAAAGCCCTGAAAATTTATAAAAATATTTACTCCGAAAACCATCCTACCACAGCCAATGTGTACATTAATCTTGCGCTTATTTATCGGCAAAATAAAAATTATGAATTTGCGTTGTTTAATTTTGAAAAATCGCTTGAAATAGGAAAAACATTACATCAAAATAAACAACATCCGAACGAAGCCTTTATTCTTTCCAATATTGGACAAGTCTATTTGGATGAAAAAAAATACGATAAAGCACTTGAAAAACAGATTGAAGCCTTAAAAATTTATAAAAATAGTTATGGCAAAAAACATCCTGAAATTGCAGGAATTTATAATTTGATAGGTTCGATTTACGCCTCACAACAGCTTTATAAACAGGCACTTATGAATTATCAAAATGCCTTGAGTGCGAACGTTTCTGATTTTGATTCGGAGGATATTCTACAAAATCCGACACGTCAAAATTATTATAAAGCAGAAATTTTGCTCAATACCTTACATCTCAAAGCCAGAGCGTGGGAAGGATTGCATTACTCTAAAACATTAAGATTCAAGGACTTAGAAAATGCCGTATGGTTATTGGATGATTGCGATAAATTTGCCAATCATATCCGACAAACACGAACGCATCAGCAAGATAAAATTGCGTTAGGAAGCATGATGTCAGAGGTTTACGAAGATGCCATCCGAATTTCCGCAGCACTGGCGGGCTATTCGGCACGTCCGAAAAAATGGCACGAAAAAGCCTTTTATTTTGCCGAAAGAAGTAAAGCCAGTGTACTTTTATCCTCCGTAGCCGAGTCAAATGCCAAAGCCTTTGCGGGAATTCCCGAAAATATTTTGCAAACCGAGCAGAATCTAAAATCCGAAATTGCACTATTAGAACAAAAATTAGCTGAAAAAAAATATCCCGAACACGAATCCAGGTGGCGAAATCAGCTCATCGGACTGACCGAACGTTACGACCAATTTATCCAAAAAATGGAGCGCGATTTTCCGAAATATTATGATTTAAAATATAATCCGTATCAAATTCAACTGACTGATTTACAGAAGAATATAACCGAAAATATGATGCTCATAAGTTATTTTTCGGGCGAACGGCGTATTTATATTTTTCGAGTTACGAAAGATGACGTTCAGGTTTTGGATGTGCCTAAAATCGAGAATTTTGATAAAAAAATTCGAGGGTTACGAAATGCCATTTTTTATAAATCAAAAAGGAAATTAATCGAATCAAGTAGTTTGCTTTATACGCAATTATTCCCCAAAAAATTACCTCGTCATATCGAAAAACTCATTATTATTCCTGATGGACAACTGGGGACAATTCCTTTTGAAGTTTTGCTGACTGAAAATCTTGAAAAAATACAAAATACAAATTATAGTAAACTGCCTTTTTTGGTCAAAAAATGTGCGATAAGTTATTTGTATTCGGCTTCGCTTTTGCAAGCCAATACGACCTCAAATCAGACGAAAACAGATGGGATTTTACTTTGCGCTCCAGTAAATTTTACTTACTCACAATCAGATAGTTATGAACAAATTATCTTGAATAAATTGCCTGATACCGAATCCGAAGTATTAGGTTTAGAAAAGTTATTTTCAAAGGCTGGAATGCGGACAGAATCACGACTTTATGAAAGTGCTAATGAAAACTTTATTAAATCTGATAAATTAGAAAAGTACAAATATATTCATTGGGCAACACACGGTATGGTCAATGAAAGTACGCCCGAACTTTCTCGCATTTTTTTGGCAGAGAGTCAGCAGCAGGATGGCTATTTATTTTCGGGCGAGTTGTATAATCTCAAAATTGGAGCAGATTTGGTAACGCTTTCGGCGTGTCAGACGGGTTTGGGAAAAGTCAAAAAAGGAGAAGGAATTATCGGATTATCAAGGGCTTTGCTTTATGCGGGCGCAAAAAATCTAACGGTTTCGCTCTGGAAAGTTTCGGATACTTCGACAGCAAAATTGATGCAAGATTTTTATCAAAATTTTATAAAAAATCAAAACCAAAATTATACGAATGCGCTTCGGGATGCCAAGCTACAAATGCTTGATAATGAGGTATTTGCTGCGCCATATTATTGGGCTTCCTTCATATTGATTGGACAATAAATATCAATTTTTATGCAAAAAAATAGCACGTAATTTTTTTATTTGTTTTTTAATTATTTAACAAATATAATACATCTTTAATAATCCGTTTTCGCCTTCGTAATCTCTGGCACTGCTGTAAATCCATGCGCTGGCAGTATCAATAAAGCCGCTCGCCACAGGACTTAGGTGGATATAGGCTAATTTTTCTAATATAGATTCGCTGGTTAATAGTGGTGTAACATGATGGTTTGGTTGCCAAATATCCCAATAATCTTGTTTGTGATGGATTTTTCCTGCCCATTCAAAAAGTCTTATCATCCAATTTTTTCGGTTTTCTTGCTGATTATCAGTAATAACAAGGCGTAATTTTCGGGCAGTATAAATCTTCAAATCTTGTAAAATATCCAAAATAGATTCTTGGCTGCTCGCACCAATCAAATGCAAATGACTGGGCATCAAGCACCACGCATAAATTTCCAGTCCTTTGTTTTCTTGGCAATATTGTAGGCTTTCGATAATGACTTCTCGGTATTCATCTCGCACAAATATATCCACCCCGTATGCCGTAGTTAGGCTAATAAAGTATAATTTTTGATGATTTTGGATTTCGTATTGCAAAGGCATCGTTTTGTGATTTGGGTGGATGCCAAATTATCTAAATTTTCGAGAATAAATAAAGTATGATACTTATTTTTTTAGAATAAGTAGTTTTGAAACAAAAATCCAAGAATGTAATAAAAATTACAAATAATGTAGAATAATCCGATTGCGGATTTGTTCGACAATATATTTGATGCGTGTAAGGTTTTGATTGGATACATCAACAATCGTTTCGGTACTTTCCTCGACAACCAGTTCTCCATTTCGTTCTACCATACGGCTTTCGCCTTGTTTGACCGAAACCCGCACCGCTGCGTAGGCTTTTTCCAACTCTCGGAGATTCACAATGAGTTCTCGAATTCCGGGTTTGCTTTTGTATATATCCAAGATGAGCATGATTTGAGAAAGGATATTTTTTTTGCTCCCGATGTGCTTGAGTATCTCCTTACTTTTGTATCGGTCATGAAATTTGCTTTCCATATACACGGTTTCAACCCATGCGCCCGTGAGCATTAATAAGGTTAAATGTTGTCGTCTTTCTTCTTTCAAAGAGCAAAACATACGGGCAATATTCATTTGTGTCAGACGTAAAACTTCCTGCGTATCCGTGATTTGAGAAGGATTGAAAAAATGTTTTTTGAGTGCCATATATTTTTCGTTTTCCATTCTCATGGATTTAAGCAAAATTTCGATTGCTTTTGAATATTCTTGGACTTGGTCATATTCTTTATGGATGTGTGCATACCCCAAATTAATGGCATAAACCCCCACATTCAGGGAGGCTCGTTCTGCTAAATGACTGTATTTATGGAAGTTATCCGAATCATTAAGTAATTTTTTGTCAAAACTACTTTTGTATTTTTTGAATAATGCCTCCACTTCGGAAGGCGATGGCAGAGAAAACATAATGTCATTGCCACCCACTTGCTCGAATTGAGATAAACATTTCATGAATACTTGGTTATATTCATCTTGTGCAAAGACGTAAGGTTGTGGGCAAAAATAACCACAAATAAATGTAAAAAACAATACTATTCCGTGTTTCATGAGTATGTAATTTTGAATTATGAAAACAAATATTTTGCAAACCATACGCCCGTCAATAACATCAAATTCCCAAATATCAAGCTGATTATCAGGTAGATACTCGCTCGCATAACATTTTCGTCTTTCAGAAAGGCAAGCAGTTCGTTAGTAAACGTAGAGAATGTACTAAAACCTCCGCAAAAACCCACTAAAATTAAAGTTTTTAACCAATCATTCACAAAATATTTTTCTCGAAACCCAAATGCCACAAACCCCAAAATGGCACAACTTAGCAGATTTGCGGTCAGCGTGCCAAACGGAATTTTATTCGTTAAAGGATTGAGCCACAACGAAAAAGCATACCGAAAACAACTTCCCAAACCGCCACCCAAAAAAACGGCAAACCATTCTAAACGCATTTTTGTATGTTATTTTTTGAGCATAGCCCACAGTTTTGACTGTGGACTAAATCATTAGGCAACCTATTCATAGGATTGTGCAATGGCAATAAAATCTTCGGCTTTGAGCGATGCTCCTCCAATCAAACCGCCATCCACATCGGGACAAGCAAATAATTCTTGTGCATTGCTGGGCTTGCAACTGCCTCCATATAAGATAGTTAGCTCATCAGCAATGACATCGCCGTATTTTTGAGCGATGTGTTTTCGCAAGGCGGCGTGCATTTCTTGTGCTTGTGCCGAAGTAGCGGTTACGCCCGTGCCGATAGCCCAGATGGGTTCGTAAGCCAGCACCACTTTTCGGAACGCTTCGGGCGATAAATGAAACAATCCTGCGGTTAATTGATTGGAAACCAATTCGACAAAATTGCCTGCCTCGCGTTGTGTCAGGCTTTCGCCACAACAAAAAATGGGCAATAAATGATTTTCCAACACTTGAGTAACTTTGGTGGCTAATAATTCATCTGATTCTTGGAAATATTCTCGGCGTTCGCTGTGTCCCAAAATCACGTAATCCACACCAAAAGACTTCAAAATCGGGGCTGAAACCTCACCCGTAAATGCGCCTTCGGGCTTATCACTACAATTTTGCGCTCCCAAAAAAACATTGCCGCTGACCAAATTTTTGGCATAGCCCAAATGCGGAAAAGGCGGATTCAGAACCAAAATAACATCCGAA
>CAZNYR010000138.1:0-1742 GCA_964577275.1 uncultured Cytophagales bacterium | reverse complement strand
GCTTGCGCCTGCGCCACGACAGCCTCCATCAACTGTTCGCCAGCCGATTTGTCCATGTTCATTTTCCAGTTGCCCGCTACGATTTTCTTTCTCATAAGTTTAAGCCGTTTATGGATTTTAACGTATTACAATTTGTATCTAAATAAATTTTGATGCCTAAATTATCTGGTTTTGGGCATGATTCCAAATTTGAAAAGATTACCTCGAAAAAATTTGAATTTTTCCCTGAATTTGATACATTTGCAGTCAAGTATAGCATTAAGCGATAGGGGGAAATTTGTTCTCCCTATTTTTTTTACCTTATTTTTTTTGAATCATCCATAAACTTTCAAGGCATGATTCAGATTTAGTTTTTGTTTTGATTTTGGTGTAATTTATTGATTTTCAGATAATGACATCATTTTTGATATACATAACACTACTTAATCTAAATTTTCCATGCAAAATTTACAAAATACGATTGAAACCATCTTGACCGAAGAACTTTTGAGCCAAGATTTATTTCCCGTCCAAATCGAAACCAATGGCGAAGGAAAAATGACGGTCAAGATTGCGTTGGATGGCGATGAGGGAATTACGATTGAGGAATGCGCCCGCATCAGCCGAAAGTTGGGCGCAATGATTGAAGAACGGGAATTGATTGATGTACCTTACGTGCTGGAAGTTTCGTCTGCGGGGGTGGGCGAACCACTCCGATTAAAGCGACAATATGCCAATAATATTGACCGTTTTTTGGAAATTCAATTTCAGCATGACACAAAACCAATCACCGGGAAATTGGTAGAAGTGGGCGAAAATTCGATTCAAATTCTTGCCGAAATCCCCGAAAAAACGAAAAATAAGTCCAAAAAAATACAACTCGCAAGCCAACCTACCGAAATTCCTTTCGAGCAGATTCGGCAGGCGGTGGTTCAGATTATATTCTAAATCCGATACACGACCAAAACTATATAAATTATGCTAAGTTCATCGTTGATAGATTCTTTTGCGGATTTTGCCAAAATGAAGCGCATTGACCGCCCGACCATGATTCGGATTCTGGAAGATGTTTTCCGGACGATGGTCAGAAAACGATTCGTTTCGGACGAAAATTTTGATGTCATTATTAATGTCGAAAAAGGCGATTTAGAAATCTGGCGATACCGTCAGATTGTTGCTAATGATGCCGAAGATTTTGACGAAAATTTCCAAATCCAACTCAAAGAGGCACGCAAAATCGAGCCTGATTTTGAGGTAGGAGAAGAGGTCGCCGAAGAGGTCAAAATTGTTGATTTTGGTCGCAGAGCTGTACAAACCGCTCGCCAAACACTTATCCAAAAGGTCAAAGATTTGGAAAAAGATATTCTTTTTCAGAAATACAAAGACAGTGTGGGTGATATTGTTACGGGCGAAGTGTATCAGGTGTTAGGGCGAGAAATTATCGTGGTCGATAGCGAAGAAAACGAACTTTCCTTGCCCCGAAACGAGCAGATTCCCAAAGATAGATTCCGAAAAGGCGATACCATTCGGGCGATTGTGCATCGGGTCGAAATGATTAACGGAAATCCCAAAATTATTTTATCTCGAACGGCATCCGCTTTTCTTGCCCGATTATTTGAAGCCGAAGTTCCCGAAATTTTTGATGGCATTATTACTATCAAAAAGGTCGTCCGAGAACCCGGCGAGCGTGCCAAAGTAGCGGTCGAATCTTATGATGACCGCATCGACCCTGTCGGGGCGTGTGTCGGCATGAAAGGCGTGCG
>CAZNYR010000137.1:0-7599 GCA_964577275.1 uncultured Cytophagales bacterium | reverse complement strand
TTACTGCGGGTTCTTTTGTCACCGGATTGTATTTTAACGCAATTTTGATTGTTCCCTGAACGCTCGTATCATCGAATTTGTAGCTCTGAATATAGCCCTTATCGTACAATACTTTCGTCATTTCCTTCTTTACATTGGATGCTGGAACCTCTACCACTCTGTGGCGTGCTTTGACTGCATTTCGTATCCGGGTCAAGAAATCTGCTATCGGATCCATTCTATACTATTTTATTGAATCATTACCCCAAAAAAAAGGGCAATTTTTTCGTTTTTACCAACTTGATTTAGTAACGCCAGGAATTTTTCCCTGTGAAGCTAACTCCCGAAAAGTTACCCGTGAGATACCGAATTTCCTCATGTATCCCTTAGGACGACCCGTCAATTTGCATCGGTTATGTAACCTAACTTTTGATGAGTTTCGGGGTAATTTATCCAACGCCTCGTAATCGCCTGCCGCTTTTAATTCGGCGCGCTTGGCGGCGTATTTGGCAACGAGTTTTTCTCGTTTTCGCTCTCGTGCTTTAACTGCTGACCTTGCCATGGTGAAAATTATTTTAAAGTGATAATTTCTTTCAATTAATACTCAGCAGTTCCCGTGCTTTTGAAAGGCATCCCTAACAATTTAAGCAATTCCTTGCCTTCCTCGTCAGTTTTTGCTGTGGTTACGAACGTAATATCCATTCCCGAAATCTTGCGTATCTGTTCGATACGAATCTCTGGAAAAATAATCTGTTCTTTCACGCCCAGCGTATAATTTCCTTTACCATCAAACCCATTATCCTTTATGCCTCGAAAATCTCGAACTCGTGGAAGAGCAACCGTTACTAATCGGTCTAAAAATTCGTACATCTGCTCGCCACGAAGCGTAACTTTTGCGCCAATCGGCATTTCCTCCCGCAACTTAAAGTTTGAAACGGATTTCTTTGCATAAGTCGGAACCGCTTTCTGACCGGTAATCTTACTCAACTCTTCGACACCAATATCGACTAATTTCTTATCGCCGACAGCTTCGCCGATGCCTTTATTGACACAGATTTTGGTCAGTTTGGGAACCTGCATAACGGACTTATATTCAAATTTTTTCTGCAATGCCGATACGAGTTCCTCTTGATATTTTGTTTTTAATCTCGCCTTATACATGGTTTCTACTTGATTACCTCTCCGGATTTCTTAGCGTAACGTTCTAATTTCCCTGTTTCTGGATTTCGCCGCCGCCCGATTCGGGTTGGCTCGTCAGTTTTAGGGTCAATTACCATCAGATTACTGAGGTGAATGGGAGCCTCTTTTTCAATAATACCACCTTGTGGATTCGTTTGAGAAGGTTTTACGTGTCGTTTCACCATATTAACACCCTCTACAATCGCTCTATCCTTTTTGGTCAGCATTCGAGCAATGATACCCCTTTCTCCCTTATGGTTTCCTGAAATAACCATTACGGTATCTCCGCTTTTTACGTGGAATTTTTTATTCGCCATCGTCCTGTTAATCTATTAGTTAGAGAACTTCGGGTGCTAACGAAACGATTTTCATAAATTGCTTTTCCCGCAACTCACGAGCCACAGGACCAAAAATACGTGTCCCTCGTGGTTCATTGTTGTTATTCAACAACACAGCAGCGTTTTCATCAAATCGGATATAAGAACCATCTTTACGACGGATTTCTTTTTTTGTCCGAACGATAACAGCTTTAGAAACCGTACCCTTCTTCATGTTTCCTGATGAAACAGCCGACTTGACAGTTACTACAATTTTATCGCCCACACTGGCATATCGTTTTTTCGTGCCACCCAGCACACGGATACAGAGTACTTCTTTAGCACCGCTATTATCCGCTACTTTTAATCTTGATTCTTGTTGGATCATCGTTCAGTATGTTTTAGAGCTTTCCAAAACGTTAAAAACTCAGAGTGTCTGCGAAAAATTATTTCGCTCTTTCTACGATTTCAACCAATCTCCAACGCTTTCGCTTGCTTAATGGGCGTGTTTCCATAATACGGACTACATCGCCAATATTGCAATCGTTCTTTTCGTCATGCGCCATAAATTTGGTCGTCTTCTTCATGAATTTACCGTAAATCGGATGCTTCACTTTTCGAGTAACCGCCACGACGATAGAGCGTTCCATTTTGTTGCTCACTACTACGCCTTGCCGTTCTTTCCGTGTATTTCGTTCCATTTTAAATGCCTTTTAAAATATTGGTGCTAAGAAGCATTTTGCGATGCTGATTCCGCACTAAGTTTAACGGTTCGCTCAGTTTTTAACCGAGCAATCAGCCGTCGAGTCTTGCGAATTACCATAGGATTTTCAATTGGAGAAACCGCATGGGAAAAACGTAACTTCTGTAAGGATACCTGTTGCTCCGCGATTGCGTTTTCCAAATCCTCAATCGACAGCTCTCTAATTTCTGTGTTTTTCATTACTGAAACTCATTTAAATTAACCTACGTAATCTGGTCTGACAACAAATTTGGTCGTTACTGGCAGTTTTTGAGCCGCTAAACGCAAAGCCTCTTGCGCCACTTCTCGATTTACTCCAGAGATTTCAAACAAAATTGTTCCCGGCTTGATGGTAGCTACCCAATATTCGGGCGCACCCTTACCTTTACCCATCCGTACCTCGGCAGGTTTTTTAGTAATCGGCTTATCAGGGAAAATCTTAATCCATACTTGACCTTCCCGCTTCATATTTCGAGTCATCGCAATCCGTGCTGATTCGATTTGCCGAGAAGTAATCCAGCCCGCCTCCAGCGATTTAATACCAAAATCACCAAAAGCAATACGATGACCTCGTCCTGCGATGCCTTTAACACGACCTTTCTGTCGTTTTCTAAACTTGGTTCTTTTCGGTTGTAACATGACCGTTATCTATTTGCTCTCTGCCTTTATCAAACTCTAACAAGCCAAAAAAATAGACCCGCCGAAATTTAATTCAAACTTCAAGTGATTATTATATTACACCTGCAACACGCAGATTTTCAAACCTTTACTATTTCGATTTAGAAAATCGGGACTTTCAACCGTGTGAATAACAGATGAAGTTTCCCGTGTTTGGGAGTGCAAAGGTAGAACTAATATTTTTAATTCCAAATACCTACTGAAAAATATTTTGTGCTTTATACCACTTCATTTCGTTCAAAGACCTCAATAAAATACGTTTAAAAAATATAACCACCTGAAAATCAATATATTAAAATCATAAATAAATGAATCATGTTTGTATAAATCATAGAACAATCAAAATAATTCTACTTAAAATTTATATAAAAAATTGATTGTCAACAACTTAAAAATTATATAAATTGATAAACTTTCAGAAAATCAAAAAATATAGCACCTCATTAAATCTATTTTCAGAAAAATTCAATATATTGCAAGGCACTTTTTTGAACATGGAATACGAAATATTTACGAAAACATTTTACAAAAATTATCAGTCAAAAATCTGATAATCAGTCTGTTCTATCGAAAGTAAATCTGAAAAACTTAAAAACTTAATCAATAAATGAAACCAACACGAGCGTTTGACTGCATTTATCACCAAAAACAAAATTATTCCAAAACAGATGCCCTCAATGCGAAAGTTGATGGCAAATGGGTAAATTATTCTACACAAGCGGTTATTGATACTGCCAGCCAAATCAGTCTGGGACTCAAGGAGTTAGGCATCCAAAAAGGCGATAAAGTAGCCATCATTTCCGCCAATCGACCCGAATGGTGTTTCGTGGACTTGGGCATTCAGCAACTTGGGGCGGTCAGCGTGCCAATTTATCCCACAATTAGCATGAATGACTACAAATATATTTTTAAAGATGCAGGCGTAAAGATTGCTTTTGTTGGTGATTTTGATATTTATGAAAAAGTAGCACAAGCGCACCAAAGCGTACCTTTGCAAGAAATTTATTCTTTTGACAAATTAAAAGGCGTAAAGCACTGGACAGAAGTTACAGAATTAGGTAAAGATGGCGATTTGCAAGCCTTAGAACAAGATAAAAACAATGTCGTTCCTGATGATTTATTAACCTTAATTTATACCTCTGGAACAACAGGAGTCCCAAAAGGTGTGATGCTTACTCATCATAACGTTACTTCAAATGTCTTGGGCGTAGAATTTATCCTCAATATCGAGAAAGGTAAATCCCCTGTTTTGAGTTTTTTACCGATGTGTCATATTTTTGAGCGAACTTGTATTTATTTGTATTTGTATGTCGGTGTTTCGATTTATTTTGCCGAAAACATGGAAAAATTAGTCGAAAATATCCAAGAAGTCAAGCCTCATGCCTTTACTTGTGTGCCACGCCTGCTCGAAAAAATTTATGACAAAATCTTGACCAAAGGCTATGCCCTGACGGGCATCAAACGCCAAATATTCTTCTGGGCATTGAATTTGGGCTTGGAATATGACCCCTCGGTCAAAAAAAGTGCGTGGTATAATTGGCAATTAGACAAAGCCAGAAAGTTAGTTTTCTCCAAGTGGCAGGAAGTTCTGGGCGGAAATGTCCGTATGATTGTGGTCGGGTCGGCGGCGTTGCAACCCCGATTAGCGCGCGTTTTTTGGGCGGCAGGCATTAAAGTTTGTGAAGGCTATGGCTTAACCGAAACTTCGCCCGTCATTTCGGCAAATATCGGAGAACCAGACGGTATCCGAATCGGAACGGTAGGACGATTAATTCAAGATGTGCAAGTAAAAATAGCGGAGGATGGCGAAATTCTTTGCAAAGGACCCAACGTGATGAAAGGCTACTACAATCAACCCGAAAAAACTGCCGAAGTCTTTACTGATGGCTGGTTTCATACGGGCGATATTGGCGAATTTGTTGATGGCGATTTCCTAAAAATCACCGACCGAAAGAAAGAAATGTTCAAAACTTCGGGCGGAAAGTACATCGCTCCGCAGGTTATGGAAAATAAATTTAAAGAGTCTTTATTAATCGAACAAATCATGGTCGTGGGCAACGGGCGAAAGTTTGCAGGTGCTTTGATTGTGCCTTCATTTGAGCATTTACAAGATTGGGCAAAAATGCACGGTATTAAATATGAATCAAATGAACAAATTATTACACACGATATGGTCATTAAAAAATACCAAGAAGAAGTCGATAAGTACAATGAAGAATTTGGGCAATGGGAAAAAATCAAGCGATTTCAACTCGTAGCCCAAGTCTGGAGCGTAGAAACTGAAGAACTTACACCCACCATGAAACTAAAACGCCGTAAGATTTTGGCAAAATATGCCGACCAAGTCGAGGCAATTTACAAGGTCTAATGATTTATACTTTTCCTCCTTAACAAACACACAAAATAACACCAAACACCTAAAACCGTTGATTTTTTCTGAAAATCAATGGTTTTTTTTATGCCTCTTGATTTGAAATGTGTGGTATATCCTCTTCCATCGCCTTAAAAATATCCAGCAAAATAATTAATCGTTCGTCCTGTTTGATAACTCCTTTGATATAATTTCCGCTAAATTCCTGAATAATATTGGGCGAATCGTCAATCTCCTGCTCGGTAATACTCACAGTATCAGGGATTTGATGTACCAAAATTGCCATTTGATAGACTGCACTTTCAATCACCAATGAATAACTGATTTCTTGGGCAAGATGCGTTATGATTTTGCCCATGCCAAATTTTTTTGCCAAATCTACCATTGCCAAAATTTTTCCTCGAATATTCGCTACGCCTACGATGTGTGCGGGCAAAAGTGGCACTTTCGTAATATTCGGAGTCAAAACCACTTCCTTCACTCGGTCAATTTCGAGGGCATATTCTTCTTCTCCGAGCCGAAAAACAATGATTTGGAGGCGTTCCAGATTCAGTTGTTCTGGTGTTATAGTTTCTGATGTTACTCGTTGTAATTCCATAAAATGAGGCGGTTATTTTGTGAAATTGAGTTCAAATTTTAATCCAAACGAACCTCTCGAAAGATACAAATTTAATTTTCTAAAAAAGATTTTCCAGCCTCGATAACTGCCTGACTTTTAATCTTTTTCATGCAATCAAAATGCCCTTTGGGACAAGTTTCTCGTCCATTATGGGTGCAGGGACGGCACGAAATTTGATATTCGACAACATTACTTTTTTTGGGCAACGGAAAAAAGCCTAATTCCTTGACCGTACAGCCAAAAATCGCCGTAACGGGGGTTTTTTGTGCCTGTGCCATGTGCATCATGCCCGTATCGTTGGTTACGACCAAATTTGCCTGCCCAAGTAATGCCCCAGAACCTAATAAATTGAACTTTCCTGCAAAATTAATTATCTGATAATCAATATTTTGAGCAATATTTTGGCACAATTCGACATCTTCTTTTCCGCCTGAAAACACAATCCAAGCCCCGTAATTTTGGGCATAAAAATTTCCAACTTCGGCAAATCCTTCGGGAGTCCAGCGTTTGGTAGGCGAACTTGCCCCTGGACAAAGCACCACCAACGGTTTTTGGAAATCGTAATTTTCAGCTTTCAAACTTTGCCTTACTTTCTGAATTTCGGCATCTGGCAAAAAAACTTCCGTGCCTTTTCCGTCATAAAAAATGTCATCTTTTCTGACCGCATCGAAATACTGTTCATAAACGGGAATGATATTTTTATACCGATTGATTCGTAATTTAAGTAGTAAAAAACGATTGATATATTCCTTTGAATATGAAGTAGTTAGGGCATTTAAACCTATTTTCAGGAATGTACTTCGTAAATTTTTGTGCAGGTCGATAATTCGGTCATATTTCGTGGCTCGAAATTGCTTTTTTAGGGCTTTTAATCCCTCAAAACCTGTCGTTTTATCGTATGCTAATACATTGGAAATGTGTGGATTATGCTGCAAAAGTGTGGCAAATTCTTTTTTAACCAAAAAGTCAATTTGGGCTTTGGGAAATCGTTTTCGTACCGCCCGCACCAAAGGCGTAGTGAGGATGATATCGCCGATGGAACTTTGACGAATAATCAAGATTTTTTGATAGGTTTTAGACATCTTTTGAGAAAGTAAAACTTGTCGAAGAATACATTAATCAGAATAATTATTCTAATTAACATAGGACTTGTTTAGTGAATATGATGAACAAAAAAATACTCAAAAAAGAGATTGATTTTATGGAAATGAACCAAACCAATCTTCTCGTGAGTATGAGAAGTAAAGATAAGATAAATTTAGTTTTGATTTGAGTGTAAATGAAATTATTGTGGCACTTTCCGAAACGGATAGATTACTGAAGGAAATTAAAATCTAAAAAACAAACTGTGTTAGAATTGTGTGCGGTACTTTGTAGATAGAATGCGGATAACTTATTGATTTTCAGTATTTTAGATTAAATTAATGCTCACGAGAAGATTCGAACTTCCACGGACTTGCGCCCACCACCCCCTCAAGATGGCGTGTCTACCAATTCCACCACGTGAGCAAAAAAAGTGATCCCGCTGGGGCTCGAACCCAGGACCCTCTCCTTAAAAGGGAGATGCTCTACCTGCTGAGCTACGGAATCTTAAAAAATGATAAACTTCAAAAGAAGAGCCTGTAAAACATAAAATTTTTAGCACTTTTGTGCCTAATCGTGATCCCGCTGGGGCTCGAACCCAGGACCCTCTCCTTAAAAGGGAGATGCTCTA
>CAZNYR010000136.1:0-7634 GCA_964577275.1 uncultured Cytophagales bacterium | reverse complement strand
TCGAGCGGGAAGTATTACAAAATATGCTCGCTAAGATTGGCTGGCAAAATCAGGGCGAAGCTGCCTTTGCGCCCGGTGGGTCGATGACCAATCTTATCGCCATGCTTGTTGCTCGGAACGAAAAAATACAAACCATTCGTAATGAGGGTTTTAATGGTATGAAATTGGTGGCTTATACCTCTATTGAAGGGCATTACTCGGTCATCAAAAATGCGGGAATTATCGGTATCGGACGGCATCAAGTCCGCAAAATTCCGAGCGACATCACAGGCAAAATACAAGCCGAAGCCCTTAGAAATCAAATTTTAAGCGATATTCAGGACGGATTCATCCCGTTTTATCTTAATGCCACCGCAGGCACCACAGTTCTGGGGGCATTTGACCCCTTTGCCGAACTTGCACAGATTGCCAAAGAATTTAATATTTGGATGCACACCGATGGTGCATTTGGCGGGAGCGTCATCATGAGCCAAAAATATAAACATTTGTTGGATGGTGCCGAATTAGGCGATTCGTTTAGCTGGAATGCACACAAAATGATGTCTGTGCCACTGACTGCCTCGATTATTTTATTTAAGGAAAAAGGAATGTTAGCC
Organism: uncultured Cytophagales bacterium; assembly: GCA_964577275.1. Taxonomy (GTDB): domain Bacteria; phylum Bacteroidota; class Bacteroidia; order Cytophagales; family Thermoflexibacteraceae; genus UBA2561. The sequence goes on along the minus strand of CAZNYR010000136.1, from coordinate 7,038 downwards.
AAACATATTTCCGAACACGCTGATTATCTGTTTCAAACGGACGAAGATGACTACAATCCGGGATTATATTCGATTCAGTGTGGACGAAAAAATGATGCGCTCAAGGTCTGGGCTTCGTGGAAATATTTTGGCAATAAAGGTTACGAAAAACGCATTGACCATTTATTTGACCTTACAAATTACGCTTGTAAGATTATCAAGGCAGATGAAGAATTTGAACTATTCCAAGAACCCGAAGGCACGACCGTTTGTTTTGAGGTCGCCGAAAAATCAGCCGAAGAAATTTGTCAGGTATTAGACCGAGAAGGACTCATGAAAGTGGGCTATGGCTCGGCAAGAGGACGTACTTTTATCCGAATTGCGTATGTCAATCCTAATATTACTTTTGGGGATATTGATGCCTTTTTTCAGGCGGTGCGACAGGTTTCCAGAAGACTTGCGCCCGTAAATGAATCGGTTTATGTTTCATAAATTATTGTAAATCAATAGATTAAAACCTGCCAAGTTTTACAAAACTTGGCAGGTTTTGTTTTAAGAAAGTTTTGATAAATTAACGCATTTTATCATAAACGTCCATCACGGCAGTAACGTGTCCTCGTGAAACTTCGAGCAATTCTTTTTCTTGGGCATTCAAATCCAATTCGATAATTTTTTCTACGCCATTTTTGCCCAAAATGACAGGCACGCCCAAATAACAATTATCAATCCCGTATTCGCCTTCCAATTTCATACAGACTGGGAAAACACGTCTTTGGTCGCGCACGATGGCTTCGACCATTTGGGCGGCGGCAGAGCCGGGCGCATACCATGCCGAAGTCCCCATTAATTTGACCAATTCGCCCCCGCCTTTTTTGGTGCGGTCGATGATGGCATCCAGCGTATCGCTATCAATTAATTCGGTAACGGGAATCCCGCCCACAGTCGTATAGCGTGGGAGCGGCACCATCGTATCGCCGTGTCCGCCCATCAAAACTGCCTGAATATCTTTGGGCGAAACATTCAGAGCTTCCGCCAAAAATGCACGATACCGAGCCGTATCTAAAATTCCTGCCATACCCATGACTTTGGTTCGTGGTGCTTGGGAGGTCAGATGAGCGGCGTAAGTCATGACATCTAAAGGATTGGAAACCACAATGATAATCGCTTCGGGTGAGTGCTGAATGACATTCTCGGTTACCGAGTTTACGATGCCGGCATTCGTGGCGATAAGGTCATCTCGGCTCATGCCCGGCTTGCGAGGAAGCCCCGAAGTAATGACGACCACATCCGAACCCGCCGTTTTGCTGTAATCGTTGGTCGAGCCGATGGTGCGTGTGTCATACAAATTAATAGGAGCTTTTTGCCAAATATCCAGTGCTTTGCCTTCGGCAACGCCTTCTTTGATGTCCACCAAAATCACTTCATTTGCAATCTCTCGATAAGCCAATACATCGGCACACGTTGCGCCTACATTGCCTGCGCCTACTACGGTAATTTTCATTTTTCTGTATGTTTAATTAGATGACTAAGTAGTTCTTAAATTACTTGATGCTAATTTAAGTAAAAATTTTTAAACAAAAAATGACCTTGATTCTTGCAACACACCAAACTGAATCAAGGTCGAAAAATGCGCCCATATTTTCAGGCAATCGCAAAGCCCTGACACCCAACCGTAGCGTATTTTCCGAATGTAATATACTGATTATCAGAAAATTATATAAAAAAACTCCTAAGTACCAAACGGCAGTTAGGAGAGTCAAAAGGCAAAACAAAAATATTGAAGTAGTATGGGGCATTTAGTATAAAGTATTGAGATGGTGTAATGATTTGAAAATCAATAAATTACACGAAAATCAAACGATAAACTAAATTTGAATCATTACTTAAACTCATGAAGATTATATCTTTTGAGATTTGAAATTTCGATTTTGTTGATGTTCACTTCTTTATTTAACGGATTGCCGAAACAAAGAGATATGCCCAAGATGCGAATTTGAAGCCAAAAAATGCAAAAATAGAGTCAATTTTTTGTTTAAAAACGCAAATTTTTATGATTTTAGAATCTCAAGTAGTTCATTTTGAAGTTCTTGACCTTTATTTTGGGCATACCAGCGATGCACCTCTTCGGATGATTTTTCATAATCCATCCCTTGCTCCTTAAATTTGACGACCATTTCTTGTACTTTTTGAGGGCGTGGACCCCAGTTGCCAAATTCTTTTAAATCTTCAGTCATAAAAATGACTTTCGGAATCGAGCGTCCGCCATTGGTAAGATACTCGTCCATCACCTCCAAATTTTCATCACGTAGGATTAATTTTAGGCTAATTTTTGGGTTTAGTGCAGCAATTTTGGCAATGATGGGCAAATTTTGAGCCGCATCGCCACACCATGCTTCCGTCAGGACGAGCCAAACTTGTGGTGTCTCAATTTTAGAAATAACGTGCTGTAAATCAGGCGTTATGGTGGTGGTTTTATCCAGCCGTTTCATGCGCCGCACGTTCATTTCGGTATATTTGAGATAGGCTTCGCTATGATTATCGCCTGTGGTTTTTCCTTCCGCTATTAGTTCGTCAATCAACTGACGATACGCCTGATACGATATGCCTTTTTCGATATGTTGCGGAGTAATTATGTGTGTTGCTACCATTTTTTTTGTCATGTTTAATAATGAGTTATTTCTGAAATAAATACTTTAGAATTTTGATTTTGTTGGGGGTTATCGCCTCAAAATCAGTCAAATGTCAGTCAAATGTCATTTGTCCAGCGCACAATTTGTATATAATTCTTTTGCAAACCTATAAAAGTTTTTACATATTTTCATACGATAAGTGTTTAAATTACGTTTTGAACATAATTCCGGTTTGTGGTCGGAGATAACAATATCGAATAAATTTTTTTATATTATTGATAATCAATAAATTATAAAAAAATCAAAAAAAAGTTCCGTACTTGATATAAAAAATTCGGTGAGAACTCAAATTTCTCGAATAACTTGCTAAATTTGCTCAAGAGAAGATTCTTATTTTATTCGTTAAAACCCCTTTATATTATGTCTAAATTACGAGTTGCTATCAACGGATTCGGACGAATTGGTCGATTGACATTCAAGGTATTATTGAAAAAAGAAAACATTGAAGTGGTTGCTATCAATGATTTGACCGATGCGGCTACTTTGGCGCATTTGCTCAAATATGATTCGGTTCACGGTAGATTTGATGGCACGGTAGAGGTTGGGGATAACGCCCTGATTGTAAACGGACAAGAAATCAGAATTACGGCTGAAAGAGACCCCGCACAATTACCTTGGGCTGAAATGGGCGTAGAAGCTGTCTTGGAATCCACTGGACGATTTGTGGATAGACCCAACGCTTCCAAGCATATCCAAGCAGGTGCAAAGAAAGTCGTGATTTCTGCGCCAGCAAAAGGCTCGGACATCAAAACGGTAGTTTTGGGCGTGAACGATGACGAACTGACAGGCGATGAAGACATCGTTTCTAATGCGTCTTGTACGACCAACTGTCTTGCGCCGATGGCAAAAGTATTGGATGATACCTTCGGCATCGAAAAAGGTTACATCACCACAGTTCATGCTTATACGGCTGACCAACGCATCCAAGATGCCCCTCATTCGGATTTGCGCCGAGCCAGAGCCGCCGCATATTCTATCGTCCCCACTTCGACGGGTGCGGCAAAAGCCGTAGGTTTGGTTTTGCCGCATTTGCAAGGCAAACTGGACGGAAAAGCCATGCGCGTGCCAATTCCTGATGGTTCTTTGACTGATTTGACGGTTTTATTGAAAAAAGAAGCCACCGCCGAACAAATTAACGCCGCCATGAAAGAGGCTTCCGAAGGTGCTATGAAAGGCATTTTGGAATATACCGAAGACCCTATCGTTTCGATTGATATTGTCGGAAATCCGCATTCTAATATTTTTGATGCCCAATTAACTTCGGCAAACGGAACGTTGGTCAAAGTGATTGGCTGGTATGACAATGAAGCAGGTTACTCGAATCGTGCCGCTGATTTATTGGAAAGAATTGCGACGATGTAATTTCAGTTTTAACTTTTTGATAAATAAAAGCCAAGTCATTTCACAAAATAACTTGGCTTTTTTGCTTTTGACGGATTTTTTCTTATTTTTAGTTATTCAAACCCAAATTATCAAAAAAAAAATGATAAACTTAATTGAAACAAAAAAACTTAAAGAGGAAATTTATGCCAATCCTGATGACATTCTCGAAATTATCGAAAAAACAAACATCGGCGTTTGCATTACCAATAAAAATGCTGATTTTGTGGCGGTTAATCAGGCGTATGCCAATATCTATGGCTATGAAAAGGAAGAATTAATCGGCAATTCGTTTTTGATAGTCGTGCCAAATGCCACCAAAGAACAACTCATGTTTTTGCATGATAAATTCTTGAACGAAAAACGAGAACTTTCCCGCGCTTGGACGGTAGTCCGAAAAACAGGCGAAGAAATGGAAATTTCGGTCGATACGGGCTATTCCGAAGAAGTTTTTGATAAAACACCACACAAAATTACATTTGTGCAACGAGATTCCTAAAAACGAGATTCCTAAAAATGTATTCTTATGGTTTGATTATCAATCATTTAACTCTCCAGAAATGTTGTTTTTTTTGGAGGGTTTTTTATATTATTTCTTATTTTAAAACCAAATAAATCACCATCAATAAACCGATAAAACATATGGTACACGAGGCTTATCATCGTTGGCACACGCCACGTCTGCAACGAGATTTTGAAATGTTGATTTTCGGACAGGCAGGCTTGCCCGTTCTGATGTTTCCGACTTCGTATAATCGGTATTATGAATACAAAGACCGAGGCATTATTAATACGATGTCAGGTTTTATTCAGGATGAAAAAATCAAGGTATATTGTCCCGATAGCTTTGACCAAAACACATGGTACAACAAAAATATTCATCCCGCAGACCGCATCAAAGGGCATCAGGCATTCGAGGAAATGATTCTGAACGAAGTCTATCCGAAAGCCTGCTACGAAACAGGATACGATAAAGTCGCCCTGGTTTCGGTAAGTTTTGGGGCTTTGCACGCCGCAAATTTGGCTTTTCGGCATCCCGATAAATTTTCGCATTTGGTATGTTTGAGTTCGGGTTTTGATATTCGTCCGTTTTTGGATGGCTGGACAGGCGAAGCATCGTATTTTATGAACCCAGTCGAATATATGTCCAATATTGATGAATGTTGGCATTTGGATAATATTCGAGATACGCACATTATTTTGAGTGCGGGCGAACATGATATTTGCAAAAATGAAACACTTCAGATGTCGGGGATTTTAGCATCCAAAAATATTAATCATACGTTGGATATTGTCCCAAATTTTGAACACGATTGGGGATTATGGCATCATATTTTGCCTAAATATCTTTCGGATATTACACGATAAAAAATCAGTAGTTTAAAACTTGCCAAAGTTTTCAGAACTTGGCAAGTTTTACATTCAAAATATGGTATAACTTATTGATTATCAAGGCGAAAAATAATTTCTTCAAAATCTAATTCGTGCCAAATAGTTTCGATATTGGGCGTGGCTAAAACTTGATTCATGATGTGTTCTTGTTTTTTGCCTCTGGCTAATGCTTGGGCATAAGGAATGTGCGAAAATGTAACCATCGAATACAAAGGCATCCATTTTGTGGGATAAAGTTGATGCAAGTTCGCTTCGATTTTTTTGCGTAATAAAAATTTGTCGTCTGCCACTTTATCTCGCATTTCAATAAAATTATGAAGTGCTAATTCGGAAATGGCATTGGCATTTTCGGTACGTTCGGAACGATATTTTTGCATGATTTTAGCCCAATCGCCTTGATTTTGGGCGATAATATCGTTCAAAATTCGACAATCTTCAAATCCTGCGTTCATGCCCTGCCCATAAAACGGTACGATGGCATGAGCCGCATCCCCAACCAAAGCGACCCGATTCTGATAGGTCCAGGGCGCACACGTTACCGTAACCATTGACGAGGTGGGGTTTTCAAAAAATTGTGCCACAGGATTTTCAATCAAAGCAACGGCATCGGCAAAATAAGTATCAAAAAATGCAGCCACCGCCTGAGGCGTTTGTAAATTTTGAAAAGAAATATCGCCTTCAAAAGGCAAAAAAAGCGTTACGGTAAAGGTTTTATCAGGATTGGGCAGGGCAATGAGCATAAATTTGCGTCGGGGCCAAATGTGCAGTGCATTCGGGTTCATCCGAAAATCGTCTTGCGGACTTGGCAAAATGGTCATTTCTTTGTAGCCATGCGCCAAATAATATTGGGAATAATTAAATCGGTCGGTGCGTTGCATGGCACTCCTGACCTGCGAAAATGCGCCATCTGCCCCAAAAATTATATCGGCAGCTTCGGTGCGTAATTTGTCGTGCTGTCGGATTTGGTACGAATTATCATACAAATTAACGTGCTGACAAGCGTTTTCAAAGTGAAATTCGGTATTTGGCATTCGGTCAGCCTCCTCAATCATTGTTTTATTCAAATCCGCACGCGAAACCGAATAAATGGCTTGTTCTTCGTTGCCATAAGGCTGAAATGTGAGATTTCCTTTGAGGTCGTGCATCATACGCCCTCGCATCGGAATACCAATCGGAAAAACCAAATTGGAAATGCCCACTTCTCGTAAAGCTCGCCAGCCTCGTTCGCTCAATGCCAAATTGATGGAGCGATTGCCTTTCATTAATTCGAGTCGTGGGTCTGCTCGTTTTTCATAAACTTTGACCTGATAGCCTTGTTTGGCTAAAAAAATCGACAATAACGACCCGACAAGTCCAGCCCCGAATATGGTGATATTTTCTTGTTCCATTTGTTTAAAAAAAGTAGAATCCTTAAACTATAAAAATCAAGATGAGAATCCAACAAAAGGCGTATTTTTATTCGTATTTTTGAGTAAATTATGTTAAAAATAGGTTAGTTTGGCGTTCAAAAAAAGCCGAACTTAGTTATCACAAAGACACGACATGGAACGCAAATTAATCACATTTGACTGGGCATTGAAGAAATTATTACGTCAGA
>CAZNYR010000135.1:0-7752 GCA_964577275.1 uncultured Cytophagales bacterium | reverse complement strand
ACCCAGGACCCTCTCCTTAAAAGGGAGATGCTCTACCTGCTGAGCTACGGAATCTCACAATTAAAAAAAACCGCTTTTTTGCTTTTTTCGGGGCATTTCCCGTAATTGCGATGCAAAGGTAAAAGGGTTATTTGGAATATGCAAAAAAAAATTAAAATATTTCTGTTATTTATCGGTTTACTCCACTTGAATACACTTCAAAGTCTTCATGCACAGGAGGTTAGTCAAAGTTTACTTTTGGCGGATTCCTTGTATGCACAAAAAAAATACCGCGAAGCCGAAAAAATGTATCTTCAATTACTTCTGGAACAAGGGCAATATTCGCCTGCGATGTTATTGAAAATTGTGCAACTTAACGAAATGAAACCTACACCGCATTTTGTGGAATCTTTGTATGCTCTGAATTTGTATTATGCACAAACGCCCAATCATCTGGTGTTACAAAAAATTCAGGAAATCGCTGAAAAACAAAAATTTAAAGGTTACGAAACTACCGATTTAGAATATATTGTGTCATTTTATAATCAATATAAAGTAGGACTTGTATTGATAATTTTAAGCATTTTTATTGCAGGTGTACTTTATTTGTATCATCGTAAGTATCAAGGCAAAAAACCCATTTTTCGTGCCATTATCTTAACCGTAATGCTGGCATTATTTTTTTGGCTACATAACTACGCCTTGACTTACGAAAAAGGTATCTTGCATCAGCAGGCATTATTAATGAATGCGCCTTCGGCTGGTGCAAAATGTATTCGGGTTGTTTCGGAGGGAGATTGTTTCCAAATCATTGATAAACAGGATATTTGGTACAAAGTTCGCTATAAAAAAGATGACCTCGAGGGGTTTATTCGCCGAACTAATTTTTTGGTTATCAAATAAGCTATCTTGTAGGTCAGATTATATCGTTCGGCTCGAAATGAAAGTTGTCTTGACATCCGAAAAGATTTTTTATATCTTTAAAGCCGAATCCATATTGCATTTTATTTCAAAGGCAATCCAAACAAATTACTATGGCAAATATCATTCAAGCCTCGCCTATCGCAAAGTCAATTTATGGCTATACCAGTGCATCCTTAGATTCGTGGTGCAATTATGGGTATGCACTGTTGGTTATTGCGGGAGCAGATGGCGAAGTTTCCAACGAAGAGATGGACTGGCTTCTGAACGTACACGAAAAAATGCTCCAAGCTCCGGGCGAGGTCATCGAAGCCCTTAGCACATTTGATTTTCGGGAGGTTGAGCTGGAGGACATCTTGCCTAATATTGTCTTTGATGTGCCTGTCGATTATCGGCGCACCCTCATTTATGATGCGGTCAAAATGTCGTATGCCGACCGTGATTTTGCTGAAAGTGAACAAAAAGCCGTCCAGAAAGCCGCCCGATTGCTCAATGTCCCGCCCGAAATCGAGCAGACCATCGAAGAGATTATCAATATGGAGCGCGCCACCGACAAAATGCGACGACTGGTTTTACATATCGACAAAGCCTATCAAGAAGTGGGCGCAACCGTAGAGGTCGAGATTGTCGATAGCCTGAGTCTTTTTTTGCAGTCTAATTTTGAGGGATTCAGCGATGATGCCGTGGACTCTTTAGCCGATTATGGCAAAGCATTATTGACCATTGCTGGGGCAGATGGCGAAGTTTCAAAAGAAGAAATCGACTGGCTTCATGCTTATTTTATGATGATTGATGAAACGGGCGAGGATGCGCTCGAAGAATTAGAAGATTTTGACTATAAAAATGCAAATATAGAAGAAATCTTACAAAGATTGGATACTGATGGAGTCGGCGATAGTGTTCGTTCAAGTTTACGCAGAACACTATTACACAGCGCAATACAAATGGCAAAAGCCGATAATGAATACGCCAAACACGAACGGGAAACTGTCGAAAAAGCTCGAAAACTATTACACATCGACCCCGTAACTGCTCGGATGATTCATGGTTTGGTCGAAACCGAAGAATCTATCGAAACCATGCGAAAGGCAATTTTTGAAAAGGAATAGCCCTTCGTAAAATCACATTTGTTTTGTATTTATCAAACAAAAAGTTAAAACGGGAACTCAATTTCTAAAACAGCGTTTTTTATATTGATTACATTGATTTCTGAAACAAAACATACAGTTTTACCACTTGCAAAATTATGACCAATCATGCCAACAAAAAACGCAGACGTTTTGCTTTCTCGCTGATGTGTATCGTATTTTTGCAAAATTTTCCCACATTTAAAAACAATCTTAGAAACATGAAAAATACCAAGATTCTCTCTGCATGCTTATTATTTGCCTGTATGATGGTATTTGAAGGATACTTAAAGGCACAAGACGAAACCAAAAAAGACGACCGTAACTTTGATGAATTTGTATTCGTAGAGGGAGGAACTTTCAAAATGGGCGATGCCAGAGGCTTTAATTCCAAGCCTGTTCACGAGGTTACCCTCAAGGATTTTTATATGTCCAAATATGAAGTTACCGTTTCACAATACCGTAAGTTTTGTGAAGCCACAGGACGAGAAATGCCCGAATTTTATCCCCTCTGGGGGGGGTGGGTCGAAGACCATCCGATGGTTAATATTAGCTGGCACGATGCCAAAACATATGCCGAGTGGGTAGGCGGAAGACTCCCCACCGAAGCCGAATGGGAATATGCTGCACGCGGCGGAAAACTCTCCAAAGGGTATATCTTTGCGGGAAGCAATGACCCCGATGCCGTTGCTTGGCATAGCAAAAACTCTGGCGAACGAACCAAACCCGTAGGACTTAAAAAACCAAATGAATTGGGCATCTACGACATGAGCGGAAATATTTGGGAGTGGTGCGAAGACTGGTACGACCCCAAATATTACACCTCAAGTCCATCCGAAAACCCGGTGGGTCCCGAAACAGGACGAGGCAAAATCAGAAGAGGTGGCAGCTGGTTTTTTGCACCCGCACGATGTGGCGTAGCCATTCGAGATTCCTATACGCCCACCGTCAAACTCTTCGGAATGGGCATTCGGGTAGTCAAAGATAAGCTGGCGGAAAGCGATAACAAATAATTCCGTTTAAGCCCAAAAAAAACAAAGCAAGCCATCTGACCAAAATCAGATGGCTTTTTCTTGAAACAATATCGTTGTGATAATCAGATGATTACAAATCTAAGCCATCAAAATCTCCGAAGGCGTATCGCCAAAACCATACGTTTTGATAACAATTACTTCTCCGTTCTCACCCTTCACCTCATCATAATAAGCTGGGCAAACATAATTTTCGGCTGTCATAAACGCTACTTTTATTTCAGGATTGGCTTGATAAAATTCAAATAACGGCACATAATTCACTCGGCGTGCGCTACTTCCCGAAAATGCCTGTACCAAAGTTTCGGATTCTTTGGCAAAATGTGCGCTGATATTTTCGGCAAGCAGAAATTTCAGATTCGTAAAACGGTCAATATGTCGCATCTCTTCGCACATGATTAAGGTTGCTCCAAAATAACCCGCCAATACTTCCCTAAAAAGTCGGTTTTGCAAATGCGTTACACGTTCTGATTCGGCAATCATTTCCAATTCCGCTCGCAGTTGGTTCTCGATAATTTTACCGTTCGTATTTTCCAATTCTTGGATAATGAATTTCCAATACTCCAGCGCAGAAAGTGCATTTTTTGCCGTATAAAATTTATATAAAATGCCTTCGATAACTGCCTTTTCGGTTTGGGCATCTTCCTTCACACTTCGGTCATGAAACTCCTTGACTTTTGTTTCGATATGTTCGGCTTTTTCCAAATAATTTTTGAACCATTCGCACAAATACGCATAATTTCCGATGGCAATTCCCTGAATCGTCAAAATTGTATTTTCCGAAGATGGTGCGGACACTTCCAAAATCTGGGTTTTGGTCTCTTCCAGTTCTTCTCGTAAGGCTTCTTTTTCGGTTTTTAGAGCGGCTAATTTCGCTTCTAATATTTGGATTTTCTCCAAATCTTCGGGCGAAGTTTGTTTGATAATTATTTGATTTTCTGGGATATAGGTTGGTTTTTCTCGTTCGATGATAATAGATTCCTCCTCCAAATCTTCCGACTGTTCGATGTCATTTTCGGCAGGATTTTCAGGTTCATCCTGAAGATTTAATTCTGTTTCAGAAAAGAACTCCATTTCATCTTTTTCAAGATGAGAATTTGTATTATTTTCAGTAATTGGCTGTTCTATTTCGGTGTTTTCATCAGAATTTATGTCAGGTTTTTCGTCCTCTGATGAGTCAGCCTGATTCGTAGTAGGTTTCGGGATACTTTGCTCGGCGGCTCGCCGTCTTCGTTTGAGTTCATTGTGTCGTTTGATTGTATTTTTAGCGACATTTTTTTTCTCTTTTCCGCCAAATAATCGCCCTCTGAAAACGACCAACACGATGCCCAACAATGCCAAAATAGCGATAATCAAAATCAGATTTCGGGTGCTATTCACGTTCCCCGTATCGAGCTTTTCAGGGTTTTCGGTTTGAGTGTTTTTATCGGAATTTTCATGGAGTGGAAAATCAATTTTATCCCAATCAAACCCCAAAGTCGGATAATTGGGAATTATCATCCGCACTATTTGTCCGTAATAATTTTTTTCAAAATATGAACTATCCACTTCTACTGACTTGGTATTCAGTAGTTTAACTACGCTTTTGGTACGATACGAGGCAAAAAATACCGTATCATTGGTCGTGAGTTCGGAAATATCAAAACGGTATTTGCCTGTTTTTTCGGAGCGCGTAACAAAATGAAAACCCTTGTCTTGGATGGCTTTGAAGGCGATGCTATCGAATTTGATGGGATACGTGTAGGTTTGTTTTGAGCCACTTCCCCACGGAATTTCAATGGTAATCTGATTGATTTTCAGGATGATACCTTTTTTGGCAATCGTTAGTTTGGCTTGAGCTTCATCTTGATAAATTTCGTAGATTTCGCCTTTAAAAAGTTGGATTTTTCTGCCATTTTCTCGGATTTTACATTCAAAATCTCGTGTAATCTGGGCGTATTGTTGTGCCGAAAGGATGCCAGCCCAACCCAGCCAAAATAGCAAACTAAAAGCCACCAAAGCGGTTATTTTTTGAGTGTAGTTCATGTCGATTCGAGTTCTCACGTAATTATTTAGACCGCAAAGTAAATCATATTTCAGGATTTTTGTTCGTGCCATCAAGCGAGATGACGGCAGGAGTTCCCAGAAAATTTACTTTTGACACGAAAATTGCTTTAAATCCACTAAAAATCAAAAAATGCGGTGCAAATCTTTTGATTTTTTCAAAAAAATATACAGTTTGAAATCCCAAATCCAGCGTTTTTAGATGTACGTTCCGAAAAACAACGCCCAAAATCATTAAACACTCAAACCCATGAATATTTTAGATGTCAAACTCAATGAAAGCAATAGTATCCAAGATGGTTGGTTATTGGTTTCCGAGCCATTTTTGCCTGACCCTAATTTTGAACGCTCCGTAATTTTGATGTGTGAGCATCAAGAAAAAGGCTCGTTTGGCGTAATTCTGAATAAGCCCACAGAGATTGAATTACAGGAAGTTACCGAAATCAAATATGCTCCGCATCGGCTGTATGTGGGCGGTCCCGTGGAGCCAAAAACCTTACATTATATCCATACCAAACCCGAAATCGAGGGCAGTATTTTGCTTAAAAATGACGTGTATTTTGGGGGCAGTTTTGAGCAGGTTACGGGCATGGTGGAGCAGGGCATTTTGGATGAGTCAAATTCTCGTTTTTTTATCGGGTACAGTGGTTGGGGCGCAAATCAGTTGGACGAAGAGCTGAACAAAAATTCGTGGATTATTTCGGATTTTGATATTTCCCAAATTTTTCGGATAGCACATCATCAGGTTTGGCAGTCGATTCTTCGAGAAATGGGCGGCAAATATCGGATTTTATCGAATTTTCCTCTTGACCCTCGCCTAAATTGAGTGGGGATTTTACTACCTTTGTGCCTTCAAAAAAGCCCTTCGGGGCAATTTTTATGACTTTCGTTTATTTGCATAATCTTCTGATGCCTTAAAATCCATCAAATTATGCTTTCGGGGTTTCGGCGTGCCGAGATTTCAGGAGAACCAAAACGAACGCTTTATGACGTACCTGATAGAACGTAATGGAAAATTTAAAATGAACATAACCAACTGATTTTCAAGTGGTTGTATTGTTTTAATGTTTATTACTTTATATCATGTACTATTTAATTGCACGTATTTCTAAAATCGTAAAATTTAGCACTCATGTCTAACGAATTGCAGGACACTGTAACGGCGGAGGAAGTCGCCGTAAGCCAAGTAGAAACCGAAGTAACGCCCAGCGAAAATGCTGAAATTTCTGTGGCAGAAATTGCACCAGAATCAACGCCAGAAACGCTCGCAGAAGATTCTATACCAGAATCTACTCCAGATGAATCCGCATCCGCAGAGGATGCCGCAGAGGATGCCGCAGAGGATGCGATGGATTATTCGGCTTTATCCAAAGATGAATTGGTCGAAATTAGCCAGAAATTGGTTGACCAAGAAAAAGATTTTCGTAAAATTGATGAAACTTTACGAAATCTGAAGCGCGAATTTGATGCCCGAAACCAAACCTTGCGTGAGGAAGCTCTACACGCTTTTGTGCAGGCTGGTGGCGATGCGGGAGATTTTAAGTTTACGCAGGACAAACCAACCGATAAGTTCTATGATAACTACAAGGCACTCAAGGAACGAAAGCATCAATATTTTGAAAATTTGGAGAAAGAAAAGGCTAAAAACCTGAATCTCAAGCAACAAATCAGCGCACAAATCAAAACCTTGACCGACCAAGACATCACCAAAGAAGTTTCGGATAAGGTCAAAGAATTGCAAGAACAATGGAAAGAAATCGGGGCGGTGCCACAAGCAGATGCCGATGATTTATACAAATCTTATAAGGCATTATTAGATCAATTCTATGCCAAAAAAAGCATGGAACATGAATTAATCCGCCTTGACCGAGAGAAAAATCTCAAAGCAAAACTCGAAATTTGTGAGAAAGCCGAGGCATTATTGACCGAAGAAAACATCAATGAAGCGGTCGCCAAACTCAATGCTTTGCACCAAGAATACAAAACTATCGGACACGTCCCCCGCGAAAGACAAGAAGAAATCTGGCAACGATTCAAAACCGCCTCAGACGAAATCTATGAAAAAAAACGAGCCTATGTCGAGGAACTCAAAAAATCCTTAGAGGAAAACATGAAATTGAAGCAAGAACTTTGCCTCAAAATCGAATCTTACGCCGAATATACCTCCGAACAAATTAACGAATGGAACGAAAAAACTAAAGAAGTTTTAGCCCTTCAAGAAGCATGGGATAAGATTGGACCCGTTCCTCGTGAAGTTGCCAAAACGATTAACAAACAATTCTGGGCGAATTTCAAGGGATTTTTCAATACTAAAAACAAATTTTTTGAAGCCTTAGAAGAAACTCGACAAGCCAATCTCAAACTCAAAGAAGAACTCTGCGAGCAGGTCGAGGCGGTGCAAGATTCCTTCGATTGGAACGAAGTAGCTGACAACATCAAGGAATGGCAAGGAAAATGGAAAGAAATCGGTCCCGTGCCACAAGCCCAACGAGAAGAAATTTATCAACGTTTCAAGAAAGCCTGCGACCACTTTTTCAATCGAAAACGAAACCGAAGAGCCGAACAGGACAAAGAATTTGCGTATAACAAGGACAAAAAAACTAAAATCAGTACCCAAATCAAAGCCCTCGATGCAACGGCAGAGGATGCCA
>CAZNYR010000134.1:6273-7841 GCA_964577275.1 uncultured Cytophagales bacterium | reverse complement strand
CCTTGCCAAGGTGAGGGTCGCGAGTTCGAGTCTCGTCTTTCGCTCCAACTAAAAACCTATCAAAAGATAGGTTTTTTTATGCCCTTCAAAAATGATTCAAATTTGAATCAAGTAATTTCAAAACCAAATTCTGAACTTTCCTGTCGGAAAGGTTTGCCTGTATCAAGCATATCTGACACCAAAATAGTCATAAATTTTTCGACATAATTCAGAAATTCAGCCGTGCTTTGTGGCTCATCCTTGATTTGATACTCTTTAAAACCATCAAATAATTTTCGGAAAAAGAAAAATCCTGATTTGATATATTTTCGATGCTCCAAAATTAGATTGGATGTATTAAAACTTGGTGGCAAGTTTGTAATCTTTTTAGTTTGTAAGTTTTTGATTAACAAGTATTTATATACTAAAAGTTGAATAATTTTGGCTTTATCAGGATTCAAAAATAAATCTTTCATTTCGTTTGCCCTCAAATCCGCATCGTGATACGTGCCTGTTTTGTAATCCACTACCCGAATCACTTGATTTTGGATTATATCAATACGGTCAGCTTTTCCCCAAAGCCGAACCCGATACGTTCGTCCATCTTTTAGAGTGGTTTTTAGAGTATGTGAAAGCGTATTTTCTTGATTAACAAGATAATACGGTGATTCTTTCTGCACTTGTAATTCTAAAAATGTATGAATCAGATATTGAGCCACGTGCTTGAGAATATAATTTTTTCCAGAAGCCGTTATCATGCCACCTCGAAACTCTCGGATAAGTGCTTCGATTTCTTTAAGTACTTGATTTCGATTTTCATAGACTGATTTTATGACCTCTTCCGATACTTCTTTGCCGATGTAAGGTTTGAACTTTTTATCTAAAAATTCATGCACAATCGTACCAAATGTATTGACCATCATGTTTTCCTCTATCTCGTCAGGCTCTCGTAATTTCAGGATTTTGCGCTGAAAAAACTCCAACGGATTCCGAATGTACATATTGACAAAAGACGGCGTGATTCCTTTTTGTAAATATTCTTCGACTTTTTGAATTAAAATCGGTTCTTTTTCGACTTCCAAATGTTCGATTTTGTTTTCAGGAAGTTGCATAACAAGCTGTTTTTCAGCTATTTGTATGTTTGGTAATTTGCCTAATTCGGCTTTGACTTGAGTCAGAAATCGACTTTTCTCTGCGCCTCCGACTGCTGCTGGCGAAGTAGAATAAATCAGGTAAATATTTTTTGCCCGATGAAACAAACGATAAAACGTATAAGCCTCCGTTGCGTCCGTTTCCAGATGCGTAGGAAGCCTAAAAGTACGGCGCAAATCCATCGGAATTATGGAATTGACTACTTTGCCTTTTGGGAAAATACCTTCGTTGCAAGACATGATGATAACATTCTCAAAATCAAGGGTTCGGCTTTCGATTGCTCCCATAATTTGAAGCGGTGCAAGTGGCTCTCCTGTGAACGGAATGCGCTTATTTCGGAGAATTTCATACAAAAAATGTTTGAAAATGCGGAGGTTCAATTTGTACTCATACGGTGCTAATTCTTCCCGAAGTTGCCGCAAAACTGTATAAAAAGC
>CAZNYR010000134.1:0-6263 GCA_964577275.1 uncultured Cytophagales bacterium | reverse complement strand
AAGCATATAAATATTCATTTTCTAATACATTATGTTTACTATCAAACAAATTTGATAGCATCTCGACCAGTTCATCGAGTGCATCCAAAGCCTTGCTCAACTTGCCTTCCCAGTCCCGAAAAATGACCGCATAAAAAGATGTATTTTTTCCAAATGCCAGAAGGTCGTGCAATGGAATATAAATCAAATTTTCTTGCTGTATTTTTTCGATTTGATTTTGGATTAATTCGTAATCGGTTTTGTGATTTTTGGAATATTGAATGAACGGATGACGCAATAATCGGATGACATCCTTATAATAAATATAAATCGTGCCATCTGGTTCTTTTTGTAAATTTTCTTGCATTAAAAACAGATTATCAAGTAGATAGTAAAGCGGCGTTTTGTCAATTGTTAAACCTGTCGTTACGTTCATGTGGTTTTTGAGAGATAATCCCATCAGATTTTGACTTGCTTTATCCACAGGCAAGGCGTACAAAAGCGGCATCAACATCGTTTCGTCAGGTAGCAAAACTAACGTGTGATTGACACGTTTTTTGATTGCCGAAATGTCTTCATTTTCGTAGATTTTTTGATATAATTTTTGAAGAATATCGCCCACTAATTTGGCTTGCGTAACCTTATCACTGACGCTAATAATTTCGATGTTTTTTGGGGATTTTGTGATGCTATTTTGAGTAAAGTATTTTTTGGCATTTTTTTGTATTTTTTGAAGATTGGTTCGCAAATATAAACCTGCTTCGTGTAACGGATTTTTTAAATAATATTCATCGGCATCCCAAAACAATTCGGCTTGTTGTTTTTTATCAAATTGTGCAATAATCGAAGCCTCTGAAACGGTTAATTGATTAAATCCTGCAAAAACGACTTTTTCAAGCTGATGATTTTCGATAATTTCGTCCAGATTTTCTGCCATATACCGATAAGCTAATCCCAAATATGCCATTTTTTCGGACAAAAGTTCTTGATGAAAATCAATGTAAGTTTTTCGTATAAAATCCCAAAATTCATAATAATCTGCAATCGTTGAGTCTTCGGAAAGTTCCAATTTATCTTTTCCTAATTCTTTGCGCCATCGTTCTAAGGCTTTTATTTCATTCAGATAATCAAAAAGTTGTTGCCCATCAACCAAATTTTTATCAATTCCCTCAAAATCTTTGAGTAAAATGGTGCCGAGCGGGGCAAATTTTTCGAGGTCGTGGGTGTCATCTTGGTCAAATTTTTTGTAGGTTTCAAAAAGTCGAAAAAGCAATTTGACCGAATCGACAATTTCGAGTGGCGTAGTATTCAAAATAAAATCATCCATCGACCAAATTTGAGGCGAAAGTATGGTCTTGGTTAGTTCCTCCGTCAAATAGTGTCGGAAATACATACACGCCCGCCGAGTAGGTAGAACAATGTGTAAATCAGTGATTTGCGTATCGTATTGATGCAATAAAACTCGTGCGATGCGTTGCAAAAAAGGCAAATCATCGGGTATATTTTCGGCAAAATTGGTCATGAAAAATGGGCTTTGGTCGTAATTTATCAAGAACAGGATTCAGTATCAAGGATTAAGACGATATAATAATTTGAAAATCAATAAATTATGTTTGAATCATCTGATAATTTCATGTCGAATTATTACTTATTTTCCCCGCCTTTCTACCGCTTTTACAAAGTTAAAACTTCTTGTCTTTTTACAAAATGCGTATCGTACATTCTGCCCATCGACCTAATTTTTATGACAAAACCCTTATTTTTGTCGGTGCGTAATCTAAGACTAAATTCCGAAAATAAATGATACAGCAGAAAAATGGACAAACGTTCGTTCTATTTTTGATTTTAAGTGTATTCATAGGCTTTTTGGGCTGCACCCAGAAAGAATTTGATTGGGTCTATCACGAAATGGAAGTGATTGTGGTTGATGAACAAGGGTTTCCGATTCAGGATGCGGAGGTCAAATTGTATCGTACCGAAACCGATTTCAGGGAAGGACGCGAGCCACTCGAAGAAGGGTATTTTACCGATGAAAATGGTTCGGTTGTTTTTGATAAATTGGATATGCAATTCGATGAGTATTATGTGGAGGCAATCAAAGGCGAGGCAAATAATTGGAGCAAAAACCCCAAAGTTTCCAATTTTAGGCAATTTGAGCGCAAAAAAAAGGTCATTTATCTGCAAGAAGAACCCCTGACGAATTATCTGGCGGGACGCTCCGAAAAACGTTGGCAACTGGTTTATCGCATTATCAATACTACCCGATTCGATGGCTGTGAAATATATAGTTTTAATCGCGATAAACGCATCTATTATTCCTATTATGCTGTGCCTTATACGTGTTTTGGCGAACACCAAAATGGTAGTTTTAAGTTCTGGGGACTCAACGAATTGGGCAATAGTTTTCGTATTTTTACCGACCAACTCGGAGGGATTTCTTTTGAGGAGGCACAAATTTTGGAAATGACCGATTCAACGCTGATTTATCGGCACAAGCCCGCCAACGAACCTGATGCGCCGTTTTTCATTACCAAAAAATTGCGTTTAGAATAAAATTGGACTAAAAAAAAATTAACGAAGCAGACGTACTGATACGATGTAATTATCTAAAAATCAATTTGTTATACAAAAATCACGTATTTTTTACGGGACAAAAAATAATGTTAATCACAGAACAAAATCCGATGAATATTGCCGAAAAAATAGCGGGTATGCTCCTCGAAATCCAAGCGGTCAAACTGCAACCTGAAACGCCTTTTACGTGGGCATCAGGCTGGAAATCACCCATTTACTGCGATAATCGCATTTCGCTTTCGTATCCGCAAGTGCGTAATTTTCTCAAAATTCAGTTTGCAAGAATCTTACGGGAACAATTCCCCCAAACCCAAGTCATTGCGGGCGTGGCAACGGCGGGCATTCCGCACGCTGCTTTATTGGCGAACGAAACAGGCTTGCCCTTGATTTATGTGCGTGCAAAACCCAAATCGCACGGCATGACCAACCAAATCGAAGGGCGACTTGAGGCGGGACAAAACGTGCTGGTCATCGAAGATTTAATCTCGACAGGTAGTAGCAGCCTCAAAGCCATCGAAGCTCTCCGAGCGACAGGCGCAGAGGTCTTGGGCATGATGGCAATTTTTACGTATGGATTTGAAATTGCCACACAAAATTTGCAAAATGCTCATGTTCAGACCATTACGCTTTCAAATTATAACGTACTGATTCGGAAAGCAATAGCGGATGGCATTATCAATGAATCGCAATTAGAAACCTTGCAGGCATGGCGAACCAATCCTTCGACATGGAAAAACTAAATAATGAGGAAAAAGGTGGTTATTTTTTTGACCACCTTTTTGATTTTAACCGATAAATGAGCTAAACAAGGGCGAAAATTCGGGGTCAATCCAATCATACAAATCATTTACCCAAAAGATGCCTACTCGATTATCGTCCATAATCAAAAAACCATCTGCCTCCCACAAATCGGATAAATCCAAAGTCTTTTGGTAAAGCCTTGATTGATAGGCATAAAAACGGGGATTCTCAAAAAAACTAATGAACTGTTCGGCATATTTTTGGGCTTGATACGGCGAAATCGGATAATCAATTAACGTAAAATTGGGCTTGATACTCAAGGCATACATGATTTTTTGGAGTGCGGTTTCTTGGCTTAGGCGTTGTTTTTCAAAGTTAATTTTGCGGTTATCAAACGCCGTTTCTTCGGTGCGGATGCCCACACTCCGAAAAAAATTAATCACCAAATCATTCACCGAAAAAAAACGGGTCTGAATTTGGCATATTTCCAAGATAATTTCGCCCGAACGCAAATTGTGTGCTTTCACCTTGCGTTTAAGTTTCAGATAATCCGCATCTTCAAAGTCTATAAATTTTCGGGTCGCATTCATTTTTGTCAGCGTACTCTTTTGTGATTTCAAATAAAACAATTCCATCCGCATAAGTTCGTATATTTTTTCGATTCGTTTGTCTTCATAAAAACGGCAGTTGATGTAAGTTCGTTCAATATCAAACATCATTTAACATTTTTGGGAAAGGAATAAAATAAGCAAAATCTGAATTCTGTATTGAAGCTGGATGAGGGTCTATTCTGATAATCTAATTATTTGATTATCAAATAATTAGATTTTTTTTCATGTCGCCTTTTTATCGAATAGCACCTTTTTTCGCAAATTGTTGTTCTGAAATATGATTAAAGTCAAAAATCACAATTTCATGCCAAGACCTTATTGGTGCAATCATACAAAAACAAACACGATGAATCATCCTTGGAATTTTTCTACGTATTACTTTTCTAAACTCATGCAACGTCTTTTCTGGAGTCTTTTGGGCGTTTTCTTGGTTTGGGTTGTTAATTCGGTTTGGTACAAACCTTTTGATATTGACCATTTTTACGCACGTCTTTTGGTGCAATACGCCTTAGAAATCCCCGAAGAGTTATCCAAAGCGGGTTTTTTTGAGTCGTATGGCATCAAATTTCATAATGACGAACTAAGTCTGCCTCCTGACGAAGTAAAACGAAATGCCGAAATCGCCGAAACTCTGGAAATGTTGGTCAGTTATAAGCGCGCCAGCCAAACGCCCAGTCAGTTGCTTTCTACTGATATTTTGCATCGAGAACTCGAAAATCGGATGATTAGCAATTCGTTTGCGCTACACGATAACCCTATTAATCATTTGGATGGCGTACATCTGGAATTTCCAAATTTTATGATTCGATTCCATCGGATTGATAATCTGCATGATGCCGAACAATATATCGCCCGACTTTCTAAATTTCATATCAAAATTGATTCGCTTTTGGTCAATATGAAAATCAGGGAGGAAGAGGGATTATTGCCCCCAAAAATTGTGATTGAAAAATCATTGGAACAATTACGAGAATTTATCCAGCCCACCACACGAGAAAATATTTTGTTTTTGGATTTTCAGACCAAAGTACGGAACGTAGAAGTATTAACTGCTGATGCCAAACACGAATTATTTTATGAGGCAAATATGATGCTGACCGATGTGATTTATCCTTCCTATCAAAAATTGATTGATTATTACGAAAAAGTATTGCAACAAGCCCCCGAACAGATTGGAATCGAGCGTTTTATGGATGGCGTAGGCTATTATCATTTTTTGATGAATAAATATACCGAAATGGATGAGGGCGACATTATTGAAAATGAACTCATCGAAAAAGCCGATGAGGAGGTACGCTATGCACAGGCGGGCATCCGGCGTGTGATGAATCGTCTGGCACTGGACTCGGAAGTTCCCGTAGGCAAACACATGGCGATGCTTCTGTCAGATACCAATAGCCGCTATTCAGATTCGGATAATGGACGTGAAAATTGTCTGCAAGATATTGAAAATCTGTATGATACCGCCCAAAAGAAATTGGCTTGGCAGTTTTATAAATTGCCCACAGCCAAACTTTATGTACGGCGAATGCCTTTATTTAAGGAAAAATATGCGCCACTTTATGAATATATGCCCGTCAAATTGAGTGGCAGTCGATATGCCATTAGTTATGTCAATCTCCGACACATTGATTATGTGCATCGTTTTATGACACCCGCCACCGTGTATATGGAGTTGATGCCGGGCAATCATTTTCGGTCAGCGACACAACGAGAACGCTCCGATTTGCCTTCGTTTCGGCGTTTGATTCGGTTTCATGCCCACGCCGAAGGCTGGAAAATGTATGCCCTCAAAATGGCAGAAGAACAAGAATTATTCAAAAATGACAATGAATTATTGGGCAAATATTACCTTGAATTGCTCTACGCCGTCAGTATGCGAACCGATATTGGCATTCACCATCAGCAATGGACGCGCACGCAGGCGTATGAATATTTTGTTCAACAAACGGGAATGCACAACGAGGAGGCATACCGCCGCATTGATGAAATTATTATTTATCCCGCCAAATCTTGGGCGTATTTTACGGGGCGTAATAAAATCTTGGAACTCCGTACCAGAGCCATGCGCCAACTGGTCAGCAAATATAATCCCAAAGAATTTCATCAAATTATTGTCGGGAAGGGATTAATGCCCTTGGATTTGCTCGAAATACAAGTCGAAAATTACATCGCCGAGCGTAAACAAAGATAAATCACAACACGAAATATAATTGAAAATTGTCATTCGATCATCAGGTAAATAGAACGATTATGTTCCATAAATGGAAGGCTCGTGATTGTGTCAGGATACCATTTTTGCATGGTTTTGATTATCTTCGCCAAAGGACAATCAAAATGTTAAAATCATGGGCGTAA
>CAZNYR010000133.1:0-8021 GCA_964577275.1 uncultured Cytophagales bacterium | reverse complement strand
AATAAACCGTTATCGGCGGCGGGAACGCCTTTTGATGGCGTGATTCCGAATCCGCACATGAAATATGTCGATTTGATTCGGCATGGCTATTTTATTTTGGATATTACCGACCAAAAAGCACAAGCCGATTGGTTTTATGCGGCAGACATCCTGACCGAAAAACCAGACATCGTCAGAGGGGAAAGTTGGTTCACGAATCAAAACGAAAATCGCTTGCAAAAATCCGAAACCATCAGCGCACCAAAAACACAGCAAGATGCGCCCGCACCATCAGATAATCCCGTTACAAGCCTCGAAAATCAACCTAAAAACTTTGCTTGGTTGGGGTTTTATCCGAATCCCGTTAAAAATCAATGCTTTCTCAATTATGTCTTGAATCAATCCCAAAACGTACAATTAAAAGTCGTGGACGTAACGGGGCGAGTCGTTTTACAAGCCTTGAATCAGCTACAAAAGCCTGATAATTATACCGTTACGCTAAACATTTCAGACCTGAAAAAGGGGATTTATTTTGTGCATCTACAAACAGACCAGGGAGAAATCATCCGTAAAATGGTAAAAGAATAAGTCAGAATCAATACGTAACATCTACAAATTGGTCATTTCTAATTCCTTTAATTTCTCTCGTAGCATTTGAAATGTTACGAGAGAAATTAAAAGCAAAAAAATGAATCTATCATTCTGATTATCAGGTAAATATTATGATTTTTGTTTCAGATTTCAAAAAAATTATCAGTGAATGGCAGTCATTTTTCAGAACTGCTTTTGCCAAAACGAGGCTTGCAACAAGCCCCGTGCCACACTTTTAGCTTCACTTCATGGGTTTGATGCACTTATAAATTGGCTAAAAAAGCCATCGTATCCACACCATCGGCATAGTCCCAGAGGTGGGGAGATTGCGCTTCACCAAACTTTACGCCTCGTTCGTGGTCGCCGTGTTTGGAAACAATACACTGAATTTTGGGGGCATCTCGTTTGAGTTTTTCGAGCAAATCGGCATCGGAATTATACCTTTCGTAGTATAAAACCGAAATCGGAGAAACCAAAGCCGTGTCTTCTCGCACCAAGATTTGTTCGTTATCCAAATGTGGCTCTCGATTCACCAAATACACCGATTTATTATACTCATAATTATTGCGGTATTTGTGGTGATAATTGGGATTGAAATTCTCTTCGATGGTTTTCATCAGTAATTGAAAATCATAGGATTCAGGCACATAAATTTTGGAAACATTCCGACAGCCCAGCCCAAAATAATCAAGCATATCATGTCCCAAATGGCATAAATCCTGTTCGGTTTCCTCGTTCGTCAGGATGGCAACAGACGAGCGATTTTTGCGAATAATATACGGATATTTTGCAAAATAATACTCGAAATAACGGGCAGAATTATCGCTTCCTGTGGCGATGTAGGCTTGGGCATCTTGGAGCATTTCGGGCGTTTGGATACGCTGGGCAAATTGTGGCTCTATTTCGGTCAGTATTCGGATAATTTGTTGCATCAAAAAAGTATCCTGCGAACTCAATTTTGCCATCAGAAAATGCCCCGAAATCAGTACAGATAAAAGGTCATGAAATCCGACCAACGGAATATTTCCCGCCATAATTACGCCTACTTTTTTGGACGAAATGGTATCCAATGGATATTTTGATACCCAATCGGTCAGTGTATCGGCTTGCAAATACCGAATCACGCCCTGCCACGCCAGTTCGATGCTCTGGGCGATAAACCAACTATTTTGATTGCTTGCCGTCTGAATCCAAATTTGTTGTTGCGTTTCAGGCAAATTTTGGAGATAATTACCCAATTTGACGAAGGCTGCTATGCGCTTTGATAATTCCATGAATTGATGCAATAAATTATTGATAATCAGTCGTTTAGTTATCTTCTCCCAACAATCGAATGACCATCTGATGATGACTATCATTAGGTCGGATTTGGCAGGCTAATCGGCTCATTTCTTCGGTATTAAAGAGCGTATCGAGCATTTCCTCTTCGGCTTCGGTGCGCTCGCCCAGTTCGCCTTCTAAGATTTCGATGTGGCAGGTAGCGCAAAGTGCCATACCTCCGCAAATGGCTTCGATAGGATATTCATACGACTTTAGAATTTCCATCAAATTCATGCCCATATCGGTAGGCACTTCGAGGGGCGTGCGTTCGCCATTTTCGTCCTCAACGTGGATGGTAATATTTTCCATTTCGATTTTTTCTAAGTATGACGTTACATTCAAATCAAACGATAAACTCAATTTGGATAAATACCTAAATTATTTTATGCGTTCCCGAATCGTGATTAACATGGAATGATTACCCAAATCTGTGCAAATATAGTTCTCGTACTGCAAAAATACTGCCCGTATGCCGATAAATCTTAGATATGCCCGTAATCAACTCGATTTCAAGGCTTTAGAATTAAAAATCCCCCAGACATTCCATCAATTTTAAAATAAATTTGCACGATTTTTTTTCCTATGACGATACTTTCGTAACTTTTGGGTCATTCACGATTTTAATCCCATTACAAAACATGAAATACGTCATTTCTTACACTCATCCGCACCAGAATAGTATTGATTTACAGTTAGTTATCGAAAATATTACCCAAGATGTTGTTCTCCTAAAATTACCAACTTGGCGACCGGGACGCTACCAAATCCAAAACTTTGCCAAAAATATCCGAAAGTTTCAGGCTTTTGATGCTCAAAATCAACCATTATACGTCAAAAAAATCGAAAAAAGTACATGGCAAATTGACACCAAAAATAGTTCTCAAATCCGTATTCAGTATGAATATTTTGCCCGACAAGTCGATGCGGGTGGAAG
Source organism: uncultured Cytophagales bacterium (assembly GCA_964577275.1). Classification (GTDB taxonomy): domain Bacteria; phylum Bacteroidota; class Bacteroidia; order Cytophagales; family Thermoflexibacteraceae; genus UBA2561. The sequence goes on along the minus strand of CAZNYR010000133.1, from coordinate 5,197 downwards.
CTGGCTCAAGCCTGATTTGTTGTATATCAACTGGATAACGTGCGCTTTGTATCTCGAAAATCGAAAACATGAACCTTACGAAATCAAACTACAAATCCCTGATAATTACCGAGTTTGCTGTGGATTAACCCAAAAAAATAACAGACTTATCGCCCAGAATTTTGATGAATTGGTCGATTCACCTCTGATGGCAAGCCCGAATTTACAACATCAAACCTACCAATGTGAAAACTACCAAACCACTTTTCATCTTTGGTTTGAGGGAAATATTACGCCCAAATGGACTAAAATTTTAAACGATTTTCAAACATTTTCCCAATCACAACTTACTGTTTTTCAGGATTTTCCAGCATCAGATTATCACTTTATGTTTTTGATTTTGCCTTTCAAATATTATCATGGTGTTGAGCATCGTAATTCTACGATGATAGTCATGGGAACGGATACCGAATTTGAAAATTATTATCAAGCGGATGTCTTGGGAATTGCATCGCACGAATTGTTCCATTTTTGGAATGCCATTCGCATTCGTCCTATCGAACTTCTGCCCTACGATTATAGCCAAGAAAATTATTTTGAAACGGGTTTTGTTATCGAAGGATTAACCACATATTATGGTGATTATCAATTATTTAGATGCGGAATTTGGTCAGAAAAAATGTATTTCTCCGAACTCAATAAAACCTTCAAAAGACACTTTGACAATGGCGGACGTTTCTACAAATCGGTGGCTGAATCCTCAACCGATTTATGGTTGGATGGTTATGAAATCGGCATCCCAAATCGCAAAACTTCCATTTATGTGAAGGGCGCAATTTCGGCATTAATTTTAGACCTCGAAATCCGAAAAGCAACCCAAAACCGAAAATCATTAGACGATGTTATGCGATTTTTATGGCAAAATCATGGGAAAACTTACATCGGATATTCGACCCAAGATTACATTCAAATCGTTAATCAAGTTGCCGAGCAGAATTTTCAAGAATATTTTGATACTTGTATCTTCGGAATTGAACCGCTCGAAAATCGCTTGCGAAATGCCCTCAATTTTGTGGGGTGCGAACTCCAAGAAATGCCTGCCACTCATGAATATGAAACCTATTTAGGGTTTCAGACCTTGCCACAGTCAGGGAAAATTTGGCAAATTGCGCCTCATTCTCCTGCTGATTTGGTTTTATCGGTGGGCGATGAAATCCTGACAATCAATAACATACCGTTTTTTTCAGGAATAACATCACTGGATTGGAAAACGAAACTGTCTATTTCGGTTAGACGAATGAATCAAATAGAATCCCTTGAAATTCGGGCTGACGAAAAAACTTATTTTCCACAGTTTTGCATCCAGAAAAAAATGGAAATGACCGAAACCGAAAAAATAAATTTTGAAAAATGGGCAAGTTTTTGATATAACGTATTGATTTACAGTTCTTTACGCAAACGTGCAACGGGAATATTCATTTGTTCACGATATTTGGCAACCGTTCGGCGCGCGATTTGATAACCTTTTTCGTTCAATAATTTCTCTAATTTATCATCCGAATACGGCTTGCGTTTATTTTCACTTTCTATAATTTTTTTAAGAATATATTTCACTTCTTTACTACTTACGTCCGTCCCCGAATCCGTAGAAATGCTTTCGGAAAAGAAATACTTGAGCGGAAAAATTCCAAATTCGGTCTGAACGGCTTTGCTATTTGCAACCCTGGATACGGTGGAAATATCCATCTGAATTTCGTTGGCTATGTCCTTGAGAATCATGGGTCTTAGCTTGCTTTCATCGCCATCCAAAAAGAAATCATATTGATACTGAACAATGGCATTCATGGTTTTGAGCAAGGTTTGTTGGCGTTGTTTGATGGCATCAATAAACCATTTGGCGGCATCCAATTTTTGCTTTACAAACGAAACAGTTTGTTTCATTTTCTTATCTTTTTTGTCGCTTTTGTCATAGGCATCCAGCATCTCGGAATACGAACGGCTAATTTTCAGGTCAGGTGCATTGCGTGAATTAAGTGTTAATTCTAATTTATTATTGATGTTTTTAAGAATAAAATCAGGTGTTAAATATTGATTTTTGGCGAAAGAATTTACATAACCGCCCGGTTTGGGGTTTAATTTGATAATCACACTAACTGCATCCTTCAAATCATCCTCCGAAAGGCTCAACCTTTTAAGTAATTTTTGGTAATGTTTTTTGGTAAATTCCTCAAAACACAAGGAAATAATCCGATACGCATTCTCGACCGCAGCGGTTTTTTCTTTCCTACGAAGCTGAATTTCAAGACATTCCTGCAAACTACGACACGCAATACCCGGGGGGTCGAAATGCTGTATTTTGAATAATACCTTTTCGACTTCCTCGTAATTTGTTTCCAGATTTTGCGAAAATGCCAAATCATTTACAATGCCTTCCAAATCCCTTCGGATATACCCATCCCCATCAATACTGCCGATTAATTGCTTACCGATTCGGCTTTCTCGCTCGCTCAATTTGAGGTATCCTAATTGGTCTAACAGTCTGTCAATCAGAGAGTTAGTCATTGCCATAGGCATATCTTTTTCATCCTCATCACTGATGCCATCGCCCTGCATTTTGTACCCGCTGATGTCATCTTCGTGAATATAATCATCAATATTAATGTCATCATTGGAGATGTCATCTTCGGGTGTCATATCGTCATACTCATCAGTATCGCCAAAATCATCCTCTTTACCCTCTTCTAAAGCGGGATTTATTTCGATTTCCTCTTCGATACGGGCAGCCAGTTCGGCAGTCGGAACTTGCAGCAACTTAATAAACTGAATTTGTTGAGGGGACAGCTTCTGCTGTAAACTCAGATTTTGTGTTTGTTTTAGCATTGTTGTAGTAACGATGTTTGTCAGACGAAAAAAACGTAATCGGTTGTCAAATATATCAAAATATTCCTATTTCTGAAATAAAATCAAATCATTTTTCACTTTTGGCATAGAAATTATTGTGCCGAAAATGTTAAATTCCTGATAATTAGGACTTTTTCCCGAAAAAAAATAGACAAAATTGACAATTTGGCATAAAAAATCAGACCTTTTTAAACCTGAATGGCAAACTGAGATATTACTTTCTTTATATTTCTTCTGTATTACGATAATTTATAGATAAAACATCTAACTTTAGTGATGTGGTTCAAAACTTGGAAAATCTTAAATGATTGATAATCAATGTATTCATTAAACCCCCAAATTCAGTTAAAACAATCTACGCCCTTGAAAGTTTGCTATTTGGATTAGGTAATTCAGATTTTGTTCCCGAAATTTGTGCAATTTTTTCTGGAAAAGATACCATTTTGAACAAGTAGAATCGCAATAATTATGTTACAAATTAAGAATTTACACGCCTCCATTGGCGATGAAAAAATACTAAACGGCATTCATCTGGAAGTCAAAGCGGGCGAAGTTCATGCCATTATGGGACCCAACGGTTCGGGGAAAAGTACGCTGGCTTCCGTCTTGGCAGGACGAGAAGATTACGAAATTAACGAAGGCGAAGTCCTTTTTGATGGCAAAAATTTGCTTGACCTTGCACCCGAAGCGCGCGCAGGCGAAGGACTATTTTTGGCATTTCAGTATCCCATCGAAATCCCAGGAGTTTCCAATACCAATTTCCTAAAAACCGCCGTCAATGCTGTCCGTAAATATCGACAACAACCTGAATTAGACGCAGTTACGTTTCTCAAAACCATGAAAGAAAAAATGAAACTTGTCCAAATTGATAGGGCTTTGTTGAATCGGTCGTTGAACGAAGGCTTTTCGGGTGGCGAAAAAAAACGAAATGAAATTTTCCAAATGGCAATGCTCGAACCCAAGTTGTCCATTTTGGATGAAACCGATTCGGGACTCGATATTGATGCCTTACGCATCGTGGCAAATGGCGTAAATACGCTCAAAAATCCGAGCAATGCCACCATCTTAGTTACTCATTATCAAAGACTTCTGGATTATATTATCCCTGATTTTGTTCACGTTTTGTACAAAGGGCGCATCATCAAATCGGGAACAAAAGAACTCGCCCTCGAACTCGAAGAAAAAGGGTATGATTGGCTCAAAAAAGAGGCTGAAGAAGCGATGGTTTAATTATTTTTTAACTTAAAACACTGAAAATCATGGCGCAAACCCTTTCTTTGATTGAAAATATAGAAGCGCAACTCGAAAATTTGGCGACAGATTTGGAAGGCGCAACGCTCACGGGACGGTATCAAACGCAACAAAATGCCTTGCAACACCTTGATAATCTGCAAGTTCCGACCCGAAAACACGAGGAATGGAAATATACCCAAGTACAAGATTTGCTGAATGCAGTTTACCAAATTGAACCCAAAACACAATTATCTGCTCAAAAAATCAAGGCGCAACTTCCTGATTTTGAGATAGATAATGCCAATGTATTGGTTTTTGTGAATGGCTATTTTTCGGCTGAAAATTCTACGATTCTGGATGCCGTCTTAGAAATCAAACATTTCAACGAATTAGAAGCTGATGACGAAATATTTGAGAAATATATCGGCAAAATTGTCCAGACCGAACATGAAATTTTTACGGTCATCAATACAACCCTTGCCAGAAATGGATTTTTTATCAAAATCCCTAAGAATCAGATTGTTAGCCGTCCAATATTGGTGCATTTTGTGGTTGATGCCTCACAGGAGGCGATTTTTGTACAGCCCCGAAATTTTATTTTAGCCGAGCAAGGAAGTCAGGCATCAATCGTGGAATTTTATTCTCATATTGGTCAGAATCAGACACTTACGAACGTCATCACAGAAATCGAAGTGGAAAATAATGCGTTTTTAGACCATTACAAAATTCAGATAGAAGGCTCGGAAAGTTCACAGATTGGAACGATTCAAGTGCATCAAAATCGGGACTCCAAATTTAGCAATACCACCATTTCGATTGATGGAAAAACTATTCGTAACAATCTGAATATCAGTCTGAACGGCGAAAATTGCGAAGCCTACATGAATGGGCTTTATATGCCCTTTGGCACGACACACATCGACAATCACACGGCGGTTGACCACCTAAAACCTAACTCATATAGCGATCAAATGTACAAAGGCATTTTGGGTGATAAAGGCACGGCGGTTTTTAATGGCAAGATTTTTGTTAGACAATACGCCCAAAAAACGAATGCCTTTCAGTCAAATAAAAATATTTCGTT
>CAZNYR010000132.1:0-8695 GCA_964577275.1 uncultured Cytophagales bacterium | reverse complement strand
TTTGGGCATAAGTTTGGGTAGCAACATTCTGAAAATCAATGGTTTGGTTTGCTTTCAAAAGCGCAAAAGAAATCGTCTTTTGAGGCGATGCCAGATAACAAGCACTTTCAGGCAAAGAAACCAGCAGATTGACCGTTCCTACCGCTTTTTTTAACGTTATTTTGCCGTCAATAAATTGGGCTAAGCCCGTGCTATTGGCAGGCAATTCGACATTGACATTTCGTCCCAAATCAAGTACAAAACTTTCTGAATCCCAGCTTCTTGAGGCAATGGTTTTGAGCGCAGAAACATCAAGTTCAGTGCTTGATTTTTTGACCTCAAATTCGATATTTTTTTCAACAGATTTCCATAACGTATTTCCCGCCACAAATGCGCGTAATTTGACTTTTCCAGCTTGCGAAAATTCGATTTCTTGGAATGGATTGACATACGCCGAGCCTTCCAAAACTTCAAATTGGACTTGCTGTCCCGAAGTTGAAATCGCATTGATTTTTAGTTTTCCTTCGGCACAAAAAACATCGCCAATTTCGGATACCGTAAGTGTCTGTTCTTTCGGTATTGGAGGCGTAGAAACCGTGCCGCCAGTATTGACTACAACAGGCACAGGCGTAGGCGCAATTACCGTGAAAAATAAAACTTCATTGGCATTCATCGAAGGAACGGCAAGCGTGGTTTTTGAATTGTTAAAATCTAAATCCGCAGCCCCATTTAAGCCTCCTGTAATAAATTCTGTTTTATTACTAAAATCAGGAGCATAACGCCAAACTTTGTTGGTTGTCCACTCGGAAACATACCAATTTCCAAAACCATCTTGCCCGATGCCATCCATTTCGGTTAAGTCATTGGTTTTCAAGTCAGTAACCGTACCAGCAGGCAAGGCAATCGCCTGAATTTTGGCAGTAGCAGCATTGAAACTGTAAGATACCACGACCAAACGACTATTGGGCGCATCATAATACAAGCCGTTGGGGTCGCTCAATCCCGTAGTCAAATCGGTGCTGGCTGGTGTGCCGATGGCAATTTGATGTACTTTGCCTTGGTCGGTATCGGAAGCGTATAAATTTGTGCCATCCGAAGCCAAATCATTGAGGAAAGTAGCTCCTGCGGGACTTATCGTAAATATCTGATTACCAGAGGTTAAATCATATCCTTTGATGGCGTTGGTTTCCGTTACGTACAAAACATTTCCCAAAATTGCCATGCCTTTAGGACTGTTCAAGCCCGTTTTGAAAATACTAATTGCGCCTGTGGTAGCGTGGCGTTTGACGATAGAATTTCCAAACGCATTACTGATGTACCATGAATCGGAAGCGACATGAAAAATAGCACTTTCGGGCGCATCGTAAGGATTTGTTGCATTCCCATAAATCGCAAAAGTATAAGGATTTCGGTTGCTGTCATTATTCCCTATCGTTACAAATGCGGTCTTAAAACCTGTACTGCTTGGCTTAAATCGGATGGCAAATGTAGTATTTCCACTCGGATTGATGGTCGTGGCAGTGGTTGTAAAATCGACCTCAAATTGCGTGGCATCCGCCCCGACAAGTTGGATTTTCGGAGAACCATTCAGCGATAAATTTACCGTTCCTGTATTTTCTACCGTGAAAGGAATAAAACTTCCTACGGCGTTATTGAACTGACTTCCAAAGTGATGCGAGCCTGCGCTGTGCGTAATTGTTGTGGCACCTTGTTTGACTTGCATGGTAGGCGAAACCGCCGTGCCTTGTACTTTAAAATAATACGGCTGATTCGTTCCCGAATTACTTGGAATGGTGATGAACGCTTCTCGTAAACCCGCTCCCGAAGGTGTAAAACGCACCGTAAACGGATTTTGCGCTCCTGCTGGGATGGCGACAGGTGGCAAATTTTCGATACTAAAATCTGAAGCATTTGCACCACCAAAAGTAATCGAACCGATATTCAGATTTCCCAATCCCGTATTTTGGATGTTAAAATCCTTACTGACGACCGTCCCAAATGTGATACTTCCAAAATCAGAATTATCAGCCACAGTAGGCGTAGCATCGTTATGCGCTACGCTGACGCTTATCAGGGGTTGAGTAACGTTTGCGGTCAAAAACCAACGATACGGATTTTCGTTCAGGTCATTATTTGTGATAGAAACCACACTGGTTTTTTGTCCTGTGGGCAATGTTGCCGTGAATCTGACGGTCAAGAAAGATTCTTGATTGGGGGTCAGATTGAGTGGAAACGTAGGTGCATTTTGCAGGGCAAAACCTGTCCCGCCAAAGGTTGGATTTTGTAACGTCAAATCGGCATTGCCAGTATTTCGGATTTTGAAACTCACGTCTTGTGTTTGTCCTGCCGTCAGGTCAGGAAATTGATAACTGGCACTCGAAATAAAATTGGCTCCATTTTCATAAAAAACATCCATTTCTGGTGCAATTCCCATACCCGAAACATTGATAAAATAATTGGGAATATTGGGGTCATCACTTTCAAATTTAAGGGTAGCATTTTTTACGCCCGTATTGGTGGGCTGGAATCGAATCGTAAAATCATATTGTCCGCTTCCCGCCACAACTTGCGGATATGCAGGCGCACCGATAATGGCAAAATCTGCTGCATTTGTCCCTAAAATAGTCAAATTGGTGAGGCTCAAATTTGCCGTTCCCGTATTTTTTACTCGGAAGGTATAATCTGTATTTTGCCCTACCACCACGCTCGCAAAAGGAGTACGGTCTGTGCCTGTTGCCGTCCAATTTCCGACAGGGGATTCGATGGTAATAAATGGGGTAATTCCCTCGCCCTTCAGATTCAGGGTGTAAATGCCTTCATTGGCATCATTACTGAAAAATTGAACGGTTGCAAACCGATTCCCTAATTGCGTAGGCTGAAATCGGAAGGTCAAATCTCCAAATCCTGTCGCACCGCCCAAGGTCGTAAAAGGCAGATTTACACCACTTTGCAAAACAAAATCCGAAGCATTTGCGCCTGAAATATTGATATGAGAAAGCGTTAAATCTGTGCCGCCTGTATTTTTGATACGAAATATTTGGTCTGTATTACTATTGATAATTTTTGAACCATAATCAATCGTAGCATTGACGGCTTGCGCTGTACTGACGGGCGATTCGAGGTCAATTTCAGGATTTTCTAAACCAATGCCACTCAAATTTATCACGTAATTTGGTGTGGTATTATCCGAACTGACAACGGTCAAAGTAGCGTTACGAACTCCTGCAGCAGTAGGCGTAAATCGGATGATAATATCCTGATTTGCAGTAATATCAAAAGGAAATGAAGCCACATTTGGTACACTAAAATCGGTGGCATTTGCGCCCGTCAAAGTCAATGCCTGAATGTTTAGGTTTCCTGTGCCAAGATTTTTGAGCCGTATGCTTGCCTCGATACTTTGTCCGATGCCCACACTTCCGACCGAAGGGAGCGTACCTTGATGCAAAATCACGGTACTTACAGGGGATTCGATTTCGAGCTTAGCGGCAATGCCCGCCGTCCAGCGATGCGCTCCAAAATTGGTAACGCCTGTCGTGCTGACTTTTCGTGTTCCTGTATTGACTGCGCCGCCTTGATAGGCGATTGCTGTGCCTTGTGCGGTCATCATCCGTAAATTATTGGCAGTCAAACCATGGAGTTCATCGGTGGCGTATTCAATTTCTATATTTCCGCTGATAGTCCCCGTTACGCCCGAAACTTCATAATTTTTGGCGATGGCTTGGTTCAAATTCTGATGTCGCCGTGTGAGCGTTACATTCAAGCCCGTGCCATTGATGGCAAATCCCATACCTGCGATGTCCGTCAAGGCATTAATACCTGTACGTGAGGTAGTTATACTTCCCGTTCCTTGCGTATCAATAATTAAATGATTATTATTTCGGTCTTCGGCTAACGTTCCTGTCGTGCCGAGTGCTAACGTATTTCCGTTCAAATCCAAATCGCCTTGTGTCAAGGTTAGGGTTTGCTCGGCAGTAATATTGGACATTAATTTGACCGTATTGCTGGACTTGTTTACGCCCAAAAACGCAAAATTATCGGTGTTGTGGGTCAGCGTTTGGGCTTTTGTGCCAATAAAATTGACAGCACGGTTTTGATGCGTGAATGTTCCACCCGATTTATTCCAATTTCCAGAAATATTCAGGTCGCCTCCTGCGGCAGTCGATAATGCAAATGTTCCACCCGACATGATGACGTTTTGAGTTACATCTACCGTGTTTGTACTTGCGCCAAAACTGATAGTTCCATTGCCGATAACCAAATTATTTTGAATAGTCCAGATACCGCCAGCTCCTGCCGAACGTGTGATGCTTCGTCCCGCTCGGTTCATCGTAAAATCATATGCCGTAACCGCCCCAAAATTAATTACATCAACATCCAATGCCGAATAACTTTTGTGCGTAAATGGGGATTGCGTGGGCGTTGTGTGGGTTTCAGGAACGGTAAAATACCAATCTACGGCAGGCGTTGCCGAAGTATTGACCGCTGAAATTTCCGTAGGGATTTTGGCACGAATCTCATCAGCAATGGTCGTGGCAATGATGTACCCAAAAAAGTTTAGTTTATCGGGTTTTCCCGTTAAGCCTAATCTTGTCCATGCCACACGGAACTCTCGGCGGTCATCATCACTTGCGCCATTTCCGTTGTCGTTGGCAGCATAAAAATTACCGCTATAATCAGTGGCATTATCCGTACCGCCAAACCATTGCGTTTGTGTGCCAAATCCTGCTCCTCGTCTAATTTCTCGATAATCATTTTTGAAATATAAAACCGCATCCGCATGAAATGGCAAGGAAGCCGTAACACCATCGTAGTTAAATCCTGCACTTTCGCCCGCTCCACTGCTGACGGGAATGGCATTATCAAAATCCAAATACAATACGCCCGGTTCAGTTTCATTGGCATTCATAATGGCAACGTACAGATGCGTATCATCCCATTTGATAAACCATTCATGTGTGCCATTTGTCATTTTGTAGGTATTTCCTGCGCCGTATTCATTTGCATCAATGAGCGCATTAATCGTAGTGGTGGTGGCATCTGCAATATCCAAAGTGGCTGTCGAAGCGGTACTAAACGTATAACCTGCGCCTGCGCCCAGCGTGGCGTTGATGGTTTCACCTCCTTCGGTGATGGCATCCGTAACGGGATTGACGGCGATGGAGCCTGTCGTATTTCCTGCCGTCAAGACAAAACTCGTAGCGCCTACCGAAATAGTATTGGTGCCGTTGGCTAAATTATAATCCGTTCCGCCTCCTGTGGCTGTGCCTGCCAGCATCCAATTTATGGTCAGGTCGCTGGTCGGAGCTGGTGTAACGGTTACAAAAAAATGTCCTGCCGTAGTCGGTTCGGAGGGTTGTAAACCTTTGTAAATCTGCACATTATAAGTTACGTCTTGATTGACAAAACTGGCATCGACCGGATTTATGCCATTATAATTTGCATCGGTCGAAGTGGCGGCGGTGGTCTGAATATCATAATTCGTATTTCCTGTTCCTGCGCCTGCACCCGTTACCGTTACAAATTGTTTGGTATTCCAATTCGTGGGCGTAAACGTGAGCGAAGCCGTTGCGATTGTCCCGCCATTGGCAACATTGGTACTGCTCAAATTGGTAGTTACGTTTGCGGTAGGTTTGGTATTGAGTTTGACCGAAAACACTGCCGTTGTGCCAGCTCGTGTGGTCTGATTTGTGCCTTCAACCTGTACGGTAAAGCCTGCATTATCATCATCAGTAATGGTAGCGGTGGCGGTTTTGGGTGTGCCAACAGTATAAGAAGCATCGTTCAAAATCTCCAGATTTATGGTTTCGGATGCGCCTTCATCACTTCCATCATCTCGAATGGTCATAAATACATCGACATTGGATTGTCCGTTCGGAATAATCACCGCACCGTTTGCGCTGGTAAATGTGAGGGCATTACTTACGGTATAGTCCTCTGAATATGAGGCAGTTCCAACGACTGAAAAATTCACTACCAAATCGCCCACTGTGTTTGTCCCACGCGAGAAATTCACGGTAAAATTGCCGCCCGTATTTTCGGCTAAACTCGTGGGCGCAACCGAAACCGTTACATCAGTTTTGAGTTCGCCCACCGTAAAAGTCGATGGCGCACTAATGTTGGTGGCAGTAACTTGGTTGGTCGTGGCGTTTACTGTTCCGCCCAAATCCGTGAAAGTCGTTCCGTTCCAATTCAAAATTTTAAAATTGGATTCCAATGCCGTTACGCCAATTTGTTCATCAGAGGCATATTGGATTTTGAGGGTCGCATTGGCAAAACTTCCCGAAGTGGGCGTGATTTTAAAATTGCGTTGAATCACGGTCGTAACGCTGTTGAGGCGTTGGTGCTGTCGCTCCACCGAAACCGTTACTGTCCCCGCTGCCTGTGTCAGAAATAAGCCCAATCCACCCAAATTGGTGTTGGCGGTCGTATTATCAAAGACTAAGTTTTGGCGTGTGATTTTGCCTGTTCCCGTGCCGTCTTTGACCAAATGATTATGGATTAAATCTTCTTGCAATGTGCCTGTGGTGCTTAAATCTAAGGTTTGCCCGTTCAAATCCAAATCGCCTACCGAAACAAATGCCAAATGGCTTACTTGAATATGACTTAATAATTTCAAATCTGCGCCTGACTTTTCCACCTTGACTTGATGAAATATAGGAACATCATCGGATTGAATGGTTTGTAAAACGGAAGGATTTTTGAATACCAATTCGCCGTTTGAATGAGTAAATGTCCCTGCGGTTTTGGTAAAATTACCTGTCAAATTGAGTTTTGCCGTAGCTTCCGAAAAGACAAATCCGCCTTGCATTTGTTCGTAATTTTTGGCGTTGGTGGTTGCCATTGTCCATGTAATATTTGAGGCACTTTTATTAATTTTCAGATGGTTCGAGATATGTATTGTGCCACTTCCCGATGCGGTTTGTATGCCGTCTGCTTGTACGATAACTTCGTCAGCTACCTGAATATTTCCTGCATTGACGAGGTTTCCTTCAAGGATTAAATCTTGTCCGATGGTCATTTTTCCTGTTCCCGTAACGTGGGCGGTGTTGCCATTTTGTATCGTAAAATTTTTACAAACCAATTCGCCAGTGATATTGATTTGGTGGGTATTATTCATGGCTGGAATGATGACATCCAAACTGGCATTGGGCAAAATGCCTTGTTCCCAATTTCGGCATTCGTCCCATTCATTGCTCCATGCGCCTGTCCAGATGGCAACTTGATTATCGGCTTGGGCAGCGGTAGTTTGAGCTTGCGTAATGGTTGTGGGAGCGGTATAACTGACTTTGACAAAAGCCCTTTGAGCAGGATTCGTATTGACTTTGTTCCAGATTTTGATAGCCACCCAATCGGTTGTCGTGGGTGTATAATTAAAAGTAGTCAGTCCTGCGCCCGATGTGTTGTGTGCGGAGGCGAGTAAATTTCCCTTCACATCATACAGCCCGATATAGACTTCTTTGGTATTGTCCACGGGGAATAATTCGGGGGTTATGGGTTGTCCTGCTTGCACATAAATTTTACCGACCAATCGTTGCACAGTCGAATTGGCAGGCAATGCGCCACCTTGTCCTAAGGATTGGCAATGCGAATCCCCCAAATCATCCGCCATTTCCCATTCTTGTGTGGTGCGTGTGTTGCGTGGTGGTGTGTAAGTATTGCCATCTTGACCGATAGGAGCCCAAACCGCATAGCCTCTTCTGCCATTATTTGCTGTGCCATCGCAAGGCGGAATGGAAATATCGACTTTTCCGCCACCATAAACTGTGCGTACTGCGGTGCCATTTGCACCCGAATAATCTTTGAGTTGAGTGCCATCGGCAAAGTCGGTTTGTACGCCTGTCAGGTTTTGCCATGTATTCCAGTTATCATTCGTGGCGATAATTGCCCGATTGCTTCGTTCGATGACCAGCGCATCGGCAGCCTGCCAACGGACCCGATAGGCACCACCCATAAAATTTAAGGCTTGACGACACCACAAAAGATTCGCCAAATCATCCCGAACAGGCAATTCCGTAGGGTTTTTAGGGTCATGCGTAAATCGTTTTCCTGTCGTGCCTATATCAAATAAATCCTCAAAAAAGATTTGTGGCGACCCATCCACAGCCAAAGCTACGGCATACGTTACCGATAAACGGGGGTCGCGTGGGTCAATGTGCTTCCCTAATTGTGAACCCAAATTCCAACCGCTGTCATCGCCCAGGGGCTTGCTATAATTGCCATTAGCCGCCAAAATAGGACGGAATGTATCATGATTATTCACAAAAGGAACGGTTCTGTCACGGTTGTTTTGTTGTTCGCCGGGCAAACTTCCCAAATAATACGCTCCACCTGCGCTGGTTACGCCCTGCAAGCCCTGCCCTGTAAAGCCTCGTAGTCCAAAATCAAATGTGCCAGCGCGATTATTTACTGCGCCCGCCCACATATCCAAATCCGCAACACCACCCACAAATTCGCCGATGGCAAACATATCATTGCCACCGCTTGCCCAATCTGCATTGTTTTGTAAATTCCAAAGCATTCCTTCGGAAGCCGAATAATCAAAATGTTTGATGGCATCCATACGGACTCCATCGAATCCTGTTTGTTTTTTGTACCAAGTAATCCAGCGGTTGGTTTCGCCTTTCATGTAATTGCCCGCATAACTGGCTTGGGCGGTTTGATAGCTCGGTCAAATAATTTGCCCACGCATTAGGGTAATTTTGATGATAATAATCCC
>CAZNYR010000131.1:0-8718 GCA_964577275.1 uncultured Cytophagales bacterium | reverse complement strand
GCGGTATTTTTAGCCTGAACGAACCCGAATACATCAAAAATTTGTATCCGCATAATATCATTGATGCCTATTCGTATCGGGTGGCTTCGCAGATTTATGAAGGATTATTCAAGTTTGAGCAAGATTCGCTCAAGGTCGTTTCGAGTTTGGCAGAAAGTTATCAAGTCGATGAAACTTTAACGGTTTATACGATTAAACTTCGGAAAGGAGTCAAATTCCACGATGACGAATGCTTCGAGGGTGGCACGGGACGAGAACTCAAAGCTACGGACGTAAAATATTGTTTTTCAAAACTTTGCACGCAATATCCCAGCAATCAAGGGTTTCATATTTTTGATGGCGTACTGAAAGGAGCCAAAGAATATTACGAAGCCTCGCGCGGGGGCAAAACACCCGCTGGCGATTTGGAAGGCATCAAAGTTGTGGATGATTATACGATTCAATTTACACTCGTTGAGCCTAACTCTTTGTTTTTAGCCAAATTAGCTCGCCCCGAAACGTTTATTTTTCCGCAAGAAGCCTTCAAAAAGTACAATGTCGAAATGCGTATCAAATGTGTGGGAACGGGACCTTTTCAGTTGAAAGAGGAAAACGTGGACGAGGGCGCATCCTTAATCCTGACACGAAATCCGAATTATTATCGGACAGATGAACACGGCAATCAGCTTCCGCTTTTGGATGCGATTCGGGTTCGATTTATTAAAGATAAACAAATTGCTTTGCTGGAATTTAAGCAGAAAAAATTGGATATGATGTACCGATTGCCTGCCGATGAAATCTTTGAAATCCTAAGCGAAACCAGCGAAGACCCCGAAGGACCTCAAGCCAAATATGTCTTGCAACGAGAACCCGAAATGCAAACGCAAATCCTATCTTTCCGCAACGATACGGGCGTTTTTCAGGATAAAAACTTACGTAAAGCCTTTTCATACGCCATTAATCGGGAAACCATTTTGGATTATGTCCTCAACAAACAAGGCTTCAAGGCAGGCATCAATGGCATTACGCCGCCTTCCTTCCCTGAATATGACATCGACCAAATCAAGGGCTACACTTACGACCCCGACTCCGCACGTCATTTCCTGAAACAGGCAGGCTATGCGGACGGCAAAGACCTGAAAATCACGCTGGATTTTAATGCCGAAGGAAATCGTAACACACGGGTTGTCAATGAGATAAAAAAACAAATCAAGGAAACCCTCAATGTTGATATTGAGCTGAATATGTCTCCACACGCACACATTACCGAAAAATGTACGAGCGGCGATTTTGCCTTGATTCGGCTTGCTTGGATTGCCGATTTTCCGAATCCAGAAGCCTTTTTATTGATGTTTCACAGCAAATATTTAACTGCGGATGGTGCTTCCTATCCGAATGTGCCTCGGTATTCTAATCCCAAATTTGACCAACTTTATAATCAAGCAATTACGGCGGGTTCGCAATCCGAAGCCATGCAATATTTTATGAAAGCCGAACAAATGGCCATGGCGGATGCACCAATTATGGTGCTTTGGTATGACGAGGCGTATCGGTTGCTATTACCCAGAGTTCAGAATTTTCCTAATAATCCGATGCAATACCGTGATTTTAGTCAGGTTTATCTCGAACCCGAAGAGCCAAACCAATAAAAAGTACTTGTTCTTAAATACCTTATACGAAATCCTATGAGATTTTAAAAACCTCATAGGATTTAAAAATTTGATTATCTTAATAACTTATTATGGACATTCAGGATTGATTCCGAAGACATATTTCTCGATAGTTTGGAGTGCTTGGGCGGTATGCGCTCCCGAAAATCCTTGAATATCTTGGTATTGAATATTTTTTTTGTATTGCTCTAAAAACTTGGAAGCTAAAGGCATATACGACCAATGCCATTTTTCTTCATCGTAGCCTTCGGGTCGGCGTTGGTCTTTGGGCGTATAAGTTTGACAAAAGCCAAAATTGGGCGCATTTTTGATAAGCCATGCGTATTCTTTTTTGCCTTTTTCGGTTTGCCAATACCCATCATTTTTATTATTCAAATCAATATCTGTTCCCCAATGATGCCTTGACATACCGGGCATCGAACTGTATTTCAGAATATTTTTGGCGGTAGCTTCATCCGACCCAAATTTAGGTCTGCGAGCTTTCCATTTGGCTTCCCAAATGCCTTTCTGGTCGGCGAACGAACGCCCCGCCGAAGTGATTTTCAGACGAATGCCCTCCTTTTCGGCTTTGGCTCTCATGTTCAGAAATGCCTGATAAACCTCCTGACGCACCCAAAAATGTTGATGTGCCGCATATTTAGCCTCAACATTCACAAAATCAGGATGTTGACGCATATTCAGCTTGCCTAACAAATCAGCCTTCGTCATCTGTAACGAATCTTTGGTCATAAAATTAACTACCCTAATTTTTGGA
Organism: uncultured Cytophagales bacterium; assembly: GCA_964577275.1. GTDB lineage: Bacteria > Bacteroidota > Bacteroidia > Cytophagales > Thermoflexibacteraceae > UBA2561. Next base: position 6,315 of record CAZNYR010000131.1, on the reverse strand, counting down.
GCTAAAATGGCTTGAATGTGCTTGGCGTTGGTGGGCAAAACATCCGAAATTGGGGTTCTCGGTGGTATTGGGGCTGATTTTTTTGCCCAAAAATGATACATCAATACGAAAATAGAAATAAAAGCAAGGATGTAAAAGGTTTGTTTCATGGCTTTGTGTTTGGCATGGAAAATACAATTTTGACACTTGATTAACGAATCGCAAGGCAGAAAATTGAATTGGTCTTGTTTTCCTTAACGTTTTTTACAACTCATATTCGGTGTACCTCCGATAGATTCCATTAATTTTGCGTCAAACAATTTCATAAACTAAATATTGTATTGAAAATGAATAAATTCTATCGAAAATTGCTGGGATTGACATTGATTTTCTTGGTGATTTGGATAACGGCTTGCGAAGATAAAGCGGAAAAAGAACGAGAAATTCGGCGCATTTTATCCAAAGAAATTCTCAAGCAGTTCAATAAAACCACCACACAAATCGACCTCGAACCCGAAAACGAAAACTATATCGCCACACTCAAACTGGAAGACGGCGAAAATATGCAAGTCATTTTTAGGGGAACACCCGAAAAATTCCAAATTATCGAAACGCTCAATTCGGAGCTGGCACGCAAAATTTCGAGTTTGCTCCACGTAAATTGTATTTCGATGTCCCTCCAACAAATTGATTCTCTGACTTCTAAGGGAACGGGCGAACTCGAAACGGGCGAAAAATTAGCCGTTTTTTATGACCGAAATCTGGGTTGGTATCCGATGGATAAATCATCTTTGGCGGTGGTTTCTAAATACCAAATTTCCGAAAATATTGGCGTAAAATGTTCTCATATCGAATTGGAACTGGCTGATTCTGTGATGTATCACGGAAAAGTTTTTGTAGAATCTGGCGATACGCTGGCGGTCATGGTCAATCAAAAACGAGGCTGGTATCCTGTTGATGAATTGACGAATTTATTAAAAGTTACACGCCTGCAAATTGAAGGAAAAACCAAACAAAAAATTGTTAAAATCACAGGTGAACCTCTCGAAAAAGGAAAATATCAAGCCAAGATTTATTCCGAAGAAGGCGATGAAGGAATAATCGATATTTTCCATGACGGCACGAATTTTACGTGGAAACTGGCGCAATAAATTTGGAGTTCCGAACCTACCAAATTTTTAGCGTTTGGTAGGTTTTAATCTATTGATTTTCAAATGATTATATTGTTTCGAGATGAATGATTTTCGCTTATTTATCTTGATAATTTAGTTTGATACCCATCATCAAAATATCATCAATTTGGCGTGAGTTTTTGGTCTGATTCATCCATTCAACTAATTGATTTTCCAGGATTTTTTTTTGCTCTTGGGCGGATTTTTGATGAATTTTATGAAATACTTTTCGGAGTCTCGAAAACATAAACCGTCTTCCGTTCTCGCCCCCGAACTGGTCTTGGTAGCCATCCGAAAAGATATAAAACGTGGTAGGAACGGATACATCAATGATGTGCCGTGCGTAATTGCGTGTATTATCGCGCATTTGCCCTCCGACAGGATACATCGTGCCTTTGATTTTGATGGGTTCTTCGTTGCCTTGCACATACACCAACGGACGGCGTGCGCCCGCAAATTCGAGTGTTTTGTCGGTGGGTTTAATGACGCAAATCGCCACGTCCATGCCGTCATCATTGTTGCTGTTTTCTTGGCGTAGCGTGCGGCGTATGCTTTCGTGCATCATGCCCAAGACCAAATTAGGGCGCGTAATTTTTCGTTCATTTATGATTTGGTTCAATAAATCACTTCCCAAAACGGACATAAATGCGCCGGGTACGCCATGCCCCGTGCAATCGACAACAGCCACGACAATTTTACGCTGAAAATTTTTGATAAACTCTTCGGGAGCAGTCGTAAAACGGCGTTGCGTTACTTCGGAAAACCAATAAAAATCGCCACTTACTTTATCTCTGGGCTGAAAGATGACGAAAGATTCAGGGAAAAAATGCTGGAGTCGCCTCAAATCGGGCAACATCGAATTTTGGATACGGCTGGCATAATTGATGCTGGCTTCGATATTTTTATGTTGTTTTTGGAGTTTTTCGGTCGTTTTTTCGAGAACATCATACGCTTTTTCAATTTTATGACTTTTTTCTTCAATCTTCAAATTAGCCTTTTCCAGTCTATCGGTTTGCATTTGTAATTCTTCTTTTTGATGCTTAATTTCATTATTTAATATAATTAATTCTTGTTTTTGTTCCTCCAGTTCCTGATTTTTTAGTTCGAGGGCAAGGCTATTCTTGAAATTGCGTTCGGCAGTACGATACCGAAAACGCGCAACCGCCATAAAAACGCCAGCAAATGCCATGATTGCGAGTAAACCTGCATTTTCGAGTGGGATATTCTGATACCAAAGAAAATATGAAACCACATTTCCAATCACGATATAAGTTGCCAATAAAACGGCGTGCCATTTGGGGTAAAATGGCACCATCGCCATCACGACTATCGCCACGCCGTTGAGTTGCACAAAATTGCCCATATCTCCGACCCGATACATACAGGCGGTCATAATCGTAACAATCAAAATATTCAAACAAACCCGAATCGGAAAATCAAATAATTTCCAGATAATCAGCAAAATAACAGCAATCATGGCAGGCATCAACTTGATACTAAAAAACAAGGTCAGCTCGCTTTCGGCAACCATTTTGTAATCAATACACGTAGCAGGAAATAACAAACCGCCTATGAGCATTGCCCGAATGCTTGTCCTGACCGAAATGGACTTAAATTCATGTATCCACGCATTTCCCAGAAAAGCAGATTCCTGCGTTTGGGATTCTATTTTCTGAAAAAAATCCTTCAAAGTGCTAAAAACTAACATCCTTTATCTGTCAATGGAGATGTATTGATTCGTAAAAATTACGTAAATTGCGGTAATCTAAGGTTCTCAAAAATAATTCAAAAATTATATTCGTAGTTATATTCATTTCCTGATTTTTCCTGATTGTGATTTCCTGAAAAAAAAATATGTATGTTGTAATAATTAGGTGTGAGATTGCAAAATAAAAAAAACAACTCACAAAATCTAAGAAACGTAATGTTTTGTCTTTGAATAATTTTATTTGATTTTAAAATGGCAACAAAATTGCCAGATGTAATACTTGTCCATTTACTTTACACAATCCATTGAGGTCATGTTTTTTGAGCAAAAAATTAAAGCAAGAGTTGGACGGGCTTGGGAACATATCCAAAGCTCCAGCAAGGGGAATCTTGGCGATACGGCGCAATTAGTTTTGGCGTTTGGCAGTCGTCAAATGGTTTTGGAATCCACTCATTTTCAAGAGATTAGAACCATGTATCCGAATGCCTGTGTGGTCATTAATTCGACTGCGGGCGAGATTTTGAATGATGAGGTTTTTGATAATTCCTTAGTGCTGACCGCCATTGAATTTGAAAAAACCACATTACACCATGCCAGTATTGAACTTGGAACATTGAGCAGTTTTGAGGCTGGCGCACGACTAAGCCAAAAACTACCACAAGATAAGTTGCGTCATATTTTGGTTTTTTCGGATGGATTACACGTAAACGGCACGGATTTGATTCATGGCTTAAATTCAGAACTCCCTGAAAATGTAACCGTTACGGGCGGTTTGGCAGGCGATTCGGATGCCTTTGAACAGACAGCAGCCGGCATAAACCATCCTCCAAAATCTGGAGTTATCGGGGCGGTGGGTTTGTATGGAGATGCGCTCCAAATTGGTTATGGTTCGTATGGTGGCTGGGATGTATTTGGTCCCGAACGCACGGTTACCAAATCAAAAGCCAACGTTTTGTATGAACTGGATGGCAAGCCCGCCCTCGAACTTTATAAGTCATATTTGGGCAAAAAAGCGCAAGATTTGCCTGCTTCTGGCTTATTATTTCCACTTAGCATTCAATCCGCCGATGACCAACATCGCACCTTGGTTCGCACGATTTTATCGGTCAATGAAGCAGAGCAAAGTATGACTTTTGCGGGCGATATTCCACAAGGATACAAAGCCCATCTAATGAAGGCTAATTTTGGGAAACTGGTTCGAGGTGCAAAAAATGCCGCCGCCGAAGGAATCCAGACGTTGGGCAAACACAACCCCGAATTAGCCATTTTAGTGAGTTGTGTGGGACGAAAACTCGTGATGGGACAATGGATTGAGGATGAAATCGAAGCCGTCAGAGATACCTTAGGCAAGGAAACAGCTCTCACAGGATTTTATTCTTACGGCGAACTCGCTCCATCGCTCGGTACGAATATTTGTTATTTACACAATCAAACCATGACCATTACGCTTTTGAGCGAAAAATAAGGATATTATCTGCCAACATTACATCCAAATTCGGTTGGATATTTAATATCTCGACAGTTCGTTTTTGCATAAAATGAGTGGGCATCAACAGTGCAATGAATTTTAGACTTTGTTTAAAATTCATTGCCAAATAATTGCGAACCTATCGGAGATTTTCCAAAATCCAAATGAAACGATAGTTGAGCGTAAGGCGAAAAATTGGGCGTATATTCTATGCTAAGTTCTTGATTTTGAGCAAATTGTAAATTTCTAAATCCCACCGTTCCTGCTTCCAGAAATAAACGATATTTTCCTGAAATTTTGTAATCGGCTCGTACACCAGCCCGTATTTCTCGATAGGTCATCGTAGCGATTTGGTCGGATAAATTAAAGCGAGGCATAAAATTTCCTGTACGTGCATCAAACGTAGAAAAGTACAATTTTGTATTGATGTCTAATCTTTTGGAGGGATGATAAATTAGGGCAATTTCGACAGGCAATAACACATTTATATCCCATTTTTTAGCTAATTTTCGGTTGATTCCCAAAATCGGAACGGGCAAAAAAACGCCAGAATTATAGGTCAAAGCCACGCCAAAAATGGTATGTTTTCGCAAGCCTTGCACCTTTATTTTAGCGAATGCCCCCAAGAAATACGGGTGTACTTTGTGCAAATAATTTTTATCTTCAATCATTCCGAGATTTGCTGAATAGAACCAAAAGCCATTTTTTAGGCTGGCTCTGACGTGGGTTATTCCTAAAGCGGCATTGTAAAGTTGCTGATTATCAATGAGATTGGTCTGAATAAACCGCATTCCAAAATTGGTGGTTAGGAATGTCTGCTGAAACTTCACGTTTAGTTCACGCAAATTCAGATTTAGATTTCCGCCTACTGGAATCACAAAAGCGCAGTTCATGGTATGGATGCCAAATGTGGTCGAATCATTAAGGTTCATTTCAGGCAAATAATAAGATGTAAGGCGCATACCTGTCCGAAAAAAACGACTCATGCCAAAACTTTGTGCCTGAAGTGATGAAAAGCCTATTCCACACAGAAAGATAAGTATGTATCCTATTTTTTTCATATTTTTGGCTTAGATATAGCAATGTGTACGAAACTCATCAAAATACTGATTAAATTCGTCTGATTTGTCTTCGGGGTCAGTTATATCGCGAAATGTAGAAACGTGGCGTTTGTAACGTACCAAATTAGAAAGAGAGGAATAAAATAATCTAACTTCCTTTAAATCAGATATTTGGCGTAATAATTTATATTCAATCGTGTTATCTTTTTTGTTAATGACTCCAAAAACTTGAAGCTGTTTTTGGGATTCTTTTCGGCTCATTTGAAATTTTGGGAGTTGCTTGAGAAAATCTACCGTTGCATTTACATCCAAAGTACTGGCAACAATCGGAACTATCAGAATATCAGACGCTAAAATTGAAAAAAACAGTTCTTCACTTTTGATATTTCCGGGTAAATCCATCAGAATTACGTCATATTTATTTCGTGCCAAAATGAGAACTTTTTCAAAGTTAATTTCGGGTGAAGGCTGATTCCAATTAAAAGCAAAGACATCATAGGATTTAGAGTTATTTTCTTGCTTATAAATAGCTTTGACTGATAGTTGAGGGTCAGAATCAATCACTAACACTTTTTTATCCGTGCGGTTGTGCAATGCTGCTGCCGTAAGCATTAATAATGTTGTTTTTCCAGCACCACCTTTTTGAGTAACAAATGAAATCACTTTACTCATGATAACTTTTTAATTTATTCAAGTTATTACTAAATTTTTCTGGCAATCATTTTTTCAGGAAATCGTATTTTTTATGTCAAAAAAGATGCTAAAAGATACGAAACCAAAGATAGTTGATTATAGAATTAAAATATCAAATTCGTTATATTCGGAAAGAATATTTTCAAGAGAAGACCTATAAATCGGATTAATTTTTTTTTGGGGGTTTGGATTTAGGATATATTTTAAAAAAAGATGTGGTTAAAAAGAAACCCC
>CAZNYR010000130.1:2255-8736 GCA_964577275.1 uncultured Cytophagales bacterium | reverse complement strand
GCATTATATCGCATTCATTCTTCTCTTTTTAAGAGCGACTTTTTAAACAACCTCAATTTAAATTTTTCCGATAAGCAACCTCAACAGTGTTATTTTTGTCTGAAATGAAAGTAGCACGCAGGTTCAATCTGAAAAAAGGAAGGATAAAATTTAGCTGATACGCAAAAAATCGTTTCGTCAAATAAAATCAAAATAAAAAACAGTAATAGTAGTAGTATTAATAGAAAAAATTGCATTTTTGCAATAAAAATTCAACTTCCTTACAAAAAAACTTGAAAAATAAGGTTAAAATCCATTAAAATTAATATATTAAGTAACATTGTGTCTTTCAGAGGCGTATCTTTTGTTAATAGATAACCCTTTTTTGTTGTACCTAAAAAACTGATTAAATTTTTAACATATTATGCCAACAAAATTACAACTTTTTATTTTTATGATGCTGACTTTCGGGAGTTTAGGCGATATTCAAGCTCACACCAAAGTCAGTCCGAGGATGATTGCCCCACAAAACGAACCGAAATTTGATACTGATTTCCAGACGTTCAGAGATGATAATTTGTTATTTGAAAGTCAAGCCCTGCGGATTTCCAAAATCTATCCTAATCCTGCCGCAGAATTTGTCGCTTTTAATTATCAACTTACTGATAATCAAGCAAAAGCAAAAATTATTTTGCGTAATGTATTAGGCAAAGAAATCGCTATTTTTGAGTTGGATGCTCATGCCGAAAAATTGAGCATTCCCGTCCGAGAGTACGTTTCAGGAATGTATTTTTATACGCTCTCGATTAATGGCGAAAATGTGGTTACTCGAAAATTTTTGGTAAAACATTAACATTTTTACGTATGATTTATTCATGATTATCCGCAACCTACGAAAGTCGATTGCGGATTTTTTTTGCTATTTCAGTTCATAAATCGAAATCTCTTCTTGGTCTTTGCGTTTTCGTCCCGTAATAATTTTTTGTATCTCAAAATCAGGTAGTTGCAGTTCATAATTTGCCGTTTGATTTTCTATATTTTGGGCAGGAAAATCAAAACTTAAATCAGCAAAACCCTCCGCACGGCGTTCAATCGGCAAATCTTTGAGGTTTTTCGGATACACACGCACAATGAATTGGGCTTGGATATTTTTGGGTTGGCATGGATTTTTGTAAAAAAGCAAGCGATTATTTTTCATCAACACCCGAAACCCCGCATCGGCAATCACTTCGGAGCGTTGCCATGCTGGAATCGGGAAATCTTCGGTCGAATAAATGCCCAATACCGCATTTTTTTCGGGTCTATCCTGAATGCGCCATTCAAAATTATCCAAAAAACGATATTTTTGTTCCAAAAGTTGAGGCGGAATAAATTTGCCTTCGGGCTGATTGAGAAATAATACTTCTTGCAATTTATTTTTTTCTATTTCGGAAAATTTCATAATCATATCCGCACACCGAATCCGATTCAAGCCCCTCAAAAGCGTATCATTTTCCAATACATGAAATACACTTTCGCCATTACCATTGACCCAGATTTTTTGTAGCTTATTTTCGTGGAATTTGGCGGCGACGTGTTTTCCTTTTATCTGATTGAAATTCAGTAAGGTATCCTGCGAAATAATGAAGGCTTTGGCGTGCAAATTCAGGCTATCAAGTTGATTATTTTCATCTACGGCAATATCAATTTTTTCGGCAATCATCTGGGATTTATCCGCCCACAAAATAGGATTTTTATAAAATCGAATCAAGGAATCATACCGCATCGAATCACAAGTAGCCTGAAAATCAGCACGATATAATTTTACTCTCGAATATGCCACCAACTCACGGTTTTCGGTGCTATCCGTATAAGCCACTAGCGTATCTGCCGCCAAATACAAGGTATCTAACTGATTATCATCGGGTTTAATCATCAAACCATGCCCAAAAACTTCAGATTTGCCTGCCACGCCATCATGCTTGCCATAATCGCCCCGAATCGTGATGCGGTCTTTTTTTAGATAAAAATCGACATTGCCTTGCGCCACGCCTTTTTCCAAAACCTTATCGTAATCCACCGTATCGCCCGTGATAATATACTCGGAAGTTTCAATTTTGGAACGCCCCTCAAAAACAGACGTTCCCAGCATCGTATTATATTGACCGCCAGAGGTTTGTACGAATCCATCGCGTGTCGTGATTCTGGTGGGCGCATTGAAAAAAACAAGACTTTTCTGTGTATCATAGGTCAAAGAATCGGACATTAAATGAGTATCAGGACTGTGATAAACTACATCTTCTTTGAAATGTACAATTTTAGTTTGGGTATTATAATATCCTTTCTTGCTGACCAATACCGTTCCTGCGGTATCTCGAACAGTGCCGCCCTCAAAATAATAGGCAATTTTGGTACGCATATTATAATCTAATTTTTCAGTCGTTACGGTTCGGTCTTTATCTAACATGATGACATTTCCGCGCATTTGTGCAAATTTTCGGTCGCCATCATAAATAAGTGTATCGCTCCGAAGTACCGTACTATCCCTGTCTATCAGGCTGATACGTCCGTAGGCATTGATGTCGTTTCGGTCTAAAAACTGAACAGCACTATCACAATACATTTGGGTAAAATCTTGCTTAAAAAAGAGTTGCCGAACCGAATCACGCACCACGATACGTACTTTTTCTTGCTCAAGGATTTTGCCTTCGAGCTTGCTCGAACCGCTCTTGAGTTCGACACGTGCGCCCTTTTCAATCTGGGCAAAAGACTCTGAAAATGAATAAATTACCAAAAATAAAAGAAAAATATATTTCGTTTTTTTCATGTTTCTGAAGTTCGTATTTCGTGCATTTGGGGGCGTAAAATTAGCCAAAAACTTTACGGAAACTTCGGGAACATCCCTTAAAAAAACTTAATTTTGGACTCAAATTCTATTGTCCTTTCCAGCGTCCCGCATAGGCTCGATGCCTCATTCATTTGGTTAAACTATTCACAAACTTTTGATTATATTTGCTTACACATCCAAACACAATCGAAAGCATCTTAAACTATTCTAAAATAATTATGAAACTAATACAAAAGGTTGTTATTATTTTTTTAGGTATTATTTTTATCTTTTCGGGCATGGTCAAAGTCATTGACCCTGTCGGTACGGCGATTAAATTAGGGGAATATTTCGAAGTTTTTTCGTATGATTTTGCCTCTTTTTTTCATGTCTTTGTACCTTATACGCTGGTGATGTCTGTCATTTTCTGTGCCGCCGAAGTCATTTTGGGCGTAGCATTATTGACCAATTTCAAAACAAAATTAACGGTTTGGGCAACTTTTGGACTACTCGTTTTTTTTACGTTTTTGACTTTTTATTCGGCTTATTACGATAAAGTTACGGATTGTGGTTGTTTTGGAGATGCCATCAAATTAACACCTTGGCAGTCTTTTGGAAAAGATGTATTTTTAGTAACTTTAACATTATTTTTATTAATAACACAAAAAACATTACATCAAATTACTTCCAAGTTTAGTGTCATTGCCGTAGGAATTAGCACTTTATTCACTCTAATTCTTGAAGTTTATGCCATTATGCACCTGCCTCCGATTGATTTTCGGGTTTATAAAGTAGGCAATCATATCCCCGAATTGATGAAACCCGAAGAAGATTGTAAATATATTTATGTCCTAACCAAGGATGGGCAGGAATATGAATTTCAGGATTTACCTACTGATTATCAGACACAAGGCTACGAATTTAAGAGTATGCGCACAATAAACGAGGAGAAATGTACGCCCAAAATTTTGGATTATAATGTTTATAACAGTGAAAAAGATTTTACGGCAGAATCATTTATCGGTACTAAGCTAATTATTGTCCTTCAAGAAACTGACGAAAAGCCTGATAATGAGCTATATAGAAACATCATTACGTTGGCAAAAAAACTGAACGATAACGAAAAAATCGAAACTGTCATCTATACTTCCGTCCCCGAATCGGATTTAGAAGCCTTTTTGCATCAAGTACAAATGCAAGATTTTCCGTATTATTTTGCTGATGGGACATTGCTCAAAACCATGATTCGTTCCAGTCCCGGTATCGTCTTGCTCAAAAACGGCACGGTCAAAGGAAAATGGCATTACAACGATTTGCCTGATGCCCAAGAAATTAAACAAACTACAATGCAATAATCTGACAATCAAAATCTTACGAAAGATGGTCAAGTATGTTATCAAGAAATTATTTTATGGAATTATGGTCGTTTTTGGGGTCATTGTCATCGAATTTTTTATCTTTCATGCCTTGCCCGGCGACCCCCTGAAGTTTGCCAGCCGAGTCGATGCGCCTACTCGCCAACTGATTGTCAAATCGCATGGCTTGGATAAACCTTTATTTCTTCAGTTTGTCCTCTATATCAATGACTTATCTCTCGTTTCGTTGTATGAACATACGCCCAAAAATCAAAAAGAGTATCGCTATATGCCCCTCTTTTCGATGGGCAAAAATGCGTTAGTCATCAAGAAACCCTATTTGCGCCGTTCATTCCAAACCTACAAACGGGTCGATGAAATCATTATAGACAATATCGGTGGAACGATTTGGCTCACGGTAGCGGCGATGCTGTTTGCTTCGGTGGTTGGCATTTTATTTGGCTTATTGGCGGCACTCAATTCGGGAACTTCTTTGGATAACTTCCTCGTAACTATCTCAGTAATAGGTATTTCTGCGCCATCTTTTGTCGCTGCGATTTTGATTTCCATTATCTTTGGTTATTATTTACACGATTGGACAGGACTTTCCACAACGGGGTCGCTTTGGGTAAATTCATTAGAAGGAAAAAAATTGCATTTAGAAAACTTAATTTTACCTGCTTTTACGCTGGGAATCAGACCGTTAGCCATTATTACACAAATTACCCGAAGTTCCATGCTCGAAGTGATGTCCCAAGATTACATCCGCACTGCCAAAGCCAAAGGGTTGCATCATTTACGAATTATTGTCAAGCACGCCCTCAAAAATGCCCTTAATCCCGTCATTACGGCAGTTTCAGGGTGGTTTGCGACTTTGATGGCAGGCGCATTTTTTATTGAATATATTTTTGTCTGGAAAGGTATCGGATTAATTACGTTGCGCGCAGTCGAAAATAAGGATTTTCCAGTCGTGATGGGGACAACATTATTTGTGGCGATTGTCTTTGTTTTGGTCAGTATTTTGGTCGATTTATTGTACCATCTTTTAGACCCAAAAGTACGTTTGGAATAACTAATATATTGATTATCAAATAGTTATATCAAATCGAAATCAAATCTTCATTGGAACAAAGTACTTATGAATAAAAACTATCCTAATCGTATTTATTTAATTGGGTTGCCAAGTTCGGGAAAATCAACTTTTGGGACGCTTTTGGCGCAAGCCATGAACTATCATTTTTTGGATACCGATACGTGGATTGTAGCGCAAAATAACCGCTCAATTCCTGAAATCTTTGAAGAATATGGCGAACTTCATTTCCGAAAATTAGAGCAACAAGCGCTCGAAAATACCCAACATCTTGACCAAACCATTATCGCCACGGGTGGCGGACTGCCTTGCTTTTTTGATGCTATTTTCAGGATAAAACAGCTTGGGTTAGCGATATTTCTGAATATTTCACCACAAACGATTGCCCAAAGAATTAGCCAAGACGATACCTCAAGACCCTTGCTCAAGACGCAAAATCTGGAAAATATTTTGCCTCAAATCCAGCAAAAATATCAGGAACGTATTTCATATTATCGGCAGGCGCACCTGATTTTGGAAGAGCATGAAATTACGCCAAAAATTGTGTTAGAACGTCTGGTTAAGTTACATCATCTTGATTCAAACCAAAACTCGAATAAATCTATTAAAATCTAAAAAAATAGCTTACAAAATGAATACACAAACTCCATTTGATGCACTTTTTCAGGAACTTACCCCCGAATTTGTACGGGAGAATCTCAAAAAAGCAGCCGATAAATTTGGTATCGAAATTGATATTTCGGACGATAAAATCAAAGAAATGCTTGCCAAATTTCAGGCATCCATCGCCCAAGCCGAAGAAATGCGCCAAGATGCGCTGGCTTTTAAAGAAGAATTAGAGAAATTAATAACCAATAGTCGGGATGGAAACGGCAATTTTTCGGCAGATTATTTCTATCAGGCAGTCAGCGATTTGGAAAAACGAATCCAAGATGCAGACCTCAAGGATACAGACCGCTCCATTTTGGAAGGATTGATTTCGGGAGCTAAATATATCGCAGGATTTGCCAAAGGCTTTTAATTTTGCAAATCCAAACCCAATTTTTTCCCTAAAGTCATGGCTTGCTTTGTATAATCAAACCCACGACTTTAGGGGGCATCGCATCGCAGGCTTTGGCTTTTAATTCTGCAAATCCAAAGCCTCCACAATCTCCACCGTCCGCACCGAAACCGTACATACTTTTTGCAAAAGCAAAATCACTTCTTCTTTATAATCTGCAAAACGATACGTATTGAATTTTTCGGCTATGG
>CAZNYR010000130.1:0-2245 GCA_964577275.1 uncultured Cytophagales bacterium | reverse complement strand
CGGGTCTTTGGGTTTCTTTTCTTTGTATTGGTCAAGTATCCATTCCAAAGCTGAACGATTGCCCAACTTATATTCCCAAGCCCTTGCTGGAATGCCCTCCAAAACCGTCATTTCGTCCAAAATAATTTCGCCTTTTTCTTTGTCGGCTTTGAGTTTGGCTTTGTTCAAACTGCCACTTTTGAGGGATTTTTCTGTTCTTCGGAGCGGATACGCTTCTATTTCTTCATAATGCAAATGCAAGTCCATCAATGCCCTGCCCGCTTCTGCCCAAAACCAAAAATCTTGATAAAGCGGTATGCGTGGAAATTCTCTTTTTAGGTTTTGTTCGTATTTTTTACGATAAGCGGGATGGTGCAAAACCCCATAGACATAATGGAAAATATCCAACTTTGACAAAGTTTCAGTATTTGTTAAAGTTCTGAAATGCGCCAACGCCCAATCCGTGATATTGTCTATTCGCTCGCCTTCGGAAGTATAGCGGTAGAGGGGTAAATTTTGTGCAGGCTCTGTAAAAATAGCAAGTGATGTAATATGGTCTGTGGCTAAGGTATAAACTCTGGTAGTCTTTGACTTATGGAAAAAGCAATAATTTTATTCTCAAATTCATTCTGAAAGCCGAAGATTTTATCATTTTGATAAATTCTATGCGTAATAATTCTATCAAAATAAGTGTAATTTTTGACAAAAGGACGGTATAAAGACGCTACAATATTTTTTCTGCGGTATTTAAAATCTGTATAGCGATTTAGTTTTTCTTTGAGTTTACGGATTTTTTCTCTTTTTCCATTTGGGGGTAAACTTTGCAAATGGGTTAATTCCTCTTCTAAATCTACAAAATTTTGCAGATGAGCCTCTAACTCTGAAGTCCATTTAATAGTTCTATCCAAGAAATCATTTATTTTTGTTTTTCTATTCGATTGTTTCCAACGCTCTTTTTCTTGCAAAAAGAAATTAATAAAGAACTTAAGGTGGGTTCTAAAAATTGATTTTTTTCAGTTTTCTTAAAAAGACAAGAACCCATTTTCATCTTTTTGAGAAAATTTATAGTGCAATATTAGCAATAATTTTATTTGTTGCAATAAAAAAAGGCACCCCTATCTACTTATCTATTTGTCAATCAATATGTTATATTTAATCGTTTAATCTGCTCATATCTAAATAAATTGTAGGTTAAGTTGATTAATCCTATTATTCCATTTGCTCTTATAATGCCTACTGATTTCAAAACTAAACCATTCATACTTTGTTCCATAAAGCCAAATACATGTTCTACTCTTGCTCTAATTTTTGATTTGTTAGTGTTATTTGCTTTTTGTTCATCGGTTAATGGTTTATTGCGGTAGCCTTTTTCGTGTACCTTATTGTTCATCTGATATTTAGCAATGGTTTTATCTTGTTCCTCTCCTGTGTAAGCACTATCTGCGTGCAAGTCTTGGTCTTTATCTTTTTCGGTAAGCAAATCATCTAATGCTTGTGAATCGTGTACAGAAGCATCTGTTACGGTATAGGTGTTAATGAATTTGCTTTTGGTATCTACTTTTGCGTGGTTTTTATAACCGTAGAAAGTCTCTCCGTTTTTCTTTGTCCAACGTGCATCAATATCTTTATGTTTTTTCTTGTTGGGTTGGTCATTCCATAAATCATCACCTTTTCCTTCTTTTATTTGTTTGTTTTCTTCCCTGCTATTGCGTTGGCGTGGTGCTACCGTAAAACTAGCATCTACCATTTGTCCTTCATTAAATAGCAACTCTTTTTCTTCTAAAAAGGATACAAACTGCTCAAATAATTCTTCTACCAGCCCTGTTTTTGTTATACGTTCTCTAAAACTCCATATTGTTTTTTCGTCTGGAACTTTATCCCCTGTTTCTAATCCCAAAAATGTTTTAAAACTCGTTCTATCCAATATTTGATATTCCACTTGGCTATCTCCTAGACCATAATAACGTTGAAGTATCAGTATTTTGAATAGCATCACTACATCGTAAGGCTTAGCTCCTGCGTTATTCTTTTTGTTGGTGTTCAGTAGTTTTCTTTCTAAAGTTTCACGAAATAACTCAAAATCTATCACCTTACTAACAGATTCTAACGGGTTTCCTTTTGCGGATAATCGTTCTTTGGTGAATTCTTCATCAAATAAGCCTTTTTTTCCTTGTGTTTTATACATCTTTTGTAGGTATTGTTTTACAACATAAATTTACACATAATCAGTTAATTAACAAAGACTTAATTTTTAGAAGTCCCCTTA
>CAZNYR010000129.1:821-8854 GCA_964577275.1 uncultured Cytophagales bacterium | reverse complement strand
CAACGTTCCATTCATTTTATTGCGGGGGCGGATTATGCGTTTCGGATGTGGGGGCGACCTTTCAAATTTATTTCTGAAGCCTATTACAAAAAAATGGAAAATGTTGTGCCGTATGATGTTGATAATGTGCGGATTAGGTATTATGCCAACAATGACGCAAAAGCCTACATGATGGGGGCAGATTTTCGGCTTAGTGGCGAATTTGTGAGCGGAACGGAATCTTGGATAAATTTTAGCGTACTATCTGCTCAAGAGGATGTGAGTACCGATGAATTAGGCTGGATTCGTCGTCCGACCGACCAACGAGCTACTGTCGCCATATTTTTTGAGGATTACATTCCGAATCGCCCCGATTTACGTGTCAATATGCGGATTATGTACGGTACAGGATTGCCATTCGGACCGCCAAATCAACCGCAATATCGTTCGGTCTATTCGGGCGATGCCTATCGGCGGGTCGATATTGGATTTTTTAAGACTATTCAAGACAAAAAGTACATTGAAAGTTTACGCATTGGTGTAGAAATTTTAAATATTTTAGGTGCAAATAATGTAATTTCTTATCTCTGGATTTCGGATTATTTGGATAATCAATATGCTATTCCGAACGGACTTTCGCAACGCTTTTTTAATCTGAAAGTAACGGCGGATTTATAAACAAAGCCACAAGTTTGATGTCTTGATTAACATAATGATTATCAGGTTGTTAGATTGTTTCAAGGGTTACAAAATACTCGCTACGGTCTATAAATATTGATGCGTTGTCAAATAATTTTTCACATAATCTATTACGCCCTCCTCCAGAGAAGTGAATGGCATTTGATAGCCTGCTGCTCGAAGTTTGGTCATATTTGCCTCGGTAAAATACTGATATTTATCTCGAATGTCGGCTGGCGTATCAATAAATGAAATCTTTTCGGGATGTTCTAAGGCTTTGAACGTACTTTTGACCAAATCCAAAAATGTCCGTGCTTGCCCTGTTCCCAAGTTATACAAGCCAGATTGCGGTTGATTTTCCATCAAAAACAAACAAACTTGCGCCACATCTTTTACATAAATAAAATCTCGAAGTTGCTTACCATCCTCAAAATCAGGATGATGCGAACGAAATAATTTCATGCTTCCCGTATTCTGAATCTGATGAAACGCATGAAAAATAACCGAAGCCATCCGTCCTTTGTGGTATTCATTTGCACCATAGACATTAAAAAACTTCAGTCCAGCCCAAAATGGCGGCGTTTTTTCTTGCGCCAAAACCCAAATATCTACCTCATTTTTTGACCGCCCATAAGGATTCAAGGGTTTTAGTTCGCCCACAATATCTTCGGAATCCTTGTAACCCAATTCGCCAAGTCCATAAGTTGCCGCAGATGAGGCATACACCAACGGAATTTGATAATTTACGCAATATTTCCAAAGCTGTTGCGTGTAAGAAATATTTAATTTTTCAAAAATTGAATAATCAAACTCGGTCGTATCGGTGCGTGCGCCCAAATGAAAAATAAATTTAATTTTTGGCGCAAATTCATCAAAGCGATTCAAAAAATCAAAGCGTTCAATTTTGTGGCTAAGTTGCTTATTATCAAGGTTTTTATTCTTATCGGCTCGTGAAAAATCATCCACAGCTAATACGTTATCAAAACCTGCACGGTTCAGAAAATGAACCAATGCACTTCCAATGAATCCTGCCGCACCCGTAACTACAATCATATTTTTATATTTTGAATAAATAATTATTTTTTCGATAAATTATATTTTGATTCTTATGTATTCATCTGATTATCAGTATAATATAAAATATTAAGGCTGACAATTTATGATTTGATGTTTACCCAAAAATACTACTTTTGTCCAAGTAAAATTACGGAAAAAAGCATAATTTTGTCAAAAACTCTTAAATTTATACGCAATCGAAATGCGATAACAAAGAACGAAGTTAATCTGAAGTGTGTTTTAATCCAAATTCTAATCTTTCCAAAAAAATATCCATAAAGATAATACAATTTATTAAAAAAATACAAATGAAAAATTATTTACTTTTATGTGTTTGCGTCTTCATTTTGAGTAATACTAAGGCACAAAATATATTGTCCAAAGCTGAATTGTTTCACGCCAAAGAATTTTTAAGTTTATCAGAAATTACTGATAATCAGTCTAATGTATTTCGATTGCGTTTATCTTCTATGCAAAACCTGTACGACAGAATTGCAGAAGGAAAGACAGGGGCAGGGGTGCATATCGAGAGTATTCCGTATCAATTATTTCCGTTAAAAATCTTGGAATATTATAATTTACAGTTGTTAGTTATCAATCATCACGAGTTAGCCGAAATTCCTAAGGAAATTGAGCAACTGAATCATTTACAATTTTTGGATTTGGGATATAATCAGTTGTATGATTTGCCCGAAACTTTCGGAAATTTGATGTATTTGGAAGCCTTAAATTTGGAAAATAATATGTTTTCGGACATTCCAGCTGTCATTTATAACCTTCCAAAATTAAAAATACTCAATTTATCAGGCAATCCGATTTCTGAAAGTCAAAAACAAGAACTGCGAAATAAATTGAGTAAGATAAAACTTATTTTATAATTATTTAAGTATTAAATTTCCTTCTTTTGCCGAAAGGTACATCTCCGTAGCATTTGCGGTAGAAGTCCAATTTAAAGCATTAAAAACCTGATGCCCACCTCGTTGCCCTTCTACTTGGTAAACTTTTACGGCTTGTTCATTTGCTTCCCAAGTGAGTGGCGTATTTGTGGCACAAATTTCGGGTGCGGTGTTTTGTGCTTCCAAGAAATAGGCTTTGCCAGAACCATAAACCGCCATATCTCCTTGATTATCAATTACAACTGCGGTTCGTTCTTCGACCCCAATGCCTTTAGGCTGAATGGCTTTATCGGTCATTAATCGAGCTAAAAAAGTCAGATGTCGTCCTTTTCTGTCAGGATTATCATAATGCGTATCGGTAATTACATTCTTTAAAAATGAAATGGATAAGAAATTTTCTGTAAATGTAATATTTTGGTGATAAGGGTTTTGTAGAGCATCCTCCGAGCGAATCGTCCCGTTTTTGGCATCGAACACAAATTCGCCTAAGATGGCACATCCAGCACTTGTTCCTCCAATCGGAATTTTCTTTTCATGAATCAAATAATTCAAGGTTTGCCCCACTTGCGTATCTTTCCAAAGTGCCACGTACTGTGCTTGGTCGCCGCCCGCAATAAATAGGGCTTCGGCATTTCGGAGGGTTTCGATGGTTTGAGTATTGTTTGCATCTTCCTGAGAATCAATGCGTAAGGTTTCGACCGAATTGGATTTCCCGAAATCAAAAATATAGTCATTATAGGCATCGCCACCCGTTACACGAATGACGACAAAATCGCCATTATCTGAAAGTTCTGTCATTTTTTGGATGGCTTCATCAACCTCTGTGCCACCCCCCATCAGGACAAAACATGGCGTAGGATTGGTTTGCACGTCAGTTGCATTGCCTAATCGTCCCAAAGAAGCGGGATTTTTCGGGTTGGAGGGTGTCGGAGGGGCAACAGGCTCATCATCCGAAGAGCTACACCCAACGCCCAAAACCAAAAAACTAAGGATTAATAAATTTGCTAATTTTATCATAATGCAATAAATTGTGTGAATAAATAATTGAAGGCAAAACGAACAAAGGTTTAACAAATATAAGACAATTTGATAAACTTTTTTGATTTAAAGTACAACGTAAAATTTTTTCTTAAAAAAATAAATTATGAATATTATTCTAACTTTTTAGCGTCTAAGGCATCACAAAAATAGATCCAGTCCTGTCGGACTTGGTCAGCATATCGGAAGGCAATTTGTTCGGTTAATTTCCAAAATTCTTCATGTCGTCCATCGGTTAATTTTCGGACAGCATTTTCGAGCAGAAAAGGGTCATTTTCAGCGTTTAAATGTCTTCCTGCTCGTTTGTGTTCGGTTGCTAAGATTGCACCCCATTGTTCTGCAAGTTTGACATACTTTTTTTCAGTATTTAACTTTTCGGTTGGAAAATCACCTTTGAGTGGCGAGCGTTCTCGAACGGAAAACCAGTCATTTCCAAGTTTGAGCCAGCCCAAATAATTATCGGGATGTTCGGCAAGTGCCTTGAAGGCTTCGGCATGGCGTTGGGCATGATTTTCAAAATTTTGGTTATATTCATCAATTTCCTCTTGGCTCAAAAAGGCAAAAGCCGTAGGCGCATTTTGACATTTTATATCCAAAATGACATTATCAAAATGGGTGCTTTCATCGCCGTTCAGTAAGACGTAATACCTTGGTTCTCCGAGCGAACCCGTGCCAGCCCAGAGGCGTTTGGCGATGTCTTTGACCTCAAAATGCGTATCGTCAGTTTCCGAAATTTCGCCCGAAATGGTGTGGCGATACTGCTGGATAGCTTCTATAAAAAGTGCTTTTTCTTCAAATGTTAATGGTTCTAATTTTTCAGATTCATAACGGAATGTTTCCGATGTGCCAGCATTTGTCCATTTGGTGAGCATCTTATGGCGATTTTGTTTTTCGCTATGTTTTTTCAAAAACTTAGAAAGACTGCCATATGTATTTTCTGCGGTATAATGTGTTTCTTTTTCGTGGTCATCGGGACTATAAACGACCAGATGCGTCAAATAATTTTCGGCAAAAGCATGAAGTCCGCTCGTAATTTGGGCATCAGATAAATGATTATTTTCCTTAGCATCCAATACCATACTGACGGCAAACCGCCACACATCATACTGATAATCAGCTACTAAGGCATCATCAAAATCATCAAGTCCAAAAATCACTTCGTCATGATGATTCAGAAATGCGCCCATATTATAGACGTGTGCATCACCCTGAAGCCACGTTCGGCAACTCGCTCGCCCACCGAATCGATGCAAGAGCCAATCGCCCGCAAAATCTGCCCAAAAAAGTTGGTTTGTGCCTCGATAAAAAATATAAGGCGAAAGTTTCATTTTGTCATATTTTGCTTTCCGAAAAATAGATTCTAAATGTGCATTATGTTGGTGCATGATGTTTAGAATTTTACTTCGGCGGTCATAACTCGGAGAGTTTAGGATAATATTTCTCATAAACTTTGGATTGGTTTAAATGTATGGAATGTACTAAAAATTAATTTTTTTCAGACTTCACAAAGCAAATTAAGAAGCATTGTGCAGAAATCCTAATCATGCTGTACATCTCGTAATTTTACTTAAAAATGGAGTTTTATTAACCATTTATTACGTCTATAAATTTGTAGAAAATGATATAAAAATAGTACTTTTTCAGTAAAACTTAAAAATTTTTTAATGAAATTGGTTTGGGTTTTTGAAAAACGTTCTATATTTGCCAAGTGTTTGAAAATCAGAACAAAAAAAATCACAGTCTTTTTTTGGGTTTTCAATTTTTTTCATACCTTCGTATTCTATAATACTGAAAATCAAGGTGTTCTGTAATTAGAACGTAAAAAAACGTAAATTAAATTCTAAATAGAACATAGATTAAATTGTAAGTGTAAAAAATTTTTAGTGAAAGGGTTGCAAATTCGGATGTTAGGGCATACATTTGCACTCAAGTAATTGATTCTTAGGTTTTTAATGTTAAACTAACCTTTTAATAAAGTGACAAAAGCAGATATTATTAGCGAAATCGCAGACAAAACAGGCATCGACAAAGCCGACGTACAAACTACTGTTGAGGCATTCTTTACGGTTGTGAAAAGTAATATGGCAGAGGGTGAAAATATTTATGTGCGAGGCTTTGGTAGCTTTATAAACAAGCGACGTGCCAAAAAAATTGGACGAAATATTTCTAAAAATGAGCCTATCGTCATCAACGAACACTATATTCCGAGCTTCAAGCCGTCCAGAACATTCGTTGAAAAAATTAAAGGAAGCGAAAAAGTAAAAATGGCAAACAAAGAAGGGTAATGCCAAATTCGATTTAAAGACATAACACAAGCCTTGACAATTTTTGTCGGGCTTTTTGTATTTTAGAACAAATCCGCAAAAATTATGCAACGCTCTCATTTTCTGGTACTTGGTATCGCTTTTTTGACTATGATTGGGCTATATTTGATGCCACGTTCGGTTGTCAATACCAAAGAACGAACCATGACAAACACCGAAAAAACATCCGAATCTGATGTCCAAGGTATGCACAACGAAGCCCAAGAAATGCACGCCCAAGCCCTAACCTCCGAACAAATTGAGGCAATCGCCGAGAATCGGACAACATTTTTGGAAGCTACAAACGAAATCGAAAAGGGGCAGGCTTATCAGGAATTTGCACAACAATTACGGGAGGTTGCCCAGTTTGATAGTTTGGTATTTTTTGCCCAGCAATTTTATGAACAGTTTCCGTCAGATAAAACACTCGAAATTGTGGGAGATGCTCATTATGAGGCATTTGCATTCGCTATGAACACCTCTAAAAAAGCAGAATTAGCCCAAAAAGCCCGTGAATTTTATGCTAAAATCCAACATCCATCCCCCGAAATTAAGGTTAAAATTGGAGTAACTTACGTAACAACCACCGCCCCGATGCAAGGAATTACGATGATTCGGAAAGTTTTAGAAGAAAATCCGACAAATCAGTTTGCTTTGTTTCATTTGGGAAATTTATCGATGCAAAGTGGACAATTTGATAAAGCAATCGAACGATTTGAATTGCTTATATCCTTGAATCCCAATGACTTAGAAGCGCAATTACGGCTGGCGGAGTGTTATTTACAACTCCAACAGCCCGAAAAAGCTCTTCCAAGATTAGAATTTGTTTTGGAAAATACGGATGATGAAATTCGGAAAGATGCCATCAAAAAATTATTAAATGAATTGAAAAAATAGTATCTTTGCATCCGTTTCTACGAATCTATCGGATAAAGGCGTGATTTTGAGCCGATAAAGCCCAAAAAAGCTCTTTACTTTTATATTTTTTTTGTACCATTTAAACTCGTTAGCATTATGCCTTGCGGAAAAAAAAGAAAACGTCATAAGATTGCGACTCACAAGCGCAAGAAAAGACTCAGAAAAAACAGACACAAGAAGAAGTAATTTAGCTTCTTGGTTCGTCAAAATTTAATGAATGCCGATTTGATTCGGTGTTCATTTTTTTTTTGTAGTTTTGTTTCAGTAATACCCCAAAAAATCATGCGAATTGACATCTTGACTTGTTTGCCTTCTTTGTTGGAAAGTCCTCTGAATCAGTCGATTGTAAAAAGGGCGCAAGCTAAAAATTTGGTTGAAATTCATATTCATAATTTGCGAGATTATGCTATTGACAAGCACAAAAAAACGGATGATTATATGTACGGCGGTGGGGCAGGAATGGTGATGCTCATCGAACCGATTGCCCGTTGCATCGAAGCATTGCAATCGGAGCGAAATTATGACCAATTAATTTATATGACTCCTGATGGTAAAAAATTTGACCAAACCACAGCAAATTGGCTTTCTTTGTGTGAAAATATTTTAATTTTGTGTGGACATTACAAAGGTGTGGATGAGCGTATTCGAGAAAAATATATAACCCTTGAATTGACGATTGGGGATTTTGTTTTGTCTGGAGGGGAACTGCCCGCTATGGTTGTAACGGATGCGCTTATTCGATTGATACCCAATGTATTAGGAGATGAAACTTCTGCCTTAACGGATTCTTTTCAGGATGGATTATTAGCTCCGCCTGTTTATTCCAGACCTGCCGAATATGACGGCATGAAAGTGCCAGAAATTTTGCTTTCGGGGCATGATGCCCATATCGAAACGTGGCGACATGAACAGGCTCTAAAACGCACTTATGAGCGTCGTCCTGACCTTTTGGACTAACATCAAGCCGTGTTTAATTTTCTGTAAAATGAAAAAAATAAGTGTTTTTCTGTCAATTTTAGGTGTTGTATTTGGTTTACGTTATTATTGGGATTTTTCTCAAGAAAAGACATCACACGAAAAAAAAATCGAATTAGAGGAACTCAAAAAAAATAGTGGAGCTTCGTTGGTCAATTATCAATATACGATAAAAGAACCAAAAAATACT
>CAZNYR010000129.1:0-811 GCA_964577275.1 uncultured Cytophagales bacterium | reverse complement strand
TTTGAGATAGATAGCTCGGAAATAAATTATTCTGAATCAGAGGAAGAAATTTGGAAAATCCTCAAAGAGGCTCGTTATACGTTTGAAAATGGATTTTATCAGCCGATTTTTTCGGAGGAACAAAATCTGCTTGATGGCAAAAAAATCACTTTGCAAGGGTTTATGATTCCGATGCAAGAAAGTACGGCACAAAACTTTTTCTTATTATCATATTTTCCGTATGCGATGTGTTTTTTTTGTGGAAATGCCGAGCCTCAAACGGTGGTTGAGGTGTATCTTCAGACTGCCATAGCGTTCCAAGATGAGCCTTTTCGGGTGGAAGGAATTTTGAAATTAAATACACAAAATCCAGAACATTTATTTTATCGTTTGGAAGGGGCAAGGGTTCTAAAATAACTTTGCTTAGAAAGATAAAATTACAGAAAAATTAAATTTTTGTAAAATTTATTACATCTAAATTGTTGATTCCATGAAAATTATTGTGAATGATAAGGCGCATGATTTGGCGGTTAAATTTTTGGTCGAATTGACCGAAAATCTGAATGTCAATCCCAAAGGCACAGCGGTTGCCGTCAATGGTATTGTGATTCCGAAACAAGATTGGGAATCGTTACAACTTTTTGAAAATGATAAAGTTATGATTATTCGAGCCACACAAGGCGGATAAGTTAATAATTGGAAGGATAGGAGTGGGGTTTGATTTTGGTATTCGGTTCAGGGATTTGGGATAGTAAATGTGATTAGTTTAAGAGGTGATTTAAAAATTTGTGGAAAGTTGTTTTTAAAAGAATCAGTAAGTATTTTAATTCTA